>DATGIG010000212.1:0-14941 GCA_035295825.1 Chthonomonadaceae bacterium | reverse complement strand
GGAGGAGGAGCATATCCACTCCGGCCCGATAGATCTGAGCGAGATCATCGATTTCGTCTTCCGATTGGTCGAAGGGCAGGCGGAAGTGGACGATGTGCGCCTGCGGAAACAGGTCGAGCGCAAGGTGCCTCCCGCTTTTGGGAACCCGCGCCGCCTGGAGCACCTCTTTGTGAACCTGCTGCTCAATGCTCTGAATGCGGTCGGCCCGACAGGGGGGACGATCACGGTCTGTATCCAGCGCGACGCCGACTGGGTGCGGGTGGATGTGCGCGACACAGGGCCGGGTATTCCGCTCGAACACCAGCCGCACCTGTTTGAGCCTTTCTTTACGACCCGTGCGAATCGTACCGGCCTGGGTCTGTTCAGCGCACGGCGCATCGTGGAGGCGCACCTGGGGGAGATCAAGGTCGTGAGCGCGCCGGGCGAGGGCGCCTGCGTCTCCGTGTGGCTGCCGACAGCGGAAGCGCCGCCGGAACTTGTGGAGAGCGCCCCGTCGACCGTCCTGAACGAAAAGCGTTGACTGAGGAGAGAACGATATGAGCGGCAAGTTACTGCTGGTTGACGATGACCGATTTGTGCTGAACCCCCTGGCTCGCCTGTTGGGCCTGCATGGCTACCACTGTACCATGGCGGTAACAGGCGCGGAGGCGCTGCGCGCGCTGGAAACCGACGCCTTCGACCTGCTGCTGCTCGATATCGGTCTGCCGGATATGGACGGTATCTCCGTGTGCCGGCGGGTGCGCGCGAAATACAACCTGCCGATCATGATGCTGACGGCGCGCGACACCTCCTCGGATAAGATCATCGGCCTGGAGGTCGGCGCGGACGACTACATCACCAAGCCCTACGAGCCGCATGAGATCCTGGCGCGGGTGCGGGCGCATCTGCGCCGCACGCACGAGTACGATGCCGCCCCCCGAGCGGAGAACAAGATCAAACTCGGCAGAGTGGTCGTGGATCTGGATCTCCACGATGCGGTGGTCGAGGGCAAGCCTGTGCATCTCACCGCCCGCGAATTCGAATTGCTGCACCTTCTGGCGCGCAACCTGGGTCGCGCCCTCTCCCGCGATTGGATCTTCGAGGAGGTGTGGGGCTACGACGCGGACCTGGGCGTCAAAGCGCTGGCCGTGTGCGTGCGGCGCATCCGGTGCAAGATCGAGCTGGACCCGGACCAGCCGCAGTTCCTGCAGACGGTGCGCGGCTACGGCTACAAATTGACCGACGGCGCCGAGAACCTCTAATCCGGGCGGGCGTCGTTGGCGTCGTCGTCCAGGAGGTCGCCATCCCAGAACTCCTTATCGTGATCGAAATCGGCGTCGATCAGGGGTTCGGGCGAGCGGTCGCGCTCCGGTCGCACGGCATCGAGCAACACCTTCAACTCCAGCAGTCGGGCCAGGTCGTGGCGCTGGCGCTCCGGATCGGTGGGCGGGACGCAGACCGGCGGCTCCCATTCGGAGCAGAGCAGGTACTCGCCCAGTTCGTGCGCGATTCGGGAGAAGAGCTGCTTCTGCTCCGACGTCCACTTCACCACCAGAACGTCCTCATAGAGGACGCCCCGGCTCCTCCCATGGGTGCGGACGATGTAGAGTTCACGCAGGAAGCGCTCGGCGACGGTCTCCCACTCCTCCAGCGAGGCGGGCACGCGTCCGCGATTTGCCTGTCGGATCAGGACCAGGAGGAGGTCGGTGATGTCTTCGGGCCAGTCTGGGGGTATCTTCATGGTACTGCTCGGGTCCTAGTCCGATTTCGGTCCGTGCGTCGTCTCGCGGCGGCGCTTCTTCTCCCACTTCATCCGGGCGATCTGGATCAGTTCGTCCTGTTCGTCGGGCGGCAGGGCGTCGTAGTAGGCCTGGATGGTGGGCGCCTGATCGTCCGCGGCGAGATCCCGCTCCTCCTCGAAGAAGTAGGAGATCGGAACCTGCAGCACCTTCGCGATGCGCGGCAGGTCCGATACGGCCATCTCATTTCTGCCGGTCTCATACTGAGCATAGGTGACGCGGTTCATGGAGAGCGCGTCCGCGACCTCCTGCTGCGTCAGATGGAGATATTCGCGTCGCGCGCGCAATTTCAATCCCAGTTCCTTTTTGTCTATGCCTTCCGCTCTGAGCATCCTCTCTGTCTCCCTCCGTTACAGCATAACAAAAAAACAGACAAAAATCCACTAAAACCCTTGACAAGAGAAGAAGCATTTTGATACAATAGTGGTGTTCTAAATATCATACACTTAGTTTGCCCGATTTTGGTGCTTAGAAGAACATTCTTGAATTCTTAAGCATCATTCAAGCGAAAGGAAAAGAGAACGTATGGAACGAGAACGGGTACTGCCTATCGCCACCGCGATTCTGGATCGCCTCGCATCGGCCTGCCACAAAGCGAGCCTTGCAGGCGCGCTGCGCCGGGGCCAGGCGGACGTCGCCGATGTGGATCTGGTCTGCATTCCGATCCACGACGCCGACCTCTTTGGGGAGGAGATGGATACCTTCAGCGCCCTCGACGGCGTACTCGATGCCCTCCAGTGCGAGGGGGTCCTGACAGCGCCCTCCTGCGACGGCAATCGGCGGATGACATTCCATATCCCGCTGCTGGAGAACCTGCCTCTGGAACTCACTCTCACCCGCCCGGCGCTATGGGGGCCGATCCTCGCCCTCCGGACCGGGCCGGAGGCGTTTGTGCACCGGCTCCTCACGCAGCGCAGCGCAGGTGGGCTGATGCCCGATCCCCTGCTCCAGATAGAGGGAGCGCTCTGGTGTTTCTCTAACCCTCAAGAGGCGCAGGTCGCTCGGAAGGTCGGGAGCGCTCTGGGTGGATCGCTCCTCCCCTGCCCTACCGAAGCAGACTACTTCCAGCAGTTGCGGCTGCCATATCTACCCCCCGACCAGCGTAACGCCGAAAGCCTGTGCCGGCTGTGCGACACACCGCTCTCTCCTGTCGTGTATAATAGAGCAAATGAGAACGCACCGCCGGAGCCACTTCTGCGCGTCGCCGAGAACACACCGACACCCCCTCACCACCTTGTGAGTTGAACTGGTTCTGAAGCGAGAACGGAGAACCTAAAAGCGTGGACATTGCGTCGGAAGCTATAGGAACTGTGCGCCGGAAGTGTCGTCAGATAATAAGAACCCTTTGTATGGCTGCCCCATGTCAGACAAGGAGTAGATATGAGGTCAGGGAATACTCTACAGCGTGGGATCTGCGCGCTGATTTTAAGTGCGTTCGTTCTGTTGTCGGGCGGTAACGCCCTCTCGCAAGGGCTACCTCCGCAAAAGGAGCCTCTGGTCGCTCTGAGCGGCCATCTGCCTCCCGTCATCGCGCAGGCGAACGCCATCGCTCCTACGGATGCTGAGGAGCAGGTTCCTCTGGCTCTCACGCTGCCCCTCCGCAATGAAGCGCTCCTGGACGAGATCCTTACGCGCCTCTACGATCCCAATGATCCGCTTTACGGCCACTACCTGACATCGCAGCAGTTCCGGGACAACTTTGCGCCCACTCAGGCCGACTATAACGCTCTGGCGGCCTTTGCACGCGCGCAGGGCCTCAGTGTCACCCATAGCCACTCCAACCGCCTGCTGCTCAACGTCTCCGGCCCTGCCGCTGCCGTCGCGCAGGCGTTCCACGTCGGCCTGATGCGCTATCGCACGGCCAACCACACCGAGTTCCGCGCGCCCACCTCGGAGCCGCAAGTGCCTGCCTCCATCGCCCGTGTCCTCTCCGGCGTTATCGGCCTGGACAATGCCGCCCTCTGGCGTCCCCATGGGATCCGGCGCAACCTGTCTCTGCTGAGCCTGAACCCGCACACCATCGGGTCGGGGCCGTTCGGAGGGATGTCGCCGTCCGATATTCGCACCGCCTATAACTTAAGCGGATCCACACTTACGGGGGCAGGGCAAACCCTGGCGCTCTTCGAGTTGGATGGTTTCACCCAATCGGACATCACTACCTATGAGAATAAGTTCGGCCTGCCCAATGTGCCGCTTCAGACCGTCCTCGTGGACAACTTCTCCGGGCAAGCAGGCAGCGGCGCAAGCGAGGTGACGCTGGACATCGAGTTACAGATCGCCCTGGCTTCCGGCGTCAATAAGATCCTCATCTATGAAGGCCCCGACACGACGAGTACGGGAGTGGTGGACACGTATAATCAGATCGCCTCCGATAACCTCGCCAAGCAGATCAGCACCTCCTGGGGCGCGCCGGAAAATCAGCTATCCACCAGCACCCTCAACTCCGAAAACGCGATCTTCAAGCAGATGGCCGCCCAGGGGCAATCCCTCTATGCGGCCGCCGGAGACAGCGGCGCGTATGATGACGGCTTTACACTGAGCGTGGACGATCCCGCCTCGCAGCCCTATGTTACCGGGGTGGGAGGAACCAGCCTGTCCACCAATGGGCCGGGCGGATCGTACCTGAGCGAGACCACCTGGAACGCAGGCAGCGTGCGCCGGGGCGCGGGAGGCGGAGGCATCAGCGGGTTCTGGCCGATCCCGTCCTATCAGTCGGACCTCATCTCCACAGCCTCCCTCGGTTCGCAGACGATGCGCAACGTGCCGGATGTCTCTCTCAATGCTGACCCGGAAGCAGGGTATGCCATCTACTTCGACGGACAGTGGGGCGTGTTCGGAGGAACCAGTTGCGGCTCGCCCCTATGGGCTGCGTTTACCGCGCTGGTCAACCAGCAGCGCACGACGAACGGAGCCGCAACGCTGGGCTTTGCCAACCTGGCGCTGTATCAGATCGGCGACGGCACGAACTACAGCTCGGATTTCCACGATATTGCGGACAGCAGCACCAATCTCTTCTACCCCGCCGTAACCGGCTACGATCTGGCTACCGGCCTGGGCTCTTTCGTCGGGGCCAACCTCCTCGCGGACCTGGCGGTCGTACCGGGCGCACAGACCTTGCCCATGATCGCTGCGTTCACCATCAGCCCCAATCCCATTACCGGCGGATACGACCCGACAGGAACCGTGAAATTGACCGGCCCGGCACCTGCCGGCGGGGCCGTCATCACGCTCAGAAGCAGTAATCGGAGCGCAGTTCCCATCAATGCCACGGTAACGGTTCCGGCGGGAATGACCAGCGTCTCGTTCCTTATCGGGACCAATGTCGTCTCCAGCACTGCCTCCGTAACGCTGACGGCAACCTCTCAGAATACTGTCTCTACTGTATTGAATGTGGTTCCCATCCCAACTATCGTCTCCTTTACGGTCAGCCCCAACCCGATCACGGGCGGTTACAATCCCACGGGCACTATCCAGATCTCCCAGCCCGCGCCACCCGGCGGCGCACTGGTCCACCTCACCTCCAGCAATCGTGGGACGGTTCCCATCGATGCCACGGTGACGGTACTCGCCGGGCAGACGAGCGTTACTTTTCTTATCGGCACCAATGAGGTCAGCAGCGTCCAGACGGCGCGCCTGACAGCGACTTACAATGGGACCGCCTCCATAACTCTCAACGTGGTTCCCATCGCGGCGCTCGCCGCGTTCACAGTCAGTCCCAATCCCATCCAGGGCGGCTACAACCCCACCGGAACGGTCCAACTCACCCAGCCCGCTCCGCCTGGCGGCGTCCTGATCACGTTCACCAGCAGCGACCGCGCCGCGGTCCCGATTGACGGCACGCAATTTATCCCTGCCGGGCAGACCAGCGTGACCTTCCCAATCGGCACCAATGTGATCGCCAGCACCGCCGTGGTGCGCTTGACGGCCAGTTACAACGGCTCATCGCGAGCGACCACCCTCACGGTCACTCCCTGAGCGTACCCATCGCGTAATGGAGAGGAGCCTGAAACCGTATGTCATTAGCCACCGATGCCGCCTACCTGCGTGAGAAGCAGTACCGAAACGCGGATAACCTCAACGCGCGTGTGGCGCTGCACGCACAGTTCAGCGTCAATCCGTATGGCTGGCATCGGTGGGTGTTCGACCAATTCGATCTTCCTACCTCCTGCCATATCCTCGAACTGGGTTGCGGCCCCGGCATGCTCTGGTTGCGCAATCGAGAGCGGATCCCTGCCACATGGAATATTCTGCTTTCGGACTTCTCGCCGGGCATGCTACAGGAGGCGCAGGCCAACCTGAGCGCCGTGGCGCATCCCTTTGCATTTCAGGTGTGCGACGCCCAGGCCATTCCCCTACCGGACGCCGCCGTAGACGCCGTGATTGCCAACCATATGCTCTACCATGTGCCAGACCGGAACGCAGCGTTCTCTGAAATCCGGCGCGTCCTCAAACCGCACGGCACGCTGTTTGCCGCGACGAACGGTCACGATCATCTCCTGGAACTCGCCCAGTTGCAACAGCGTTGCGGCCTCCCCCACACCCCGGTCATGTATGCGCTGGGCTTCACGCTCGAAACGGGCGCGGAACAACTTGCCCCCTGGTTCCAGGAGGTGACGCTGCTCCAATATGAAGACGCACTTCGGGTGACGCAGGCGGAGCCTCTGCTGGCCTATATTCGCTCCGAATTCCGTGGCATGAGGCTTTCGGACGATCAGGTTCAAGCCTTGAGAGACTTCCTCGAACAGGAGCTAGCCCGCGAAGGGGTGATTTCTATCCGCAAGTCAACCGGATTGTTCCGTGCTTCTTCTGACACAGAGGCTTAATATCTCACCTTACGCAGCCGGACGTAGGTCGGGTACAGAACGTACCCGCCTGGAGAGCCTTCGGCTAACCGTCCTCACGGACGGAAATGCTCCCACGTTGGAAGGCGTCCGGAGGCGGGTGAATGCGCGTAGCGCAGACGGAGCGATAGCGCGAAGCGCGTCCATCGCGGAGAGAGGGCCGGACCCTGGGTGGCGGAACGCCCGTGGTCTCCGCCCCGCCACGGGTCCGAGGGGGTGGAGGAGACGGGTACGTTCTGTACCCGGAATAGCCCGCCTGCGTAAGGTGAGTGAACAAGCCATTTTAGGCCAGAACATATATACAGACGATGGCCAGCCCCTTATTGCGGCAGGTGAGAATGAAGTCGTTGAGGCCGTCCTTATCGGCATCCAGGATCAAGCAGGACGTCTGCTGATCGGAGCCCGGCGGCACGGGCAATTCGCCCGTCTTGCTGGAAAGATGCTTCCACTTCACGGGAATAATCGGTTTCTCACGTGTCATCGGTCTTCCCCCTCATCTTGAAGACACATCGCCTGCTCACGGAGGGCTATTGGCGACCTGCCCACCCATCCTACTCCACTGAAACGCGCCCTCTTGTTCGGGCTTCATTTCTCCATGGGAGGTCCGATTCCTTTCTGAACGGACGCCGTTCAGCCGCCACAAAATAGAGAAGGAGTCTGAGAGTCGGTGGCGAATGAAATGGAAGTAGCATCCGAAGAGCTACCTACGAAATCAGCCTGCTTCATAAGGATGCGAGAGAACGATGGCGAGGAATGCTTTGAGATGATTTGCGTCTCAAAGCTGTATGGCGCGAAGGATTGGATTTATGAAGAAGCGTCGCGTTTCCTATGCCGTGCGCCTGTTGCTCATTTTTCTGCTGCTGTTCCTGATGAACTTCATGCCTGGCATACTCCACATCACAGGCGGGTTCGTGCGCGTCTACCAGATCGGGGTGCTCATCGCTCTCCTCAGGCTCGCCTGGATCTGGGAGCGACAAGGTTGCAGCCCGAAAGCGAAGAGAGCCCTCGGATGGGTGATCTTTGTCGCCGCACTTGCCGCCTGCGTTACCGGCATCCTCTCCTTCGGGCATCTCTCCGACCACGCCCTGCTCGATAGAAGCACCCAGTTGCTCTCCATGCAGCAATTCGGCGCGGAACAAGAGTACGCGTATCTCTGGCAAACAGATCAGACCCTGCTCATCTTTCGACCCCATACCCAAACCGGGGACCCACTGACAGGTAACAGATGGGATATATTGCGCCGGGACATGCAGTCCGGCATCTCCGACCATCTCACCTCCCTGGAAAAACGCTTCAACGACAGTTTTTTTGGCAGCCAATTCTACCCACCACTTCGGATCTCTCCCAATGGTCAATGGGTAGCTTGGTCTGCCTCCGGAAATAAATATATCGCCGCCACGGTTGACGGCAAATCCAGCGTCAGCTTGCCGGAAGAAGACCGCGATGATGTCTATTTCACCAACGACAATTTGCACCTCATCGGTCTCGTGGAAGAGACACCGAAAAATCCCCCGGCGAACACATTTCCATCCTATGGTGTTACCCATGTAAACCTGCGGGATCTGGAGAACCCCACTGCCCATGCCGTGCTACCGATTGCCCCCTCCAGCCCACTCAGCCTCAATCGTGCCAATCTGATAGATGTTACAGGAGCCCCCTGGGTGGAATTCACCACAAAAGCGATTTCCGCAGACAATCTCCTCTACGGTTATGGCGTGTTTGACGACAACCGCTTCCATGATTCTAAGCCAGGGGAGACGGTGGTGGACCTCTATCACCTGGACCTGACCCAACAGGGAGCCGTAACCAGCCGGACGCCGATCCGCTTCCCTCATGGCAGTTGGATCCAGGAGATGCCATTCTCCAACGACGGCAAGCGAATCGCCTTTTTGGTGCACCAAGAGTACTCCCTACCTCTTCCGAGGTTCATCCGTCGGTATCTCTCGGCGTTTCCAGACGAAAGAGGTTCGCGGACCTACCTCATCGTAAGCCGCATCGATGGATCGGAGCGACATACTATAGGCGCCGTGGAAGGAGAGTCCTATCGATTGTATGACCTTCGCTGGCTTCCCGGCGACCGCTACCTGAGTTTCCTCTATAACGACGAGCTCTGGAAGGTCCCGTCGGAAGGGTTCACCGTGGAATAGCTCGGCTGTAGAAGGAGAGTAAGAGAATGAGCCATGCCCCGCTCCCGCCGTTGTCGGAGGAGCAGATAGAGCACTTCATGCAGCGCGGTCATGTGGTCCTGCACGACTGCTTTTCCCGTGCGTTCGCCGAAGAGTGGACCACAACCGCCTTCCGGCGGCTGGGCTACGATCCGGACGATCCCGCCACCTGGGAGAAGGAGATCATCCACATGCCCTCCCTGGATCGCTTGCCGATGCAGGAGATCGCGCCGAAAGCGTGGGAGGCGGCATGCCAGTTGCTGGGAGGAGAGGAGAGGGTCGCGCCCTGCTTCTGGGGGAACGGCCTGATCGTCAACTTCCATAAGGGCGCGGATCGACCGTGGGAGCCCCCTTCGCCCCAGGCCGTCGGCTGGCACAAGGACGGGGACTTCTTCCGCCACTTCCTGGACAGCCCGGAGCAGGGACTGCTCACCATCGTGATCTGGTCGGACATCGCCCCGCAGGGCGGAGGCACGTTCGTAGCCTGCGATTCGGTCGGCCCGGTGGCGCGCCTGCTGGCGGCGCACCCCGAGGGCGTACTGCCCGGCGGTCCTCCGGAAGCCCCCTTCAACTCCCTCATCCACGCCTGCAAAGAGTTTATCGAACTGACGGGCCAGGTCGGCGATGTGGCTCTGATCCATCCGTTTGTGCTGCACGCCTCCAGCCAGAACCACTCCGGCAAGGCTCGCTTTATTACCAACCCTCCTATCGCGCTCAAGGAGCCGATGCGCTTCGACCGGGAGGACCCGACGGACTTCTCGCCGGTCGAACGCGCGGTCCTGCGCGGTCTGGGCGTAGAGCGGTTCGCTTTCCAGCCGACCGCACCGCGCGAACGGGTGATTTCGGAGGGCGTGAAGCGCAGACAGAGGATGCTCGAAGAAGAACAGGCACGCATGGCAGCAGCAGCCAAGGTTTAGCCCCACGGATAAGATTCGATTGAGATTTCCGCCCGCAGGGCGATTGGCCGAAGGCCCGCCAGACGGGTCGTTTACGGCCCGGCGAGAACATGGCCGCCGCCAGGGCCTAACCCTGAGCGTCAAGGAGAATGCATTGAGCGTAAAAGTATTGTTTATCGGGGGAACCGGCATCATCAGCTCGGCCTGTTCCTCCCTGGCCGTAGAGAAGGGTCTCGACCTCTACCTGCTCAATCGCGGGACGACGGCGTCGCGCCCTATTCCGGACGGGGCCACCGTCCTGAACGCCGACATCCGGGACCCCGCCTCCGTCCGGAGCGCGATCGAGGGGCATACGTTTGACGTGTTGGTGGACTGGATCGCGTACACGCCGGAGCAGGTGGAGACCGACCTGGAGCTCTTCCGGGGCCGGACCGGCCAGTATATCTTTATCAGCTCCGCCTCGGCCTACCAGACCCCGCCGACCAGCCTCCCCATCACGGAATCCACGGTCCTGGCCAATCCGTTCTGGGCCTACTCCCGCAACAAGATCGCCTGCGAGGAGCGCCTGATCCGGGCCTATCGCGAGGAGAACTTTCCGGCGACCATCGTCCGGCCCTCGCACACCTACGACCGGACGACGCTGCCTCTGACCGGCGGGTACACGGCGATCCACCGGATGCGGCAGGGCAAGCCGGTCGTCGTGCATGGCGATGGGACATCGCTCTGGACGCTGACCCACCATAAGGACTTTGCGAAGGGGTTCGTCGGCCTGCTGGGCAATCCCCGCGCGGTCGGGGAGGCGTTCCATATCACCTCGGACGAGGTCGTCACCTGGGACCAGATCTATCGTATCTTTGCCGCTGCGGCGGGAGCGCCGCCTCCCACGCTGGTGCATGTCCCTTCGGAGGTCATCGCCGCCTACGACTCCCGCTGGGGCGACGGCCTGCTGGGCGACAAGGCGCACAGCATGGTCTTCGACAACACCAAGATCAAGCGCTTTGTACCGGACTTCGCCGCCGGTATCCCCCTCTCCTGGGGTGCAAAGGAGATCCTCGCCTGGTACGACGCCGACCCGGCACGGCAGGTGGTAGATACCCGGATAGACGGCCTCATCGAGACGCTGATCGAGGCCCAGAAGCGTGCCCTCCCGCCCTCGGGAAGTTAGCGCCGATCCGCTCCCACCACCGGCCCTCCCCCTATTCTCAGGGAGGGGAAATCACAGTTGGAAGGTTAGGATAAGAACCCCAATCCGAATGTATCTACTCATGCGGCAATACGGAGCGAAGTCATGACGAAAAAGGTGAACAGATTGCGCTCGATGATCCGGGATCATGGAAATCTCGGTGTGCTTATAGTCGGGTTGTATCCGAAGACCGGGTTTTGATAATGTCGGCAAAACGGAAACTGCAGAAGAAAAACGCATGAACCAGTCTCAATCTGACGAAATGTTCTGGGAAGCAGTGCAGCATGGGAACCTGGACACACTGCAATCTCTTGTAGCACGCGGCTGGGGCATCAATCGAATGCGCTACGGGCACAATGCTTTGTATTATGCGGCTATCTATCACCAGGATGAGATTGCACAGTTCCTGCTCGATAGGGGCGCAACCATGGATCTGGAACTGGCTGCCATGCTCGGGAAGACCGAAGTCGTGCGGGACGGACTGGAGGCGGACCCACAGGGCAAGGCATGGGATTACCCTACCAGAAATGAGTATCTGCTGCTGTTAGCCGCCCAATACGGGCGTACCGGCGTGATGCGGCTGTTGCTGGAGCGAGGTGAGAATGTCAACGCCACCAATATCCATGGAGATTCCCCCTTGATCCTGGCAGTCCAGGGCGACCATACAGAGGCAGTGATCCTTCTACTGGAGGCCGGAGCGGAAGTCAATCTGATTCCCTACAATGGAGAAGCGGCCCTCTTGCATGTGCAAAGTGCGGCTATCGCACAACGGTTGTTGGAGCATGGAGCCAACGTCAATGGCGGCGGTTCAACGTTCAACATATATAGCACAAACAATCGGACACCCTTGATGGGTGCCTCCTTTTATAAAGATAAGGAACTGATTTCCTTGCTGCTGGACTGGGGAGCCGAGGTCAATGCAAGAGATGGGTACGGACAAACGGCGCTGATCTATGCAGCCAGCCATTCTCCTGGCAGTCAAGTTCAAATCCTCCTGGAAGCCGGAGCGGGTGACAACCTCCAGGAAGATCTAGACACGGCACTGTTTAGTGCCGTGTCCGTGCGAACGGATTGTGTCGAGGATTTACAGTTTTACCATCGCGTGCTTATTCCTCCCGGTACTCCCGACGATCCCATGCTGGTTTGCAAAGCTGTGGAGGAGGAATTACGCAAAACAATAGAACTTCTCCTGAACCATGGGGCTGACATCGCGGCGCGTGATCACGTAAGAGCGACGGCCCTGCACATGGCCTGTAGGAATGTCAATCTAGGATGTATCCAAACCCTGTTACGATATCATCCTGACGTGAATGCTCGCGATCTAAAAGGGGAAACGCCACTTGATTATGTGCGTAGCAAAAGCAAGCGACCCCACGCTTCCCCTTTTCGAGTCACTCCTTTTCAAGTCCAATATCGGATCAGCCAGAGGAGGCAAATCATTCCTTTGCTACGCCAGGCAGGAGCCAAAACCAGCAAGGAACTCTCCCCTCAATCCACAACTATGTAGAACCACGGATTATGATGCAGCCCACAGCCAGTTCCGTCTCCTAGATCGGCGGTGCAGGTGATGTCAAAATATCCGTACCGCATCAAAGGGAGGACGGCGCGCTCGCCATCGGGTTTCAAATGTTGCATCCATCGTGGTTCAGGCAATGGGCCGCTGGAACAGGAGGATTCCAGCGGCCCGTTATGCATGACACGCGCCGAAGCGCAGGTTAGCTCTCGTACTATTTTTGCGGCTCGGTGTATCTCCGTCCAACTTCCTCGATCTCTTCGATGATCTGGCGGTGGACGCCGAACGGGTCGTTCGGATTGGCAGGTATGGTCTCAACGGGCCGGGTTTCAGGTTTTGTTTCCACGGTGGTTGCGGTATTTTTCAAAGTAGCCATAATATTTCCTCACTTCCTGTATCACATCGCACATCTATATTATCGTACGAGCGAACCGGAATGTTATCCGCCAAAAGACGGATTTTTCCCGTTCTTTTGGCGAGGACGTACCTGACCATTTTACCAATTGTGCGTCGAGGGGTTCCCATTCCTGAGCGGTTTCCAGATACACATCCCACATTTCGCGACAGCCCTCAATAATGTTCTGTCGCAAGACCTCGCGTTCTCGCTCGCGGACCCAGTTTTCTATGAGTTCAGCTACCTTGGCACTCCGCTTGCTGGGGCTGACTTCCCGCTCAAACCGTTTCAGCGTTTCGGAAGGAAGGGCATAAGTACGTCTTGTCAGTGTCATGCGTAGCGGTTCCTTACCTATTCGCGGACCTTAGCCCAATAGAGGATCCAGGCGGCGAGGATCAAAAAGCTGCCATAACGGTTCCCGGAGGCCGCATTCGCAACCCCGATAGAGAGACTGACGAAGCCGATAGCCAATAACAGCATGCCAACGGCATACTGCCATCCCTCCACCTGCTGGTCTACCGCATCTACAAGCCACCAGACCAGCCAGAGGATACCGATGCTGATACCGAACAGCAGAAAAGCGGCCAGGGTAGGCGCGACGAAGGGAACCGCCGCCAGACCGATAAACAGCACCCAGCCGATGACAGCCCAGGCCTTTCCGCACCGCTCTACAATTCCACTAAAAAAGTCGCTCATGTTAGTATAGACGAGTTATTCGTCGGAACGGTGTCAAAAACAGGCGAGATCCGTGAGGTCCAGTAGGGCGGTCACGCTCTCGGCTTCGATCTCTTTGCGGTAGCGCTGCTTGCGGCTGCGCAGATAGATCCCCTCGCCGTCCGGCTGCCCTAACTGGCGCGCGATCTCGGCGAGGGCGATGGAGGCCATCTGGCGGAAGTGATACCGGTCGGGCGCGACGGGAGGAAGGGCGGCATAGACGACTTCCTGCGTGTCGCCATTGGCCTCAAACCAGCTTGCCGCCGTGCCTGGCGTGTCTTCCAGGACGATCAGCGTGTCCTTCTCCGCCAGGGAGAGAGACTGCGGACGCCGCGCCTGTGGATCGGTGGTAAAGACGATCCGCCTGCGATAGGACGTCAGCAGGCCGTCCCGGTAGGGGAGGATCTTGATGGGGTTGCGGCCCCGCCGCGCCGCCCCACGCCCCTCCGACTTGATGATCCGGTCGCACTCGTACCAGGCGTTGCCGCGATCCAGCAGAAAGAGGCGCTCCCAACCGAAAGCGCAGGTCGAGCGGATGGCGCTGCCCAATTCCATCGCATCCGACCCACCGATAAGCAGAATGTCCGGGCGGCTCTTCTGAAGGCTCGCGAGCGTGCGCCGTTTCTGGGGCAACGGCTCCGGCAGATGGAGATAGTAGAGCATGATCGCCGCCGCTGCAGCCACGTTCAGGCAGTTGATGTTCTTGGAGACGAGGGGGATCTCCGCCACCGCGTGCGCCTGTTTCAGCGTTCGGCGGCGCAGCCCCTTGGCCTCGTTCCCGACCAGCAGCGCCCGTCGCCCCGTTACCTGCGGGCGAAATGCGTAGATGTTGCGGGCGTCGGGTCGGTTCTCCGCGGCGATCAGGCAGTCGAAGGAGCGGAGCAGGTCGCCCTGCGCTGAGGCTGTGTCGAGATCCTCTCCCTCTTCCGCCTGCCCATTGTAGGGCAGATAGTCGCCGCCGAAAGCCTGCGCGATGTTCGCCAGCGCAGTGGTATTCCACTCCCCGGCGATCTCTTCACCGATCAGAGTGAGGGGGTTCGATGCGTGAGGCATCAATTGGAAGGCTCCCCTTTCAGGCGCACCTGCACCCGATGGCTATGCAGGTCGGCTCGCTTCTCATGGTCACTGCGGCGGCAGAGGGCTGTCTGCCGTTTGCCCTTGTGATACTGCAGCAGGTGGTGGCCCAACTCATGCGCCAGCACCGCGTAGAGATAAAAGTCTCGTAAGCCGGTCGGTTTCCATGCCAGCGTGGTGCGCTCTCGCGTCACGTCGAGCTCCCAGCGACACCCGTACCGGGCAAAGGCCGCCAGGTCGGCGTCGTGCAGCAGATAGGGCAGGACCCAGGTGTGGGAGGGAACGGCATAGAGGTGGATCTCTCCGGAGGGCAGGTACTCGCCGAAGACGATGCCCTGCGGCGTGACGCCGCACTCGCGGCGGAGCCGAATGCACGAGATCCC
>DATGIG010000211.1:0-8220 GCA_035295825.1 Chthonomonadaceae bacterium | reverse complement strand
AGCGTCTCCAGACAGAACGTTCGACCCGGAAAGAGGTGGCGTCGTGGTGGGGCGCTGGCTATGGGTTCGCCACCATCGGCGGCGCCATCAGCGGAAACCTGTGCGTCTTCGACATTGACCAGCGCGATTTCCTCCAACGCTGGATCGGCGCCGTCGCCGACCATGACCCGGCATTGGCCGAGCGCATCAAGGCTACGTTCTGCCTGGTGGAGACGCCGGCGGGCGGCTATCATGTGCGGTGGCAATGTCAGGAGCCGGTCGGAGGGTCTGAGGACCTGGCCTGGGCGATCGTTGACATACCCGAAGGCGCTGAGCGCATCCAGAAGAGAAAACAGTGCTTCGTCAAGATCGGGGGCAAAGAACGGCGCGTGGTCGCTGTGGACGGCCAGGAGAAGGCCGTCACGGTCGCCATTCAGACGCGGGCGGAAGGCGGATATGCCCTGATCCCCGGTTCTCCGCTGGCCTGCCACCCCTCCCGCAAGCCCTACAAGCTGCTGCGCGGTGACCTGGTACGCCTGCCGGTCCTCACGCTGGCAGAGCATACGTTCCTGCTGCGCATGGCGGCGCTGGTGTCCGATCCTATAGAGAAGCATGAGCCCGCTACAATGACGCCGAAGGGTGAGGCAGCAAGGCGCGGGAGCGATGGCGGCGACCGGCCCGGCGACCTCTACAACAGGAGTAACCCGGATGTGCTGCCGATCCTTCTGCAGCACGGCTGGCAAGTGCGCCGGCAGAACGGAGAAGCAGTCTACCTTGCCCGGCCTGGAAAGGATGGGGACGGGTGGAGTGCCTGCTGGAACTATCGCGGCAGTGGCTTACTGCACGTCTTCAGCAGCAATGCCTCGCCCTTCGAGATACCAGCCGGGAAGACGTGTGGAACCTATGGCCCGTTTCAGATCCTCACACTACTGGAGTACGGCGGCGACTTTTCCGCCTGTGCGAAGGCGCTTGCTGCCGAGGGCTACTGTTCTCAGCGGCAAGACTCGCCATCTGCTCCGATGGAAGAGGCTGAAGAGGGTAAGGCGACCCCGGACAAAACTTTCCTTACCCTCACCAGGCAACTACTGAAGGGTTTGCCGGTCGAAGTGACGGAGGAACTTCGGGTACGTGTCGAGGCGCAGGGCTGGAATGGGGAGGCCGCTTGCAAGACGCTGCGCCGTCTATGGCGTAAGCACAAAGCCTTCCCAATCTACCTGAAGCTGATGATCGGGCAGGTTCACGACCTGCTACCGGCAGGCGATAAGACGGCGTGGGTGACAGACCATTTCGGGAAAGATTGCGCACTTCTCTTTGCTCAATGGGCGGTCGTTAGTCGCCGCTGGGCACTTTCCCTATGGGAGCCTATTCCGTGGGATTTTATCGAGGCCCTCAGCAAGCTAACCCCGGAGAAACAGCAGGCATACCTGACAGAATGGCACGAGCGGCGGCGGGCAAAGCAGCGGAGAGATGAAGACGCCGCAGGCAAGCCCATTGAATACCTGAGCGCCCGCGAAGTCCGCGAACGTGAGGGCCATATCAAGCCGCGCCCGCCGTCCCTGATGGCTGTCCTCAAGGAGAATCTTGGCGATGATGCCTGCCCTCGGTTGCTGGCGATCGCTATGAACAACCCGCAGGCATTGGCTGCCTGGATGGAGGCGCAGGAGGCCGCACAGGAGACCACTCCCAGCGACCCTTGTGCTGACCCTTCGGATGACGGTTCGAGTATTCAAAATTTTGAATACCCCGCCATCTCAAAACCGGCAAAAAATGATGCAGAATCGCCCCCCGGCATCGAGCGGTTTTTCCCCCTGATTCAGACAGCGAAGGCAGACGGTATCCGCCACAGTGAGCCGGTCTTGATAGACCCTGTGACCGGACGCAAAGAAACCGATTTGGGGCGCCTGGTAAGGGTGACTGCTCTCGACTACGATAGGGCGCAGGAGTCCGGCGATATGGAGTCAGTCGCGGACTGTCTGGAACTGTTGGACCTCTGCCAAGCGGCCTGGGAGCGGCTGGAGCCAGAAGATATAGTAACTACATCTGGTTGGGGGGCTTCGCAAGAGGTTGCTGCTAGGGGGTGCCGGTAATGACCACCTCTAGCGTGATTCTAACGGCAACGCCCTGTCAGGTCGTCTGCGCCCGTATCCTGGCCGCTGGTCGCCGGAAGCACAAGGAGAGCCGCAGGGCTTGTAACGACCAGGGTTCGCCGGAGCGCAATCTGGAAGGCGACTTCCGTGGCGTCCTGGCGGAACTGACCATCTATGACGCATTGGAGCGACTTGGGGCACGACCGGAATACGTCCTCCTCGATCAGTACGCGGTTCGTGGCCCGGATATGAAGCTGGGCAAATGGCGCATAGAGATCAAGACCGGTTCCCCCGGCAAGTTCTTCGCGGGCGTGAACAAGTCGCAGTACGACGATCCTGACAAGCGCCCGGACTTCTATCTGTTCGCTCTCTACCAGGATGCTACCCGCTTCCTGCTCTCTGCACCGATCCCACCGGAGATTGTTGGCCGCTGGAAAGTCTTCCAGGGTCACAGCGCCTTCTACAGCGAGCGCAGGGAGAATCTGCCGCTGCTCGTAAGCCTGGAGGCTCTAATCGAGCAGGCTACGGAAGTCAAGCCTGCCGGCTCTGCCGATGCTACAAAGGAGGTAGTCAACTCAAACCCGTTTGGTGACACGCCGTCCTGCGTCTATCCAGGCTGCGATAAGCCAGCGCGCTTCCCATATCCTCCTAAGAGACCGCAATACTGCGTTTGCCATTTCTATACATGGCGGCGGGAATCCGAACGGGCAGCCAGCCTCCGCTCCCCTTGTAGATAGCGCAAAGGAAATTGCGCTATCTACAAGGGGGCGAAGCGCAGAGAGGAGGGAGAGGATATGGCTGGCTGCCCATTGAGGCGGGCACGGGCGCGGGCGCTCTATGAGGCCATCCGGCCTGATGCCGATGGAAACTTGATCTTGATGCTTCTGCTGACTGTGAGCGTCAGGGAGGCGGCCCGGTCTACGGGAATGCGAGTGCCGGACGCGTACCGACGCTTTTTGGATGAGGAATTTGTAGCGCGGTATCGCTTCGCACGAGAGGCAATGGCCTCCGGCGCGATGGATAGGCTGCGCCGACGATACCAGCCGCTCGCCGCCCGGCTACAGAGCAACAACTGGCGCTCTTACAGCAAAACAGTTTGCCGTAATGCGCAGGATAGGGAACGGAGACCTTATGGAAGGGTGGAAACCTTGTGAATAAGAAAGCGACCGGCTCTTTAGAGCCTATCCCTGGCCGCTGCGGGGCGAAGCTGAGAGGCACGGACCCGCCCCGCTACTGTAAGCGTTTTCCCATGAAAGGGAAGAGCCGGTGCCGGCGCTGTGGCGGCAAGACGCCTAGTGGAACCGCTTGCGTGAATACCAAGCATGGCCTCTACAGCCAGGAGTTGCCCGTCAATCTGCGTGCCCGCTACGAAGCCATCCTTGAGGATAAGACCCTGACCGATCTTCTGCCTCTGATCGGTCTTGCCCAGCTTCGCGTATCCGACCTTCTGGGCAAGCTGAAAGGGGAAGTCGCCTGGGACACCTTAGCCTCCGTGCTGGCCTCTCGTCGTCAGGCTCTAGCCGATGACGACGAAGAGGCCGCACAGGAGGCGCTGGAGCAGCTAGAAGCCGCCATCGACTCCGGACCCGAAATCCAGGGGACCGATGAAGCGACCTGGGACAAGCTGAATACTGCCATCGAAAAGACCGCTGGCTTGATTGACAAATACAACACTACGCTCTACCGCTCCAAGCAGGTCTTGACCCCACAACAGGCCATGCTTCTGCGGGCCTTTATGGATGAGGCGGTAGAGTATTCCGTTCGGGAGCATATCCATGACGAAGCTACCTGCCGCGCCATCTTTGAAACCTTCGGACGCTTCTGTGCTGGAATCCTGGCTGACCGGGCTAGGAAACTCCTTCCAGGAGAAAGCGCAACTTCGACAGGATGAGGAAACTGATCTGGATAAACGAGTCTTTTTGTCGGACCTCCACATCCGCACAAAGGACAAGCAGCTTGCCCCGTTAGTGCCTAACGCTGTCCAGACGCTCTATCTGGATATGCTCCAATCGGCCCATGAAGGCTTCGACTGGCGCAACGGTATCTACACGCTACGAGGGGTGAGGGAGGACATCCTAAAGGCCCGCCAGGAGGGAATGTCAACCCTGTGGCTGGCGCTCTACTTCCTGGATACGATCAACATCCCCCTGACCCAGACGATCATCCTAGCCCATGATACGGACACGACCGAACGCCTCTTCAAGATCGTCCACCGCTTCTATGAGCATCTGCCGCCCCACAAGAAGCGGCCCAAGAAGTACAGTAGCCGCAGAGAGATCGAGTTCGCCGATATTGACTCGATCATCGCGGTCGGCACGGCAGGCGGGGATGCTGTCGGCAGAGGCGGAACGATCAATAACGTCCACATGAGCGAGCGGGCCTTCTGGCCTGGCGTGGACGGTGGAGTCGAGTTAGAGATGGGCTTGATGGAAGCCGTTCCCTTAGATGGCAACATCACCAGGGAGACGACCGCCAACGGCTTGAACGGCTACTACCAGGAGCGGCAGGATGAGGAGCGCGGGGAGAGTATCTACACGCCCCGCTTCTTCGGCTGGAACTTAAACCCTGAATACCGCATCGAGCCGGCCCCCGACTTTGTACGAACCGAGGAGGAAGAGACACTAGCCGCCGGCTACGGCATCGACGACGCGCAGCTTGCCTGGCGCAGAGTGAAGCGGCTGGCCTTAAAGGATAAGTTTGCCCAGGAATACCCGATCAATGCGCAGGAAGCGTTCTTAGCGTCAGGAAACCCCTACTTTGATCGAAGCTTCCTTTTTGAAGTTCTAGCCGCTCTGAATCGCCCGGAATTTGCTCCGATCACCCTGGACATCTACCGGGAGCGATTCCAGCGCATCTGGCAGGCGCATAAGGAAGGCAAGCTTTTGGTATGGGAGGCGCCGGCAGCGGGTAGGGAATACACCATCGGGGCGGACACTGCTGAAGGCATAGACGAGTCGGGCAAGGCCGACTTTGACTCAGCGGACGTGATAGACACCTCTTCCGGCGTCCAGGTGGCGCATCTGCACGGCAAGTGGGACACCAGGGAATATGGCTTAATGCTCGCCGAGTTGGGCACTCTCTATAATGAGGCGCTGCTGGGTGTAGAGCGAAACAATCACGGGCACGCTGTTCTTAATGCCATCATCTACGAGGCCGATTACGATAACGTCTACTACCACGAAGAGTACGACGAGGTAAAGAAGCTGGCGAGTAGAAAACCCGGATGGCCTACGACCGTGCGCACCAAGTTCTTCGCCCTAGACGGGCTTGCGACTTCTATCGTCGAGCGGGCGATAAGACTTCGTTCCAAGCTTAGCGTCTCAGAACTCCTGACCTATGTGAAGCTGCCCGGCGGGAAGGCGGGCGGGGATGGCGGCAGCCATGACGACTGCGTATCGAGCCTGGCTATCGCCGACGCGCTCTTGAAGCAGCGCCCGGCACCCTCTGCCGGATGGATTGCCCCCGTGGGAGCCGTCCTCCCGCCAGAGGCGTCCAGCTTTGCGCCACAGCCGTCAGCGATGCTCCCTCATCTCGCCGATCCGCCTAAGACGCTCTCGGCAGTCGTAGACCAGGAAGGCCACTTCATGCCCCCAGACGAGCATAAACCGGGAAGGCCAGGGGGCTTTCTCTACTGAGCGAACGGCTTCTCATACTCTTGCAGCCGCCTGCTAAGGCGCGGCTGCAAGAGTATGAGAGAGCCGCTTACAGCAAAGGAGTTTATCGTAAATGTCTGACATCAGCCAGGGGCCGACCGCACCCAACAGAACGACGGTCTTGACCCTCGATATAGACGATCCGGTTCTTATCGAGCCGGCTGTATCGCATACCCGCATGGGCTTAGAAGTCGCCAAGCCGTCAGGGTTAGGCTTCGCGGACCTCATTAACCATCTAGGGGTCAGCTTTGCCGCCAAGCCCGGCTGTTGGGCACTCTCGGTCCTCCAGTCGGAGATCAGCAACCTTCAGGAGAAGCTGGAAGGCGATACGCTCATCATCCCCGCCTCTAGCTACAACCTTGCCCAGCTTGTAAGCCTTCAGAGCGGGCTATCCGCCGTCGCCGTCGTCAACGAATGGCGACAGTACTCCGATCTTCCCGGCATGGACTTCGATCAGACGATCCGCAAGGCGGGCGATCCTTTCCTCATCAAGCAGATTCCTGCGAGTGCAAAAGACTGGAAAACCTACATCAATTCCAGCGTCCCGGCGCCCGGCCAGATTGACGTAGCGATCCCCCTGGATCGGCTTGCCGAAGGCAACGTTACCTATCCCTACGACCAGGGCTTCTTCCTCCGATGGGTCTTGCCCGGCACTTCCAATCAATACCCTGGCTACATCTGGACGTTCTACTTCGGGCAGTACGCCGTCTCCATCAAGGGCAGCGGCAAGGCGACCCTCTTTGAATACTGCCTGGACTCGACGGGGGCCTACCAGTGGCGCCAGCGAAGCGCGTTTCGCTATAAGCCCCCGAACCAGATCTCCGACACGGCGCAGACCTTGCTCATTTGGCCGCACGTCAACCCTGTGGACGGCAGCAGAAGCATTGCCTTCATCGGCGGGCAGGTAGATGCGGCCTCCAGCCTCTCTTCCAGCGTCGGCGGTTCCAACGCCAATGCCGTTGCCCCGAACGAGCATATCTACGTCATCTCAGAAGCCATTCGAGGCACCGATCAGGACATGAGTCCGGGCCATGCGACGGCGATGGGAGTCATCCGCTACGACGTGCGCCGCGACATCCGCCTGAAAGTCCAGATTTCCACCATCGGGTTTGAGACGGCAGGCGTCTTGATAGACACGCCGATCGCCATCCCACCGAACCTTTCCAGCACGAATCCGCTGCTCGTCCAGATGTATAAAGAGGAGCCGCAGGGCTGCTCCATCACGGCGGCAATCTACGATGCCGACACAAATCAGCCGTTTCAGATCGGCACTGACCAGAAGCCCTACGTCGTCTTCACCTTCACCGGGAGCGGCACCGATACTCCGAAACTCTATGGATACACGCTCACTCGCCAGGAAGTCATTCAGACGGCTTCCCCTGGCGCCTTCGCCATCCCTAACAGTGCCCAGGCCGGCGTGTGGGGAAACACGGCCCGCATTCAGGGCGTTTCCTTGATGGGGTTCGGTGGCGACATAGCGACCGAGCAGGGCACCGTCAAGATCGTAGACCCGGCCGGCGTCCTCACTCGGCTTAGAAACCGAGGGCGATTCTCAGCAATGCTCTCGGTCGTGGACAACGAAGGCGTCGTCAACCTGCGCAGGGGCTATGCCGTGCGGCCTGACTCGACCCGCTTCGGCAGGGACTTAGAAGGCGGCGTCGGCGGGTTCACCTCTCCCGATAAGTCACAGGCTCCCATAGCCTTCCCCAACAAAGAAGGCCGCTGGTTTACCACAAACCTGTTTGCCATGTGGTATCGGCTCGACGAGCGGGCGCAGGGGCCATACATTCAGCCCTATGCCTCCGATCCGAACGCTCCCCCGCAGCCTGGCGGCGCCCTGACGCCCTGGAAGGTAACGGATGTTATCTACGACCTGCTCCAGAAGGCCGGCTTCCCCGACTCGATGATAAACATCGGGCCGGGCAAGCAGTTCGATCTACCCTTCCGGCTGTATCCGGGCCGGACGATGCAACTGCCCGACGAGTCTTTCCTCTATCCGACGACC
Organism: Chthonomonadaceae bacterium; assembly: GCA_035295825.1. Lineage (GTDB taxonomy): Bacteria > Armatimonadota > Chthonomonadetes > Chthonomonadales > Chthonomonadaceae > DATGIG01. The sequence goes on along the minus strand of DATGIG010000211.1, from coordinate 496 downwards.
TTCTTTTCCGACACGATCAATAATCTGACCAAGAACTACCTCGGCGCCTATCTCCTCTTCGATGAAAACGCCGGCACAAACGGAGGATGGTGGACGCTCGTTACCGCGCCGGACCCGTCTGCCGCCCCCTTGTGGAACTTTACGACCTATGCGCCCGCTGGCAAGATTCCCCACTTGCCGCAGTCGTACCCGCCCAACACTACCTTTGTGGAGGGAATGCCCCAGGACTTGATCGTTCCCCCGGAATTTAACGGGGTTACGGTCATCACCGCCTACAAATTCGAGGGCTTATATGCGGTATTCAAGGGGCTGGACTTTCATTTCCAGCAGAACATTTCCAACCCCTATAGCTACTCGATCCCAGGTTCCACGATTCAGCCGGACCCGAACAACCCGGACTATATCGGCTATGAGAAACGGGCCGTTGTGCAGGACATATCGCTCCTATGTAACGATCCGCAGACGACTCAGGCGGCGGTAGATGCTGTCTGCAAAC
>DATGIG010000210.1:0-5209 GCA_035295825.1 Chthonomonadaceae bacterium | reverse complement strand
GTCGCCAGCGGCAAGGGCGGCGTCGGGAAGAGCACCGTGTCGGCCAACCTGGCGATCGCACTGGCCCAGACCGGCGCGAAGGTCGGCCTGCTGGACGCCGATATTTATGGCCCTTCGCAGCCCCTGATGATGGGCAACGGCAGTCGCCCCCTGATGCACAACTCCCCCACCGGTCCCAAGATCGTCCCCTTAACGGCGCATGGCCTCCTGATGATGTCGCTCGGCTCGCTGCTCGATCCGGACAAAGCGGTCGTCTGGCGGGGGCCGATGGTCGCCACGGCGGTGAAACAACTGCTCGGCGACGTGAGTTGGGGCGAACAGGATTATCTCATCGTGGACCTGCCGCCGGGAACGGGCGACGCCTCGCTCTCTCTGGCGCAGTTGGTCCCGCTCTCCGGCGTCGTGATCGTAACGACGCCTCAGATGGTGGCGCAGGAGATCGCCAACAAGAGCGTTCTGATGTTTCGTATGCTCTCGCAGACGCCGGGCCGCTCCATTCCCATCCTCGGCGTGGTGGAGAACATGAGCGGCGGGGTCTTCGGGACGGGCGGCGGCGAGCAGGCCGCGAAGCGGTTCGGCGTCCCGTTCCTGGGCCGGGTTCCCCTGGACCCGGCGATCTGTGAAAGCGGCGATGCCGGCCAACCCGTCCTGATCTCCCAGCCGCAGAGCGAGGCCGCCCTCGCCTTCCGCCAGATCGCCGCGACCCTGGCGGCGCGCGTGAGCGTCCTGCAGTATGCGCAGGCCCAGGGAACCCCGACCGTCGAATAACGTAGAAACCAGCACGGTAGTAGAAGGAGCTTGCATGACACCCAACCTCCAGGAAGCGCCGACCCCGCCGACAGCCCAGGAGGCCGGAGAGCCCTCCTGTCACCTCTCGGCGCTCGCCAACGCGACGCCCGGCGAAGTGCGCTGCCCGGTCTGCCACCAGATCGTGCCGCCGGAACACATCGGTTATAAGCTCCACTGCCGGCGCTGCGGCTATTTGGAATCGTGCTGCAACCCAATCTAAGCGCGATTTCGACCATTATTTTGCGCTATAGACCGCAAAATGCTCGAAATTGCGACCAATTCTGCCAGTGAAGGCGTTCTTACGTGTGCAAACACGCAGGATTAGGGTACAATGCCCGCACACTATCAATAACAGAACACATAGGGACTTCAGACGGACGCGACGCCCCGTGTCGTCGCGCCCCCGGTGAGCCAGACGCTGGCACCCACGTCCCTGCTGGAAAGAGAGACCACAACTCGTGACTTCGCTGTGGACACAGATCGCTTCGGGTCTCTGCTGGGTATTCTACGGCAGCTTCTTCGAGTGGTATTGGCATAAATTCTGGATGCACACCCCGCGCCCGCCGAAAGAGGCGTTTCGCGGACATACCATCGTTCATCATGGGCGCTATAAAGGCGACGACAGCTACTTTGTGCCGGAAGGCGAACACCCCGAGCATATCCTGCTCAAACCCTATGCCCTTCCCGGTATCGTTGTCGCCCACCTCCCCATCATCCTGCTCATCAACTACCTGATCCCCTACACCGCCATCGGCGCCGTAGTGGGGATCGTGCTCTACTTCCTGGTGTATGAGTACATGCACTGGAATATGCATGTGCCGCGTGGGCACTTTGTGGAGCGCTTCCGCTGGTTCCAGTTTCTGCGCAAACACCACCATCTGCACCACAAGTACTTTCAGAAGAACTTCTGCGTCCTATTTCCGCTGGCCGACCTGGTACTGGGTACGCTGATTACGGAACGGATCCTGGCACACCGCAAGGCCGAACGGGAGCAGGCCATCGCCAATGGGGTCATTGCGCAGGAGCGGCGGAAGCCGCGCCGCGCCGACCGCGAAGCGCGCGAACTGGTGAAGACGCACCTCTTCGGAGCATCCTCCGCGGATCGGCGTGAGAAGAAGATACGCGCCGTACGCGCCATGCTCAAAACCGTCAAGAACCGCAACCAACCCTGAAATTCCGTCTCTTCCTCCTCTACATATGTGGAGGGGGAACGCAGGCCGCCATGTCCACGCTTTCAACCGACCCCGCAATCGCCCCCTTGGAACCTCCGGACCGTCTCTATCGCCTGCTGGCGCTCGCCATCGCCCTGCTCGCCCTCTTGGTGCGGATCGGAATGGCCTGGCGCACCCATGCCACCGGTGAGGACGCGCTCATCACGCTCCGCTACGCCGAGAACCTGGCGCGCGGCCAGGGCTTCGTCTTCAACCCAGGAGAGCGCACTCTCGGCACCACCACCCCGCTCTATACCCTCCTCCTGGCGCTCTTCGCCTGGCTGCACCTCGATGCCATGACGCTGGGCAAAGCCTGCAATATCCTGGCCGACAGCCTCACCTGCTGGCTACTGGCGCATCTCCTGGCCCGCCGCGAGATCGGCCAGCCGGTCGCGGGCCTGTTCGCCGCCCTGCTCTACGCCCTCACCTCGACCCCCATCAGCGTCAGCATCAGCGGTATGGAGACGGGCCTGGTGACCTGCGTCGGGGTCGGTATGATCCTGGCTTATGTCGCGCAGCATGAACGCGCCCTCTATGCCCTCGGTGCGGTCCTGTTCCTCCTCCGCATAGACGGCCTCCTCCTCTTCGGCATGCTGGCCGTCGCATTAGCGCTACACACCCGGCGCATTCCCTGGTCTGCTCTAGGAATCGGTATTCTGCTCATTCTGCCCTGGCTGGCCTTCTCCTTCGCCTACTTCGGTTCGCCGGTCCCGACCTCCCTAGTCGCCAAGCTCGCCGTCTATGCCCACCGGGACGCGGCTTCCCCCACGCTGCCCAACCTGCCCGCCTTCCTCACGCAGTTCACGCAGGGCTGGGTACAAAAAGCCCTCACGCTGCTCTTCTTGCTCGGCCTGGGAGGAGTTATTTCACCACAGAGAACACAGAGGGACACAGAGGAGGACACGGAGAAAAGTATCTCACGCAAAGAATACGGAGAATGCAAAGCAGAAGAAGTGTCTCACGCAAAGACGCAAAGGCGCAAAGAGGAGAAGGGAGCGTTCTCTTTCTTCTCTCTGTGTTCCTCTGTGTCCTCTGTGGTGAAATCTTCTCCTCTCGTGGTGCCGATGCTCTGGTTGGTGGTCTACTATGGGGCCATGCTCACGTCACGGGTTCCGGCATTCGGCTGGTACTTTTTGCCGCCCTGGCCCCTGTTTGTGGCAGGTGTAGCGCTCGGGGGGGCCTGGTTGGTCCGGTGGGCGGGGCAGTGGAGGAGTGCGGCTTTAGGGCGTAAGGGTGGGTTGGTATGGGGGGTGGCGCTGGCAATGGTGGCGCTGGCGGGGTTGGCGCACCTGGGCGCGGTGCGGCGCGACATCGCGGAGGCGCAGCGGCTGGAAGATGCCCTGCGCCGCCCCATGGGCGTCTGGCTGGGGGAGCAGGTTGGCCCCGACGAACGTATCTTATTGGAACCCATCGGTTATGTGGGGTACTATTCCCGCAGGCGTCTGCTCGATATCATCGGTCTGGTGTCGCCGGAGGTGCTGCCCTCCTATCGCACCGAAGAGCCGCTGCCGGACATCGTGCAGCGGCTGCATCCGGAGTGGCTCTGCCTGCGCAGGCGGGAGGCGGCGCTCCTGGAGGCGGCGCGTAGGTATCATTTCGAACAGGATTATCGTCTGGTTCAGACGTTCGCCATTCCGGGCGCCGAGCCGTTCGTCATCTATCGTCGCCGTTCGCCCGACCCGTAGGCGAACATCGCAACCTAATCCCAAAAGGAGAGTATGAAGCGTGAGTGAACTTAATTTCGATCTGCTGAAGCAGTTGTGCGAGACACCGGGCGTGAGCAGTCGGGAAGAGCGCATGCGCAAACTGGTCGCCGATGAGCTGCGACCTCTGGCCGATACGCTGGAGAGCGACGCGATGGGCAACGTGATCGCCTTTAAGAAGGGCGCGACCGAAGGCCCTCGTGTGATGATCGCCGCGCACATCGATGAGATCGGCTTTCTGGTGAAGTACATTGACGACCGGGGCTTTCTCCGCATTCAGCCGATCGGAGGCTGGGACCCACGTGTGATGATGGCGCAGCGCGTCCTGGTACACGGGTTCGCCGGGCAGTCGCTGCGGGGCGCGCTGATGCTGGGCGCGAAGCCCAAGCACCTGCTCACGGCAGAAGACGCGAACAAGCCGCCGAAGATCGAGGAGTTCTTTGTGGATCTGGGGCTGCCCCAGGAGAGGGTCAAGGCGCTGGTCGAAATCGGCGATATGGTGACCATGGACCGGACGGCGGAGCGCGTCGGCGACATGATCGTCAGCAAGACCCTGGACAACCGCCTCAGCGTCTTTGTGATGATCGAGGCCCTGCGGCGTTTGAAGTCCACGCCGGTCAAAGCGAACCTGCTGGCGGTCGCCACGGTCCAGGAGGAGGTAGGTCTGCGCGGCGCGATCACGTCGGCGTATGCGTTGCAGCCGGACATCGGTCTCGCTCTGGATGTTACGCTGGCTGTGGACTATCCGGGCGCAACGGAAGGGGAGCGCGTCACGGTGTTGGGTAAGGGTGCGGCGATCAAGATCTCCGACTCCTCGCTGCTCTGCCATCCGAAACTGGTGCGCCACTTCCGCGACATTGCCGAGGCAAAGGGGATACCGTATCAGTTGGAGATCCTGCCGGCGGGCGGCACGGACGCGGGCGGCATTCAGCGCAGCCGTGGTGGCGTCCCCTCCTTCACTCTCTCTATCCCGACGCGCTACGTCCATACCGTCAACGAGATGGCGCACGTGGACGATATCGAGGCCGCTATCGCCCTGCTCGCCGCCTATCTCGAAGAGGCGCATACCCGCCGCTACGACTACGCGGAGCAGATCAAATGATTTCGGAAGTTTAAGGAGGCGCGAGGCGGAGATGCAGATCGATCTGACGGGCAAGGTTGCCATCGTTACCGGAGCGGGGCGTGGGATCGGTAGAGTGATCGTGGAGACGCTGGTCGGAGAGGGCGTCACTACGTTTGCTATCGATATTCAGGAGGAGACCCTGCATACGTTGCAGCAGGACTACGCGCGGAACGGCTGGCAGGGCGAGGCCGTCCGGTGCGATGTCCGGCGGCGCGAGGAGATCCGCACGCTGGTGGATCGGATCGTGGCGCGCCAGGGCCGCATCGACATTCTCGTCAATAATGCGGGGGTCAGCGTGGGAGGAACGCTGGAAACGCTATCGGAGGAGGCCTGGGACGCAAATCTGGACACCAATTTGAAGGGAACCTTCCTGATGTGCCAGG
>DATGIG010000209.1:0-4148 GCA_035295825.1 Chthonomonadaceae bacterium | reverse complement strand
CTCCTGCATGGGAGGCAGCGGCAGATCGAGCAGTCTGCTCGCCAGGTCGCCGCGCTCGTCGGGCAGGGTGAAGAGATAGCGGCTGGTGATGAGCAGGCGCGAGTTGGTGTGGCTGTTGGCGAAGGCGCGAATGACCGCGCTGATCGCCTGACGATAGTCCGCCTGAATCGTATGGTCGCTGTCGGGCTGCGCTTGCAGGATCTTCTCGAAATCGTCTATGATGAGCAGCGCCGAAAGTACCCCCTTCTGCTGGCAGACGCCTTCCAGCATCTGCCTCAGCGCCGCTTCCAGGCGCGAAGGGTTGTTACGCACCTCTTCCCTCAGCCTCGGATATTCCTGAACCTCTTCCCGCTTCGCATACGGCTCGTAAGCCTCCTGGAAGCGGGCCAATATCGCCTCCGCGCCGTAGCGCTGTAGTTCGTCCTTCTTGCCGAAGACGATGATCGCCCGGTGCGAAGCTTCCAGACGCTGCGCGATCCGACCCGCCAGGCTCGATTTGCCCTGCCTGCCGAAGCCGCGAATAAGCACGCCTGCGTGCGTGGAAGGCGACGAACGGAACTCCCGAAGAATGTCCTGGATGGGGCGTCGTCTGCCCACAAACTCCTGCGCGCTTGCGATGGGAACCTCGCCCCGCCGCTCGTCCAGAAAGCTCAGAAGCGCCGTCCCCTGGTTCCTATGCCGGGAATCGCCCCCGGCGGTTGCCAATGCCCCTCCGCCTTTTGGCCCCAGATAGAGCCGCGCCATATGCCAGTCTTTCGAGGCCGTGGCCGCTCCCATCCGCTGGGGGAGTTTGTCGGAGGTGATAAGGGCGAACCGTGCGCCCGCCATCGCTGTGGTCAGTTCCTCGCCCGCTGCCAGCTTCTCGTAGAGCGCGGCGGCAAACAGCGTTGCCTCATTGTCCAGCACGGGAGCCGCCCAGCCCAACGCGGCAGGCGCGCCAGATCGGATCAGTTGCCGGGTGAGGGGAGTGAGGAGGGTGTCGGCCTGCGCGGTCTCGCAGGCCGAGGAGAAGAGGAGACGGGGCAGAGGGTGCGGGAGCCTGGTGAGGAGCTGTTGTGGTGTCACCTTCTCCAGGTCGCCGACCTCGTTCTCCAGGAGGAGAATGGGATGGGGATGCAACGTTCCGTGGCAGGTGAGATGGATCACGTCCGGCTGCTCCTCGGCGACACGCTTTGCCAGCAGATCCAGGTCGCCGCTCTCCTCGCAGGTGAAGTCGAGGCCCATGTGCTGGGTGGTGGCGAGCAGTTCCACCTCTTCGTTCTCGAAATCCAGGTTGTCGTAGCCACGGGGGGCGGCGGCCATGAAGACGATGTTGAGCCGATCTTCCGAGCGAGGTTCGGGGTCCCTCGCCTTGCCGATGCGGCGGATGGGACAGAACTGGATGCTCTCTTTCTGTGCCAGATGTGCGCCTTTTGCCGCCAGCAGTTCCCAGGGGGCGTCCAGAAAAGCGTTTGCCAGGGCACTCTCCTCGGTCCTCTCGATGGCAAACTCGACCAGCAGCGGCGTGATGGCCTCCTCGCTGAGGGTGTCGAGAAAGTCTCCGACCTGAGGGAGGCTGGACAGCATCTTTTCGCCCAGCGAGAGCAGTTTGTCCGGAACAGGGGTTTTACTGCTTGCCAGTTGGGCATACTCTCCGCTCCAGCCGACGAAGAGGTTCTCTGTATCATCGGGCAGCGGGACCTCTTGTTGGATGCCGACAGGAGCATAAGCGAGTTCCAGAAAGCGGTTTGTCTGCTTGGTGGCGAGGCGAATGGTAGGAAGGGCGGTCATTTCTCTGACTCCTATAGAAACAAAACCTTCAAAGGCAATTCAAGCGCACATAAACGGATTATACCCTGTCCTATCCGGTTCCCACCCCTTCCGAACCAAGTTGTTTTGCTTTGCTGACGGATGCTGCTTGCCTCTTGTCAAACGGGTCAGGCTACTGTATACTGAGCATCATACGCTTACCCACAGATACCCACAGAAAGAGAGGATTATTGCCGTGTAGACACACTGCCGCCAGGGTACGCTACGATCTATTCTGCCGCCTTATATTCTGGACAATATCGCGCGCAACGGCTCCCAGAGCCAGCGCGACCAGGCGCTGCAGACACGGAATGTAGACAATACGTTGCGCTCGCTACGCCTCGCTGCGCAATTCGGACAACCCGCCGTTCGCGGATTTACTCAGCCGACATTTCTGACGACGACACAACAGTCGCGTTCCGTCTACTCGGCAGGCGGTGTACGCACTCTGCCGGGAACTCTCATTCGCACAGAGGGACAGCCTCTCTCCGGCGATGCAGCGGTGGACGAAGCCTATGATGGGTTAGGAGCCACTTTCGACTTTTTTCAGCAAGTTTTCGGACGCAACTCCATTGACAACGCCGGGCTGCCGCTGCTCGCCACGGTCCATTTCGGCAATAACTATACCAATGCCCAATGGGACGGCTCGCAGATGATCTTCGGGGATGGCGACGGCTTCCTGTTTCACCGCTTCACCTCCGCCATCGATATCATCGGCCATGAACTGACGCATGGGGTCACGGAACACGATTCGCACCTGCAGTACTTTCAGCAGTCGGGGGCGCTTAACGAATCCCTCTCCGACGTCTTCGGTTCCCTTGTAAAGCAGTTCGCGTTGAAACAGAAGGCAGAGGAGGCGGATTGGCTGATCGGCGCTGGCTTATTCACGTCGGAGGTTCAGGGGGTGGCGTTGCGCTCGATGGCCGCTCCGGGCACGGCATTCGACGATCCCATATTGGGCAAGGATCCGCAGCCCGCCGATATGAGCGGTTTTGTCACCACATTCGACGATAATGGCGGCGTCCATATCAATTCAGGCATTCCCAATCGCGCCTTCTATCTCGTCGAGACGCAGTTGGGCAGCTATGCCTGGGAGCGCGCCGGAACCATCTGGTATAATACGCTATCCAGTTCCCAATTGCGACCGAACGCTAATTTTCAACAGTTCGCCCAGGTGACACTGACTACCGCACAGCAACTCTATGGCATTGGAAGCTCGGAAGCGGACGCGGTGCGCGACGGATGGAACACCGTAGGCGTTACGATTTGAGCGAAGAGGATACTTCTATGCGTATCCAACACTCCGTGAGCGGTGGCCTGGCCTACTTTCCCGGCCTGTCCCGGCCACGCACATTGGACACGGACACGCTGCCGCCGGAGGTCGCCAACGACCTCATCGAATCGGTTTCGGCGTCGAATTTCTTTGCCCTGCCCGACCAGGTCGGGACGGCTCCGGCAGGCGCTGCCGATCTGCAGCAGCACACGCTGACCGTAGAAGACAACGAGCGCTCGCATACGGTGCGTATCCTCGAAACCGTCCGCGATCCGGCGCTGCAAGCCTTGCTGCAAAAAGTAGAGACACAGTTGAGAAAGGCGCGCGCTTCGTAAAGCCGACAGCGATTATTGCGAATTTGCCGCGATGAAGCGGTCGGCTTCCACGGGGTCGGCAAGCCAGGGGAAGAAATCCCTGGGATTGTCGAAGGCATTGGTAAAGCGCGAGGCGATGCGCGGCGCGCCGACAGCCGCACCCAGGATGTTCAGCACATGGGGCGGCGGGGGTTGCAGCATCGCGTTGGTGAAGTGCGTGACCCACTGCGCGTAATCCCAGAAGGCGTCGAAGGTCTCCTGCATCCAGGCCTCATCGAATAGCCCCGCTCCCCGCTCCAGGATCCGCTGCCGATAGACGTCGGCGCATTTGACGGCGCTATTGGCCCCCTGCCCCGTGATCGGATCATTCAGGACCACCGTATCCGCCATGCCCAGCACCTTCGCCCCGGACGGGAGCGTGCCTACCGGCTTGCGGACCGTGGGGGCATAGCGGCCCCGCAGCGAGGCGTTGGCGTCGGTCAGCTCGACGTTGCGACAGCGTTCGGCCTCCCAGGGCAGCCACTTGTCGAGCTGCTGTTTGGCCAGCGCAAGGTGCTCCTCCGACGATTTCACCTCCTGGAAACAGTCCAGAGGGCCGCCGGGGATGCCCTCGAAGAACATCTGGTCGCAGGGGCCGCTGAGGGTGAGGCCGGGAATAACAAAATATTCGCCTACGCCGGGAATGATATTGAACCCGACGCCGGTATAGTCGGGATACCGCGTCATGTTGTGGACATAGCAGACCGCCAGCGCCCGCTGCGGCTGATCGTAGG
>DATGIG010000208.1:0-6149 GCA_035295825.1 Chthonomonadaceae bacterium | reverse complement strand
CGATATGCGGGCAAGTATCGGGAGGCGCTGCAGTTTCTGGCGGCGGAGGCGATAGCGTCTACGGACTTTATGGAGGCAAGGCGCTGGCTGCGCCGGCTCGTTCTGACTGGCGATTTCGCGGCGGCGCTCCATGCCCGCCTGATGGCCGCGCTCATGGTCGCGCAGGAGCATGTCGAAGCGAAACAGTTCTATGACGAGTACTGCGCCGAGCTGGTCCCGCAGGGTTTTCGGCCGCCGCGTCGGATGACGGAACTTGCCGAGCAGATCCCACGCGTCGCGTCGGAGTTCGTGCCGGAGTTCGCGCCCAGCCTGATGGACCTGGAGCCGGTCGGCGGCGCCATCCCGCTGGATTCGCGCTTCTATGTCCGGCGGGTGGAGGACGAAGCGTTCCATGCCGCTATCGCCCGCCGGGACGGCATCCTGCTGCTGCGCGGCCCCCGCCAGATCGGCAAGACCTCCCTGCTGGCACGCGGCCTGGAACAGGCTCGTCAGGCCGGCTGGCGGGTCGTCGTCACGGACTTTCAACGGCTCGGCCCGGCGGATACCGAGACCCTCGAAGCCTTCTTCCTCTCCATCGCCCAGTGGATCGCCGACCAGCTCGATCTTGACGCCTCTCCACACGCACATTGGAACGAGAAGCTGATCGCGAGCGCCAACTTTGAGCGGTTCATCAAGCGCGAGGTGCTGGGCAGCAGTGCTACACCGCTCGTCTGGGGTGTGGATGAGGCCGACAGCCTCTTCGACCGCGACTATCGGGGCGGGGTCTTCGGCCTGTTTCGCGCCTGGTACAACGCCCGCTCCCTCGATCCCGCTGGTCCCTGGAGCCGGCTTGTCCTCATCCTCACCTACTCGACTGAAGCGTACCTGTTCATCCCAAACCTGCACCAATCGCCCTTCAACGTCGGTACACGCGTCGCGCTACAGGACTTCACGTGCGAACAGGTAGCCGACCTCATCACGCGTTATGGCGCGCTGTTGCTGGATACAGCCGAGATCAAGCGCCTCTATAGCCTGGTCGGTGGGCATCCCTACCTGGTCCGTCGCTGCCTGCACGAGATGAAGACGCGCCAAATCGATCTGGGACTATTGGAGGTGGAAGCTACCCAGGAGGACGGCCTGTTCGGCGATCACCTGGATCGGCTCCGCCTGGCGCTGCTCAAAGACGCCGGCTTGCTCGCAGCGGTACGCCACCTGCTCGGTGGGGAAGGGGTCCTGACGCCGGAGGTATTCGCGCGCTTGCAGGCGGCGGGTGTGGTGATCGGCCCTTCGGCCGACAACGTGCGCTTCCGCTGCCGGTTATACGCAAACTTTCTGCAGAGACATCTGCTATGAACGATCCGATACAGAGGCCATTCTTCTTTATGGGCGGAACGCTGCCCATCGACGCGCCTTCCTATATCCCACGCCAGGCCGATGCAGAGCTATATGAAAGCCTTCTGCGCGGCGAATTCTGCTATATTCTCACCAGCCGGCAGATGGGCAAATCATCGCTGATGGCGCGGACCCGCGTGCGGCTACGGAGCGCAGGGGTTGCTGTCGCCATCCTGGATCTCAACGCCATCGGCCACGAGGAGTTGACCCCAGAACAGTGGTACTACAGCCTGCTGGTGCAGATAGGAGAGCAGTTGGACTGCGAGGAGGAGCTGGAAACCTTCTGGCAGGAATGCAACCGCCCGACACCCCTGCAGAAGTGGACGACCGCAATCCGGCATCTGCTTCTCAACTTCTGCCTAGGCCCACTGGTCCTCTTTATCGATGAGATCGACCAGGTGCGCGCTCTGCCCTTCTCGACCGATGAGTTCTTCGCCGCCATCCGCAATACTTACAATCGCCGCTCCGTCGATCCTGCCATTGAGCGTATCACTTTCTGCCTGCTAGGCGTCGCCCTCCCATCCGACCTGATCCGCGACCCGCGCCTGACTCCCTTCAACATCGGACGGCGTATCGAGTTGAACGACTTCACCTTAGAGGAGGCGCTGGCATTGGAGCCAGGTCTAGGCCGGGAAGAGATTATCGGAGAGGCGCTATTGGAACGGGTCTATCATTGGACCGGCGGGCATCCCTATCTGACGCAGCGCCTCTGTCAGGCCATTGTCGAATCGCCGGAAGTCGGCACACCAGAACATGTGGACGAACTCTGCGACCGACTGTTTCTGTCATCAGGAGCGCAGGAGCAGGATGATAATCTGGTCTTCGTGCGGGACCGTCTGCTGCGCAGCCTGGAGGATGAGCGGGACGTAGCGAGCCTGCTCACCCTCTACGACCGGATCGTCGCCGGCAAGCGCGTCTCAGACCGCAAGTCCGACGCATTGGTCGGCGTGCTGCGGCTCTCCGGCATCGTGCGGCCGGTGGGAAGTCTGCTTCAAATCCGTAACCGTATTTATGAGCGTGTCTTCGACCGTCGCTGGGTGCGGGAGCACATGCCTGGTGCGGAGCTACGACGCCAGCGCGCCGCCTATCTCCTGGGTCTTCTGCGCGCTATTGCTGTTTCCCTGGTACTCGTCAGCCTCCTGGTAAGCCTGACGCTCGTTGCCTTCGACCGGGCAAAGCTTGAAAGGGAAAAGACCGTAAGTGTTGAGCAGACACTTGAAGAGAACAACAATGTAGTCTATGCCGCAGATATGTTTGCCATAGACCGGGCTTACCAAAATGGTGAATATGGAATCGCGAATCAACTTCTTGAAGCGCATCGGCCCAAACCAGGCGACAAAGAGGATCTACGTGGCTTCGAATGGCGCTACTACTGGGGGCTGATGCATCGGGATGTTCATACTTTCATTCATCTCGGAAAAGGCATCGTCTTCTCGGTAGCATTTTCTCACGACGGTAAAATGCTTGCCTCCTCCAATGAGGATGGCACAATTAAGTTATGGGATGTCGCCACATGGCACGATATAGCGACGCTACACGGGCCACCCGAGGGAGTGTTTTCCCTTACCTTCTCACCGAATGGAAAATGGCTGGCTGCCGGCTGCCTGGATAAAACCGTGAAGCTGTGGGATGTAGCCACCAGGCAAGTGGTGAAAACTCTATCTGGGTATAAAGCCGAAGTCTACTCGGTCGCATTTTCACCGGATGGCAAATGGCTGGCTTCGGGAGATGGGGCGAGAGAGTTGAAGTTATGGGATGTGGCCTCTTGGCGTAAGAAGGACTTCTTCCCAGCGAATATAGGCCATATCATCTACTCGGTCGCGTTCTCACCGGATGGCAGATGGCTGGTTGCAGGGAGCAGAGATGGCGAGATCAACCGTTGGGCGGTTTCTTCCTGGAACGCGTTACTTGGCATACATACAGGCAGCCTCTTGTCATTGGCCTTCTCTCCTGACTGCCAGACGCTGGCGGTAGGAAGAGTAAATGGTAATGTGGAACTGTGGAATGTTCCCGCACGGCATAAAGTGGCCGATCTGTCAGGACATAAGGCAGAGGTGAATGGAGTAGCCTTCTCCCCGGACGGCAAATCTCTGGCAACGGGCAGTTGGGACGGCACAATCCGATTGTGGGATGTCGCTGTCCAAAAGACGGTACATACATTCATCGGCCACACCAATCGGGTCACCTCGGTCGCCTTCTCTGCCAATGGAAAATGGCTAGCCTCCGGGGGCAGCATTGAGGTCAAGGTGTGGGATACTCGGCATCAAGACATGAACCCATATCAACTGCGCGATTACCTTGGCTGGATGCCGGGTTACCCCAGTTCGCTGACCTACTCACCCAACGGCGCGCTCGGACAACTCATCGTCGCCCCGAAACACTACACGGTCATACAGTGGAATTACGCCGATAAGAGGCCCAAAACCATTTACTCCGCACAAACTCCCCGTGAAAGAACGCTGGCTGGTCAAGTTTCAATAGCGACCTTCTCTCCTGACGGTAAGATATTGGCGCTCGGAACAGAGGACGGGAAGGCTATTCTGTGGGATACCACGTCTGGACGGCAGATAGCGCCCATTCCAGTGAATATGCATCCAATCAACAATAGCGATGTTGCCGCCCTGGCGTTCTCTCCCGACGGCAGAAGGCTGGCAGCGGCAAGCGGCGATCCCGCTCTTGTCACTGTTTTGGACATCGCTTCGGGACGGCAGATAAAGCAATTCAAGCATACGAACGGGGCTAGAAGAGGACTAGCCTTCTCTCCAGATGGCAAGATGCTGGCAGCGGCCAACTGGCAGGGCCGTGTCTATCTATGGGACCTTGTCACCAACAAGCTCAAAAGTGTATGGTGGGCACATGCCAAGCCGGTAAATGATGTGGCTTTCTCGCCGGATGGTAAAACTCTGGCAACGGCAAGCGAGGACGATACGGTCAAACTTTGGAATGTCTTGACGCAGCGCGAGATGGTCACCCTCACTGGTCCAAAAGGGTCTGTTACTTCGATTGCCTTTTCTCCGGATGGCAACCAATTAGCGGCATTGAGTCAGGATGATAAAAAGGTGTGGGTCTGGAAGGCGGACAGCCTGGCGGAAGCGGATCGGCCGCGTTAATTCATTTCCGTAATAGACTCCTTATGCGATCGTCCCTGGCACGCAATCGGGGCCAGTAACTCTCGCCGGCGCTGCTGGCCCTTTTCTATCGCCCGCACTACCACGTCGGCCGGCGCGTGCCGGGCGAACACATCCACTCGTCTCATGCGTCCTCCTTGCGCTCGATAGCATGGCGCATCCGAGCGGCGATGATCGTGGCATAGTCGGGGTCCTGCTCACAAAGAATCGCGCGCATCCCCTCTGCGATCGCGGCTACTCCCGTCGTGCCGCTGCCGGCAAACGGGTCCAGGACCGTGCCGCCTGGCGGGGTGACCAGGCGAATGAGCCATTTCATCAAGGAGAGCGGCTTTACGGTCGGGTGCCTGTTTCTGCCCAGCGCCTGCAGCCCGGCGCTGCGCTCTTTCTTGTTCGCCTTGGCGCAGTATAGAAACGGTTCCAGATCGCGCTCGGCCCGGCTAAAGTTCGGGAAGAAGCGGCTGGCGCTTATGCCGCTTTGCTCATCCATGAGCTTGATCGGGCAACTCGGCGCACACTCCCAGCCCTCGATGGTCTCCATGCCCTCGGCGTCGCCATGACCTCGCACCGGCCGTGCGCCCTTATTGCCGAATATGCTCTCACCCTTATATTCTCAGGACATCTCGATGCGTGAACCTTTGACGCGCCGCGACACAACGCGCTGACAGAGCGGAGAGTGCGTCATTACCACGTTCGCAGGCCAGCGCCCTTTAAGCGACTGATTGCCCCCGTTTCCTGGCTGTGCTGCAGTTGACTGAGGATGCTGTTCTTGCACCCGTTGCCGGAGCCGCTGGGAATCTCCCCCTGATTGCGGATCCTACTGGCGTCTACATGGATGGCGCCAACTCCCTGCGCTGGCTCAGGCAGGACTATCCGAAATAGAGGTTACGCGCCTGCGGGCGGGATTTAAAAAGGAAGATCCAGGCAGCCGCCCTCCTCCAGTTCTCCCCACTGTCGAAGCAGCTCGCGCGCTTTCGCGCGAATGCGCGCCAACTGCTCCTCCGTGAGCGGAGGGACCGGCTGGCCGCGCTCTCGAAAATGATCCTCGATGAGCGCCAGAATCTCAGCCTCGCTCAGCCGCGATCCTCCCACAGCCGGCCACTGCAGAGCGCCGACGATGACTTCCGCCCAGATTTCCTCGTCCGTGTACGTGTCTTTCACGCCGTTCTGCGTGCCGAACGAGGCGATGTCCCGGCCCCCGGCCACAAGTCCATAGAAAGCGGCGCGATAGCCCAAGGTCGTCTCGACGGCATAGTGCAGAAGATCGTGCGGTATGCCGACCTTGCTCGGCTCCCAGGTCGTCGAGCCGTCATCGCGCAGGCAGGTCAGGGTATCGGGCTTGCCTTTCTTTCCTCGGGTAAAACGGATCATCATGGCGGCTGCTCCATAAACGGATTGTTGCGCTCATTAACTATACCGTCGCAGAGTCCATCCTTGCTACAATCCAGGTATCCTAACCATGACCGCTTGCCTCCTGTCGGAGCGGCACAGCCACGAGGAAGGAGTAGAAGACGATGCGAAGGGGTGCGTTTATGCTGTTTCTGCTGCTGGCCGCTCTGCCGGCCTGGGGTCAGGACACCGAAGGCCAGGCGCAGCAGCCCATGACGTTCAAGCAACTGCTTTCGGGCTCGGCTGCGCCGCTTTCCATGAAGC
>DATGIG010000207.1:0-23758 GCA_035295825.1 Chthonomonadaceae bacterium | reverse complement strand
GCGACTACAATGTGTCGGGCGTCTGCATCCTGGGCACCCCGCTTCCCACGCTCGGTCACAGCCGCTGGTGCTCCGTCGCCATGACCACCGGCGGCCCGGACACCACCGATGTGTACGAGGAGGAGCTGAACCCGGCCAACCCGCACCAGTACCGCTACGATGGGAAGTGGCGGGAGATGACCCTCCGCCGGGAGAGGATCGGCATCAGGGTGGGCGACCATGTGGAGCAGCGGGAGGTGGCGCTGGAGTATACCCATCATGGCCCTGTGGTTGCACATAAGAACGGCAAAGCCTATGCGGTGGCGACGCCCTACGCCGAAGAGGTCGGCCTGATCGAGCAGTCCTACGCTATGATGACGGCGCGCAACCTGACCGAGATGAAGCGGGCGCTGGCGATGCGGCAGCTTATGATGCAGAACGTGATGGTCGGGACCGTGCAGGGCGACATCTACTATGTGCGCACCGGGCGGGTCCCGGTCCGCGCGCCGGGCGTAGACCCCAGTCGCCCTGTCCCCGGCAACACCTCCGCCACGGAGTTTCGGGGCCTGCACCCCTTCTCGGACCTGGTCCAGATCACCAATCCGCCCTCCGGCTACATGCACAACTGCAATGTCACTCCCTTCGGCATGATGCGCGACAGCCCGCTGACGCCCGAAAAAGCCGCCTTCCCTTATCTCTACAACGCCACCCGCACGGAGCCTCGCCACCAGCGCGCCGAGATGATGACGGAGCTACTGGATGCCGCCACCGACGTCACCATCGAGAAGTTGACGGACATCGCCTTCAGCCCGCAGGTCTGGCACGCCGAACTCTGGGAAACCCGATTGCGCCAGTTCGGGAAGATCAAAATGATCGGAGAGGGCGCCGAACGGATCAAGACGGTCCTCGACGAGATCCTGGAATGGAATCGGCGCAGCGACGCCGATTCTGAGGGCGCCCTGGCCTTCTATGCCTTTAAGCGGAGCCTGGACGGCAGCGCGAAGGCGGCCACGGAGCCGCCCACCGACCTGACCGATCAACAGATCCTGGCGGCGGTGGCAAAGGCTGCGGATTGGCTGCAGACGACCTTCGGCTCGCTCCATGTGCCCTATGGCCGCTACTTCCGGGTCGGTCGGCAGGGCGGCGACAAGACCTGGCCGGTGAGTGGGGGCTCGCTCAACGGCGGGCCGAACGCGGTGGGCATGGCGACCCCGCGCGCCATTTCGTTCCATCAAGAGGGCAATATCATGGTCGGGCACGGCGGGCAGACCTCGACGCAGATCGTCGCGCTGACCAATCCGCCGCAGTCCTGGACCATCCTGCCGCTGGGCGAGAGCGACCACAAGGAGTCCGGCCACTGGGACGACATGGCGGAGAAGCTCTTCTCGAAAAGCCGCGCGGCCTCCAGCTACTTCCTGAACAAGCCGGAACTGCTCAAGCATGTCACTTCGACGAAGGTCTTGTTACGTTAGGATGGCGACAGGCATTGAAATGCCTGCCTGAAACGCAAAGTCCGCCTTCGCGGACTCTCCACCAGAATTGGGGGGTGTTCTCTGCCGCGCCTCGAAGTGGATGAAGCGGGAGAGCGGGAGGGGCGAACCCGCGAAGGCGGGTTTTGTATTTCAGAACGGGGTTTGAACCCCGTCTTAACGGAGGAATAACACCAATGGTATCAGCCCCGCACCCGGTCTTCCCGAACCTGTTTCGCCCGCTAATGCTCAAGGGGATTACCCTGCGCAACCGCATCGCCGTGAGCGGGCACTTCGCGGGCTGGTGGGTGGATCGCGGCCTGCCCTCCGAGGAGTTTACAGCCTATCTGGAGGAGCGGGCGAAGGGTGGGGTGGGCCTCTTCGTGATCGGGGCGACCTCTCCGGAGCGCGGCTCCGGCTGGATGGAAAACCTGAGCGACGCCATCATTCCCCGCTACCGCGCCCTGGCGGAGGCCGGACATCGGCACGGCGCCGCCGTCTTTGCGCAGCTCTGCCATCCGGGGTATCGCCCCCTGCCCGGCGTTCCGATCATCGAGGGGCCGCCCTCTGCATCCGGTACGCAGCCGACCTATCGCGGCCCGGAGCGCGTCGTTCCTTCGATTGCCGACCTGCAGCGGCTGATCGCGGCATTCGGCGCGGCGGCCGGGCGCGCCGCGGAGGGCGGCGTGGATGGATTGGAACTCCACTCGCACGAGAGTTTCCTCCATGCCCAGATGCTCAATCCCCTCTGGAATACCCGCACGGACGCCTACGGGGGACCGCTGGAAAACCGGATGCGCTTCCTGGTCGAGACCCTGGAGGCGATGCGCGCCGCCATCGGTCCGGATTTGCCGCTCGGGGTCCGACTCAAGCTCGACGATATGGCGCAGCGAGGCATGAGCGCCGAGGAGTACCGGACGGTCGTGCGGGAGTTGGAGGCACGGAGCCTGGTGGATTATGTGAACGTCACAGGCGGCGATGGGCGTTTTCACCATGGTCCGATGCCCCGCCCGGAGGGCGAGTGGCTGCCCCTGGTGCGGCAGATGCGGGCGGCGACCGGGCTGGTGCTGATGCATGCAGGGCGTATCGCCACCCCGGAGCAGGCGGAGCAGGCGCTGGTGGCGGACGGAGTGGACATCGTCTGCATGACCAAGACCCACATCTGCGATCCCCACTTTGCCCGCAAAGTCTATGAGAACCGCCTGGACGACATCCGCTACTGTACCCGTTGCCTGCAGAGCTGCCACGGCAAGATGCACTTGATGACCTGCGTCTATAACCCGGTCACCAGCCGCGAAGCGGCGTGGGCGACGCTACAGCCTGCGGAGCGAAAAAAGCGTGTGGTGATCGTCGGGGGAGGGCCGGCGGGGATGGAGGCCGCCCTTACGGCAGCGCAGCGGGGCCATAGGGTAACGGTGCTGGAGCGCGAGGCGCGGGTCGGCGGGCAGGTCTGGGTCGGAGCTAGCTCTCCCCTGCGCTGCAACTGGGCGCGCATCGCCGAGTTCTATGGACGACAGGCGGCAAAAGGATGGTTCGAGGTGCGCCTGAATACCGAGGCGACGCCGGAAACCATTCTTGCCCTGGCTCCCGATGCCGTGGTGATCGCAACCGGCTCGCAGCCCAATCGCCTGGGGATTGCAGGCGGACCGCCCGCGCTTACTGTGCATGAAGTGATTGCGGGGCAGGCGGATGTCGCTCGCCATGCCGTGCTGTTCGACCGGGAGGGCTTCAACCGCGCGCTGGTCGCCGCAGATTATCTCTCCTCCCGTGGCATCGCATTGGATTTCGTCTCCTCGCTGCCCCATATCGGTGCGACCGTGGAGGGCATGATGCTGGAGGAGATGCTGGCGCACCTGCGGGAGCGGGGCGTCCGGTTCTGGCCGGGCGAGGAGGTCGTCCAGTGGGATGCGCCCGGCCAACTGCGCCTGCGCTCCGTCCAGACCGCCGCCGAACACGTGCTGGAGGGCATAGACACCGTTGTAGCCACCATCGGCTCGACCTCTGTCAACGGGCTGGCGCTCGCCCTACGTGGTCAGGTTCCCGAACTCCACGTCATCGGCGACGCCAACACCCCGCAGACAGTCGAACAGGCCACCTACCAGGGCGGTCGCATCGGCAGGCTCTTGTAGAATCAGGTGGAATCAGCGTATACAAACCGAGCGAATGCAGGTGGAGGAAAAAGCACTTGGACAATCCGAAAGTGGCGCCGTATGGTTCCTGGAAGTCGCTTCTGACCACAGACCTGATGGTCTCCGAGACGATCCGCCTGGATCAGGTCACGGTCCGGGGCGATGCGGTCTACTGGCTCGAAGGACGCCCGAAAGAGCAGGGGCGTTATGTGATCGTCCGCCGGACGCTCCCCGGCAGGAGCAGCTCCGAAACCGCGCCTTCGGTCGAGATCACCCCTGCGCCGTTCAACGTCCGTTCCCGAGTGCAGGAGTATGGAGGAGGCGCCTATCTCACTGTAGAAGGCGCGGTTATCTTCTCCCACTACGCCGATAACCGCCTCTACCGCCAACGCCCCGAAGAGGCAGCGGAACCGTTCACGCCACATGATGGCCGCCGGTATGCGGATATGGTCTTTGACGCGCGGCGTAATCGCCTGATCTGCGTCTGTGAGGCGCACGCGGAGGGTGGAGGCGATCCCCTCACCTCCCTGGTCAGCATCGCGCTGGACGGCTCCGGGGAGATCCGGACCCTGGCGAGCGGACGGGATTTTTACGCTGCGCCCCGGCTCAGCCCGGAGGGCGACCGGTTGGCCTGGCTCTGCTGGGACCATCCGAACATGCCCTGGGATGGGACGGAGTTGTGGGTCGGCCAGGTCGGTGCGGAGGGGTGCATAGAGCAGGCCGAACGTGTGGAGGGCGGCCCGGAGGAATCGATCTTTCAGCCCGAATGGTCTCCGGATGGCCTCCTCTATTTCATTTCGGACCGCACCGGGTGGTGGAACCTGTATCGCCGGATCGAGGATCGAACGGAACCGCTCTGGGCGAAGGAAGCGGAGTTCGGCATGCCGCTGTGGGTCTTTGGCATGTCTACGTACGCATTTGAATCGCCCACAGGCCTCGTCTGCACCTATATGGCGGAGGGCGTCTGGCATCTCGCCCACCTGGACACGGTCACGCTGGGCGTGACCGAGATCCCGATCCCCTATACCCACCTGCAATCGGTCCGCGCGATCCCAGGGCAGGCTGTCCTCCTGGCCGGCTCTCCCACCGAACCGGCCTCCGTCATCGCGGTGGATCTGACCACCCTGGAGCATACCGTCCTGCGGCGCTCCAGCACCCTTACCCTCGATCCCGCCTCTCTGTCTATCCCGGAATCCATCACCTTTCCCACCACGGACGGGCAGACGGCGTACGCCCTCTATTATCCGCCGACTAATCCGGAGTTTCGGGCGCCGGAGGGCGAACGGCCTCCGCTGATCGTCGCCAGCCACGGCGGCCCGACCGCTGCCGCCAGAAATCAACTGGAGTTCTCGCTCAACTCGCCTCAGTTCTGGACCAGCCGCGGGTTTGCGTTCGTAGATGTGAATTATGGGGGCAGCACGGGCTATGGCCGGGCCTACCGGGAGCGCCTGAACGGGCAGTGGGGGATTGTGGATAGGGATGATTGTGCGGCGGCGGCGCGGTTTCTGGCAGCGCGCGGCGCGGTGGATCCCCAGCGGATGGCGATCCGGGGCGGCAGCGCAGGCGGCTACACCACCCTCTGCGCGCTCACCTTCCTGGACTGCTTTCAGGCGGGCGCGAGCTACTTTGGGGTCTGCGACCTGGAAGCCCTGGCCCGAGATACGCATAAGTTCGAATCACGGTATATGGAGCGGCTGGTCGGCCCCTACCCCGAGCGCGCCGACCTCTACCGCGAGCGTTCGCCCATTCACTATGTGGAGCGCCTCACCTGCCCGGTGATCTTCTTTCAGGGGTTGGAGGATCGTGTGGTCCCGCCCAACCAGGCCGAGATGATGTTCGAGGCCCTGCGCACACGGGGGGTGCCGACCGCATATATCCCCTTCGAGGGAGAGGGGCACGGTTTCGTCCGGGCGGAGAGCATTCAGCGCAGCCTGAAGGCCGAACTCGCCTTCTATGCCCGCCTCTTCGGCTTCACGCCCGCCGATCCGCTGGAGCCCCTCGCCATCGAGAACTCGATCAACTGAGGATCGCCAGTACGCCCTCATGATGTTCGGCTGCTTTTAGATAAACCGCACGCATACCCTGGAATTCTTCCCAGATATCGTACCATTTGGTTTCGTCAGCCCTATCCGCTATAAACTTGTAGACGCTTTTATCCATTTCAAGAGGATCGTAATTGTACTTCAGATCGGATTCTGTGATCGGTGCAAGGAATTCGGCAATCTTCAAAACATCTGCAGGATCGGAGTAGCGTATATAGCCCGAATCGCTCAAAGGCTCAGGTAGAGGTCTGGCTCCTCGAATGGCGTGCGTGCCCAAGTCATCCGCATCTTTATTCATATACCCATTTCGACGTGTTTCCGACAACAAAAAATGTACAGCGTCAAAATTGCGACCGGGCGGATAAAAATAGCGGGCTTCAATGCCCGGATGAGCGAACATAAGAATCTTGAGTGCATTACAAAAGGCCTGCTCCTCGTCGTCGTCTTGTCGTAACGGGCGGCAACCTCTCTCAAAATATGTGGGAATGAACTCGAAAAAACTCCAAAAGCGTCCATCCGACATAGCGTCTCGGAAGATATTCCATTCATGTGGTATCGCTTGCCACTTTCTATCTAATCCCATTGTTAGTCCTTGACATAACACCTTTTAATCAATGGAGAATAAAGAAATGTTCGGTAAGGCGAGCATACGTTCCAGGGTAGCGATGCTCTGCTCCGGCGTCCGGCCTGCCGTGTCGAGCAGAATGCGCTCGGTATCCCACCGTTCGTAGGCACGTTTTACAACCTCCTCCCACGTGGGCAGTTGGAAGCCAATGATGTCCGGGGAGCGCGTTTCTACCCGAGCGCGGTGTTCCGCTTCATTGGAGCAAATCACTTCGATCTCGACGAACGGCGCTCCGGCGCGGAGAGCGACCTCGCGCCAGGCTAAACGTGTAACCTGCAGTGGGTTGACGGTGTCGGCGACCACATTCAGGGCCAGAGCGAGGTTGTCTGCCGCGAGGCGATAGGCGATATGGTAACCTTCCGGTCCGATCATCGGACCTCCCGCCTCCCTGAGCGCCTGTTCAATCGTGTCCACACGCAGATGAACCGCTCTCTGTTGGCGTGCAAGATGGCGCGAGAGGGTGGTTTTGCCCGTTCCAGGGAGGCCGCTGAAGATATACAGCATGTTTGCTCTATCCTTCCCTTGCTATCCCTCACGCCACCAGCCTACTCTTTCAGCCCACGTCTACAATACATCGAACAGGGAAGGGCGATCCGGAAGGATGCGGGTCAGGAGGTCTTTTCGATCTTGGCCCAGGTATCCCGCAGGGTGGCCGTGCGGTTGAAGACCGGCTTGCCGGGAGCGGAATCCGGGTCCACGCAGAAGTAGCCCAGCCGCTCGAACTGATAGCGCGTGCCCGGCGGCGTGGTCGCCGCACTCGGTTCCACCATGCCCCTCACCACCTTGAGCGAGTTGGGATTGAGGTTATCCAGGTAGGTCTGTCCGGGTCCCACGTCGTCCGGGTCGGGCTTGACGAACAGGTGGTCGTAGAGCCGGACCTCCGCCGGGACCGCCGTCTGCGCGGCGACCCAGTGGAGGGTAGCCTTCACCTTCCGTCCGTCCGGCGCGTCGCCGCCCCGCGTCTGCGGGTCGTAGGTGCAGCGCAATTCGACCACATTCCCGTCTGCGTCTTTCACCACCTCTTCGCATCGGATGAAGTAAGCGTAACGCAGACGCACCTCGCGGCCGGGCGCCAGCCGGAAGAACTTGGGCGGCGGCTCCTCGCGGAAGTCGTCGCGCTCGATGAACAGTTCACGGGCGAAGGGCACCTTGCGGGTCCCGGCGTCGGGGTCCTCCGGGTTGTTGATAGCGTCCAACTCCTCCGTCTGACCCTCCGGATAGTTGGTCAGCACCACCTTCAATGGGTCCAGCACCGCCATGACGCGCGGGGACCATCGGTTCAGGTCCTCCCGCACGCAATCCTCCAGTTGGTGGGCATCCACGATGTAGTCCGCTTTGCCGCCCACACCGACCCGGCGAACGAACTCGTGGATGGCCTCCGGCGTATAGCCGCGCCGGCGCATCCCTGCCAGGGTCGGCAGGCGCGGATCATCGTAACCTTTCACATGGCCGCCGTTCACCAGCTCGATAAAGCGGCGTTTGCTCATCACCGTGTAGCTGACGCCGAGCCGGGCGAACTCGATCTGGCGTGGATGGTAGATACCGAGTTCGTCCAAATACCAGTCGTACAGGGGCCGGTGGATCTCGTATTCGAGCGAGCAGAGCGAGTGCGTGACCCCCTCGATGGAATCCTCCAGGCCATGCGCCCAGTCGTACATCGGGTAGATACACCACTTATTCCCCTGGCGATGGTGGTCGGCATGGATGATACGGTACATCACCGGGTCGCGCAAGAGAAAGTTCGGCGAGGCCATGTCTATCTTGGCGCGCAGGGTCTTGGCGCCATCGGGGAACTCGCCCGCCCGCATGCGGGCGAAGAGGTCCAGGTTCTCCTCCACGCTCCGATCCCGATAGGGGCTGTTGGTACCCGGACTGGTGAGCGTGCCACGGGTGGCGGCCAACTCCTCTGCCGAAAGGTCGCACACAAACGCCTTGCCCTTGCGGATGAGGTCTGCGGCCCAATCGTACATCTGCTCGAAGTAGTCCGAGGCGAAACAGAGCCGGTCTTCCCAATCGGCTCCCAGCCAGCGCACATCCTCGATGATGCCGTCCACGAACTCCTGCTCCTCCTTGAGCGGGTTGGTGTCGTCGAACCGGAGGTTGAACTTGCCGCCGAAGTCTTGCGCGATGCCGTAGTCGATCCACACCGCCTTGGCATGCCCGATGTGGAGGTACGCGTTCGGCTCCGGGGGGAACCGCGTATGGACGCGATCAAACTTTCCGGTACGCAGATCCTCCTGGATCGCCTCTCGGATGAAATCGGTTGGCGCCCCCCGGCGTTCCACGCTGGGTTCCGGGTGCGTCCTAATGTCTGCTACTTCGTTTGCCTGTTGCATTCTACTCTCTTTGCTCATCGCCCTCGCTTGCGGCGTCTGCGCCGTGTCGATGTTGCGGATCCTTGGATGCGCATCGGGCGTCTGATAGGGTACTGAAACTGTATCTCATTATACCCAATATCCGGTAGCCTAAATTTCCGTATTCTTTGCGCTTCGTGCGCCTAATAATTTAAGCAGGAGCCAGGCGTTCCGCGCGGCCGTCATGAGCAGGCCGGCCGTCGGCGCCAGGAGCCAATAGAGGGCTCTATATTGTCCTCGAAACAGAAGCAGAGAGACGGCAATCAGTCCCAGGCCGCAAACGGTGGTTTGTAAGTAGCTGCGAGCGATGTCCTTTCGGGCGTCATCCGCTGTCAGTGTGGCACGGCCCGCGAACCATGCACGCAGGGTGCCCCATGCGAGGACGGCGCCTACGGCGGCCAACTCCATTGCGATGACTTCGATGGGCATGTGCGGCGCAATCATGATCAGCGCAATGAACAGGAGGTTTAGGAATCCTGTAAACGATACCCTTGCCAGCCCCTGGAGATGGCCGCTGCCGGGCCGGTGGATGGCGGTGGCATCGATAGAGAGCGCAACGAAGAGGAGGCCGGCGAGCGTTGCCGCTGCGCCTCCCAGAAGCATATAGAAGTTTTGCCACTCGGCCACGAACTGTGCAAGCGTTGCCATTCCCTTCCTCTCCTCGGCCAGACTCCGGGCCGGTGGACATTGCTCTCCTCGACACCCGAGTTGCGGATCCTTGGATGCGCTTCGGGGGTCTGATATGGTAATGAAACTGTACGGCGTGATTGTAAGTTGATGGAACGATACTATCGGACGGGGCTTGAGGAGCGATATGAGGCGCGAGGATACTGCGAATCGAATGCACCTGCGAGACATCGGGCCTGCTCAGTCTCTTATTTGTATTCAAGATCAGGAGCAAGCTGATAACGGTACACTCCGCCTCGACCGAAGTGGGCCGGTGTAGTACTGGGGAATGACTGCCGGACAAGGGTTCGAACCTTGGACCTGCTGATCCAGAGTCAGCCGCTCTGCCAACTGAGCTATCCGGCACCGCACCTGTATGGTACCGCATCATGGAGCCGTTGTCAATAATCACATCAAAAGAGTTGATACGGCGGCGTCCTCAGTTCTGTAGATTTAGTCATCGAACCAGACGACTAAACGTACGTTCTCATCGCCACAATATTTCGCCAATACCTCCATCAAATCAAAGGTCGCACTCAGGGCTCTGTCAATCGTGTCTCTGCGCGTCATGCGCTCCAGGCGATAGGGTGTGCCATCATCATGGATAAATATATCCCCCTCTTTCTCCTCAACGTCCTCCTCCGCCTCTGTGTCGTCCGGTTCGTCGGTTGCTGGATCGTACTCGGAATAATCCATCCATTGCAGCGTTGTCTCTTCCCAGGGGACGGCTTGCAACTCCTGCCAAAAGCAAGCCGATAGCCTAATCGAAACTGTGCGTCCGCGTCTCCAAGTTCTGCCCATTTCTTAAGTATTTGTGTTGTTTCCATTGAACTATTTATTTCAAACATGAATAACGTGCGCGTAATCAATCCTGAGAGCAATCACGACAATAGGGCGATGGCAACTCTTCCCTGCTCTCTGAACTGTGCGCACAGTTTGTGTCCGTCCAGCAACAATGTGCCGAGCAACGGGCGTTTTCCCATCGCCAGAACCTGCACGGATCGCTCTATTCCATGCCATAGAATGGTCGCCGAATACACCGGAACCAGGACTTCGCTGTCATCTGCGAGATTGGCGGGCAAATCGAACTCAAACTCTAAACCGAGTGCCCGAATGGCTTCAAGCGGTAAGGTGAGCGAACCCGTATAACCCGTATCTACCACAAATTCGATAGCGAGATCAGGCTGACCAGGAATACGGAACGTGACAGGAACGAGGGCGTGAAGACGGGTAACGCTGCCTATCATCATGAGGTAGTTCGCTCCATCACACCACCAAAAGACTCGGCGACATTATAGCCAATCCGCATCCCGAAAAGACGTCCATTCGGATGCTTGGTACGGAGCCGATGGGCGGATTCAATCCCCATCGCATCTCCAACCTCGTAATCCCCGGTTTCCACATCAATTATAACCATCTTGCCGATATTCTGCTCGGTTTCTACCTTCTGGCGGATACCCTGCTCATACAGAGCTTTGCCGCGCCGCCACACCTCTTCACGACTTATCTGGCCGCTTGCCATGATGGTTACCTCCTGTTGCATACCCCGTGGTTGCTATTCTACCATAGTTGCGTCGCGCGTTCGTCACCCCCGCTTTTTGATGATAGAAAAACGCTGAAAAAGGCGATATGCGAACATCATCATAGCGGTAAACAAAATGGTAGTGATGCTGCCTTACGGTTTGGAACACCGATGGTTGCATATCCTCGCCTCCGCTATGCCGGAATGTCAGGTCCCCGGCTGACGCCACTCCGCGACAACACGGACTTTGTCGGCAAATTCATTGAGGCGCAGAGTTCTGGTCTATCGGTTAGAGAGGAAATCTGTGACAAGGCTTCTTAATTCGGGGCTAAAGTCCGACTCTTGGATCTCGTGGGGCATGGTGATCCCTGCTTTTCTCGGCAGACTTCATGCCGGGCTTGAGAACAAAAACGTCCTGCGCGTACTGGTCGGTGTAATGCATGGTTGGGCAGTAGACCGACTTACGGCTGTTGATATTCTGCATCGAGCATGGCATAGACCAGAGTATCATGCCATTGGCCTGCTATCCACTTGTTCTGGCGTAAATAGGCTTCCCGTTTCATGCCGATCTTCTCCATCACACGGGAGGAGGCCGGGTTTTCAGGAAAACACTCCGCAAAGATGCGATGCAACTTCAAATGCTCAAACCCGAATTTTACTAACGCCCCCGCCGCTTCTGTCCCATAGCCACGTCCCCAGTAGCCCCGGTGCAGGTGATAGCCGATTTCTCCCTCGCGCCAGTTTGGGTTGGTAATGCCGAAACCGCTCCCGCCAATGACGCGATTTTCGGCTCGAAGAACAACGGCGAAACGAAATTGTAGTTGTGGCTTTTGCAATGGATACTCCTGCACCCGCTGCAGGAAATCGCGGACTTCTTCGGCAGTTTCCGGTTCGACTGTCCAGTATCGCATGACCTGCTCATCGGAACGAAAAGCATACACGGCGTCGAAATCTTCTTTTTCAAAAGGACGCAAGAGAAGGCGGTTTGTCGTCAGTTGCATTGAAAACCTTCCAATTCGTACAAAGCTTCTCGTACCGATAACACATCCACTCCGCGCCGATGCAGGCCTTCCGAAATCGCTTCCTGAACATTCTCATCCATGTATAGACGGATCATGATTGGGGTTCACCGAAGGCGCGCTGCTGTAAATGCTCGATCAGTGCCTGGCGCGTCAGGGGTGCAGATTGTTGAGAACGCAGCGCTTCAACTAAACGCTCCTCTTCAGCGATTTCAGCATCTATCTTTTCCTGATTGTCGCAGTAATACCTGAAGGAAATCCTGGTGGTATGCGGTAACAAATGCCAACAGGTCCGGTTGATTGCACCAATACTCCTCGATCTGCCCCCACTGTACGTAGGGGCTGGTGTTGAAGCCATCCTCGATGTCGTTGTAGTAGACGCATTCTCGGCCTATGATCGCTACGACCCAGAAGCCGCCGCCCGCATCTCCCCAGGGTGTCTGCCGCCATTTCTGAGGGGGGATCTTGATTCGATCCCAGAATGCCCGGAGCGGCGGTTCCATCTGCCACTCGGCGTCCTCAATGCTCCTGAGCAGTGCGGTTTCTGAGAGTGGCTTCCACATAAGCGGCTCCGTTCTTATGGAAAAACGCTGCAAAGGGTCTCCTTTGCAGCGTCCGTTGAATGGATTGTCGGGCCGATGGGCGGCCTGACTGTAATTGATAGCGCCTAGCCCATGAGTTCGCGCAGGCGGCGGCTTCGGCCCCGTTTGCGGAGCTTGGCCAGCGCGGAGGACTCGATCTGCCGCACGCGCTCGCGGGTGACTTCCAGCGCCCGACCGACCTCTTCGAGGGTGCGCGGCTCGTCGCCGTCCAGGCCGTAGCGCAGCAGGATGACATCGCGCTCGCGCGGCGTCAGTTCGTCCAGCGCCGCCATCAGTTCGTCGCGCAGCGCGCCCCGTGTGGCCTCCGCGACCGGATTGTGCGCGTCGGGCGCGGGGATCAGGTCGGCCAGGCGGCTCTCGCCCTCTTCGCCGATGGGCGTCTCCAGCGAGAGCGGCTCGACCGCGCCCCGCAGGAGCTCGCTGAGCTTCTCCTCGGTCATCTTCAGCGCTTCGGCCAGTTCGGCCCGCGTCGGCATCCGGCCCAGGCGCTCGCGCAGCGTGCCCCGCGTCTTATTGATCCGCCCCAGGGTATCGGTGACGTGCACCGGCAGGCGGATGAGACGGGCCTGGTCCGCGATGGCGCGGCTGATGGCCCGGCGGATCCACCAGATGGCATAGGTACTGAAGCGATAGCCCTTGCGATAGTTGAACCGCTCGACGGCCCGGATCAGGCCGATGGTGCCCTCCTGCATCAGGTCTTCGATGGGCAGCCCATGCCCCAGATAGCGGCGGGCTACCGAGGCGACCAGGCGCAGATTGGCCAGCACTAGCGCGTTCTTGGCCTCCTCGGCCTCGTGTTTGCTGCGCGGGCTCTCCATGCGGCGGGCCAGCGCGATCTCCTGATCGTGGGTCAGCAGGGCCACGCGCCCGGCACGGCGGAGCCACGCCTGCGTGCTCTCCTCCAGCTCGGCAGCCGTCGGCTCCAGCTCCTCCGGCGCAGGCTCCTGGTCATCGGCGCCGTTCAGGGGCGTCCCGACGACAGCGGCCTTGCGGGCTTCGTAGGCTTCCAGAATGGCTTCAATCTCTTCCGGATCGTTCAATGTGGCATTTTTGCTGAGCGCGTCCACAAAATCGGGATCTACATAGCTCGTCTCACGGCTTCGATCCCGCGGGGCCTCCAGCGTATTTTTCAGTTGTGCGGGCATCGTGCCCTCCCTTCTCTCACTCTCACAAAACCTCTCGTGCCCCGTACTTTTCGTTCAGTCAACCTGTCCGTGGAACCTCTCAGTAGGGATACTCTCTGTATCGTTATGAGGGTAGCTTTCTCTAAAGCCCGGTAAAAAGACGGATTCGCCGTATCCTTCCATTATGGCATTCTCCCTGTCTCCCTTGCAGGGTAAATCTGCCCCGGAAAGCGGCGATTCGGCGTAGCAAATTTTGTTCTTACCCTATTCAGACGACAGTAAGCCGTCAGGGTCACGATAACACTCTATTGACAGTGCACGACACCGGAAAGTTGCAGGACTCTAGTCACGTGCAAACCAGGCGTCGGGCGGCGTCTGCCCGGTATAGAAGCGGCCCGGAGGCGCCCACTTCACATGGCTATCCAGCAGCCCCAGCACCACGCCCTGAGTATGCCGCAGGTCGGGTCGGCCCCAGTAGTCCGCATCCGGCTGCGAGGGCGGCAGAATGTAAGTGCTCAGATGGTTGGCAGGCTGCCTGCCATCTATCCCTCGCGTATCCACCAGCAGCGTACACTGTGTCGGCGCGCTGATCCCCGCCAGCGCCGTCCCCGGCGCATTGTTCAGCGTGTAGATATTAGAGACATCCACACCCTCATTTAGATAGTATGCATTGTAGCCGTAGTGGCACACCAGGTCGCCGTAAATATTCTTGATCGGCAGGTTGGCGCTCGGGCAAACCCATATCTGCTTGTTCTTTACGTAAGGATCTACCAGATGGTGCCAGTTCAGGAACGTCGTCGGTGTCGGAGCGGTCGCCGCCAGCGGAAAGCGCTCGTCGTAATCCTGCAGATACATCTGTACCGCCAGCCCCATCTGCCGCATGTTGGATGCGCAGGAGGTCTGACGCGCCTTCTCCCGCGCCTGGGCGAAGACCGGGAACAGGATAGCGGCCAGCACCGCGATAATGGCGATGACAACGAGCAGTTCGATCAGAGTGAAGGCCTGTGCCGTAGATACCTTTGCTCTACGTTGCACCACGCTCAGTTGTTCCCTATCGCACGATTGCTTATGGCTCATAAAACTTCCGTATTCCAACCCCGGACCGAAATAGCCTCTCATTGTAACACAAGTTTGCCCGATTCGCCACTTGTAGGCGTTTCAGCCGCGAAAAAATTAATAGAACGCCGGCAGAGAGCGCTATCGGGCAGGACCACCGGATTATTACCAGTTGTCGGAGGGGCTTTTTACCAGCCGCGCCCAGGCGATCCGGTTGGTGTTCAGGGTGACATCCTCGTCTTCGATCTGGCAGTACGCCTCCACATAGTTCCCGGTAACCCGCTGGGGCTGCAGCAGGTGGCGGGACGGCGGGTCGGTGTCCCGTGCCTGATAGACGACTTCGACCACCTGATGGTCACGGGCCGCCTTGGTCAGCATAAACCGGATGATCTCTTTGTTCTCAATGGCATTCTCGGGGCGCGCTATCGAAACGGGACGGGCCGATTTCGCGCCCCAGGCGGCGTTGTCGTCGCGGGCGATCCGCTCCCAATCCAGGGAGGTATCGGCTTTTGCGGCTCGCGTATTGGATTTCGCCTCCGTCGTCGGCGTCGCTTTCGTCTCCGCCGGCGCGGAGCGCACCCTGGAATGCAGGGCGCCGACGCGCGGCGCATCGTCCGAGACCGGCAGGTAGCCCGCCTTGCGGAGTTCGCGGAGCAACTTCTCCGGGTCGTCCGCCTTGAGCAGGGCGACCGTATCCGTCAGCGTGCGCACAAAGTAGTCTTTCAGCTCGCGCCGCGCCTGCATCTCCTTCAAGAGCAGCGGGGAATCCACCTGAACATACATCTGCGCCTTCCCGATATGGATGTGCCCGTGTTTGCCGCCCACCTCGTTGATCAGATACTCGACATTCTGCGGGATCCCGGTGCGGGCATGCGCCTGTAGAAAACCCAGCATGTCTTTGGCCGATTCGCCCAGATCGAGCATCCGGCGGATGGATTCGCGGGTGATGCTGACCGTGTTACCGGTGGCGCCCTTGGCGGGGATATCGGTCAGCAGCAGCAGGTGGTAGAGCGTCGCCGGCTCCAGGTAGGGCGGCACAAAGATTTCGGAGTTGGCCTGCACGATGAACTTGTCCTCGCGCGGCTCCGGCTGCGGCGGTTCGCTGCCCGGCACATCCAGAAACAGCCCGCCGAGTGGGGTCAGGCGATAGCCGGACGCCTCCGGAACGGGCGGCTTCTGCGTCAGTTCGGCAGGGCGGCCCCGGGCGCCGGGCGCTCTGGTGGCGGCGTCTTGAGGCTGCGGCGGCGTCTCCCAGCCCAGTTCGACCAGGCCCAGCCAGGCCAGGCACTCGCAGATGAGCAGGCGCACAAAGGTTACCGGCGACGGAACGAGGTCCCCGCCGAGGGTCGCGCTCTTCACCAGCAGGAGCGGGGCGCGAAAGGTGAGCGCCTGCACCAGCGTCTCCATGTCCACAAAGGCGTCGCCGACAGGGGTTTTCACCAGATCCAGGACCGCGTTGCGGATGGCGACCGCCCCCGGCGCGCTGCGGTAGTCACTGCTCTTTTTCAGCGGCTCGCTGAACATTTCCCCCCAGGTAATGCCGTTGCGCCAGGCGTCGAACAGCGCTCGCTGCTGCGCCAGGCTATCCCAGTGCAGCCAGGAGTTGCCCTTGGGGGTCAGGGTATAGACCTGCTTCTCTCCCTCCGGAGCGATCAGCCCGGCATCGCGACAGATGGCATAGAGGAAGGCCGCATACCGCTCATCGGGGGTGGAGAGCAGGCGGGCGATGTTCTTGAGCGCCGCCTTATGAATATGGCCGGTATTGGTGCGGGCCGCCTCCTGCGCTCCCAGAAAGCCGAACAGCGTAACGACATCGCGGATCGTTGCGGTCTGGCGCGTGGTCGCGGCGGGCGGTTTGGCCAGCGGGGTGGGAGCGGGCGGCGGGGCCGTCCAGAAAGCGGTGTCTTTGTTGCCGACCAGGGCACGCAGCAGGTCGCCGGGGATCACCAGCATCAGATTGTAGCCGTAGCCCTGCATGACAACGTAGACCAGGCCCTTCGCCAACAGGCGGTCAATCGCGTTGCGCTCCCTCCCCTGCTTCCAGCGGTTCTGCCACTCGTAGCGGAAGAAGTCCTCCGTCTTGCCATTCAGAGCGTTCATGGCGACCTCGGTCGGCGGAGCCGAACCGCCCGCCTGGACCAGGTACATCACGACCTCCAGCTCCTCCTGGGTCAACGGCACCCGTCGGGACAACTCCTCCCCGCTCTCCAGGAGCAGCTTGCTGATTGCCTCGATGTTGACCGGCTTGGTGCTCTGTGGCGGATGCAGGCTCAGGTTGTCCACAATCCGTTTGACGGCGGCGGCATCATACATATTGAGCAGACGCGGGAGCGAATGGCGGTCGGAGAGCGAGGCGGGAACCTGATAACGCACGGTATCCGGTACAAACACCTCGACGCCCACACGAAAGGCCAGCCCCAGGTCCTCCAGGCGGGTCATAACAGCGCTCAGTACCGGCTCCAATCCGCTGCCTCCCGCCATCTCGACCAGCGCCCTCCAACCGAGTGAGCGGCCCGTCTCATGGGCCACGCTCAGTTGCAGCAGGCGCAGCTCACGGGCATTGCACTGCAGGACCGCTCCGGCGACGGAATCGGGGCGGTTGAGTTCGCCGGCCAGAAACTGCGCCAGCGATCGCTTATCGGGGATCAGCGCCATCTTCTTCGACGATACATTGCGTAACTGCACGAGGTTGCGCAGGCGCGGCGTCGCGAGAGAGTACAGCGCCTCGGCAAACGATGCCATTGCGTTTTCCCTTTCTTCTCCATCCCGGCCCGTGAATGGCCCGCTCCGACGAAGCGCTCTCCCGGCTTCCATAGGGAGCAGAATGAAACATTGTAGCACAATTCGAGAAGTCAGAACTAGACGGAAAGCGAGAGGCGAGACGATAAATTAACCATGCTCAAAAAATAGATTGACTCCGCTCCATCTTCCATGATATAATAGGACTGAGGTTTAACCTGGGTTCAACCGAGAATGAACAGGGGTCAATTCTTGTAAGGAGACGGGAAAAGAGATGGCTTCCCCTTCCGTGGAAGATTATATCAAGGCGATCTACAAGGCGCAGGCCGATGCGGAGACGGTGACGACGCAGGATATCGCCGGGCGCGTTCAGGTCAGCGCGCCCGCCGTCAGCAAGATGTTGAAGCGGCTGACCGAACTGCGCCTGATCGAGCATACGCCCTATCAGGGAGTGCGGCTCACCCCGGCGGGCGAGAAGATGGCGCTGGAGATCATCCGGCATCACCGTCTGCTGGAACTCTACCTGGTACAGGCGCTGGGTTATTCCTGGGACGAGGTGCATGAGGAGGCCGAGCGGCTGGAGCACCATATCAGCGAGGAGTTCGAGGCGCGCATCGATGCCCTGCTCGGCCACCCGACCGCCTGCCCGCACGGCGATCCGATCCCGACCCGCGAGGGCGTGGTCGCGACGGTCGCCAGCCATGCGCTGACCGAGCAGCGCACCCCCGCGCAGTTGACCATCCGGCGCGTCCGCGATACCGACTCCGGCCTGCTGCGCCACTTGAAGCAACTGGGTCTGCTGCCCGGAACGGCCATCGAATTCCTGGAGCAGGAGCCCTACGGTGGCGCGTTTGTCCTGCGTGTCGGCGGCGATATCGTACGGGTCGCTCCGCAGGCCGCCCAGCAGATCTTCGTCGGTGCGGCCCAGGAAAATCTGCAACACGAAACGAACCCGAACGATGGCGTTCTCCCGGAAATCCCGTTGAAAAGGAATAGTCCGTAAACCATGAGCGCGCCACTCCCACTCACTGAGCCCCCGGAAGAGACCCTGCCCACGGAAGGTTGGCGGGAACCGGTACGCCGCCCCAGCCTGGGAGAGGTCTATCGCTCCATCGCGGTTCCCAAGAACGCCCGATGGCTGCGGAGGCTGCTGGCCTTCATCGGGCCGGGCTATCTGGTCGCCGTCGGCTACATGGATCCCGGCAACTGGGCGACGGACATCAGCGGCGGCGCGCTCTACAACTACCGGCTGCTCTCGGTCATCCTGATCTCCAATTTCCTCGCGATCTTCTTGCAGGCGCTGGCGGCCAAGCTGGGCATCGTCACGGGGCGGGACCTGGCCCAGGCCTGTCGCGACGCCTACAGCAAGCCGGTCTCGATCCTGCTCTGGCTCTCCGCAGAGGTGGCCATTGTCGCCTGCGACATTGCCGAGGTCATCGGGGCGGCCATTGCGCTCAATCTCCTCTTCCATATTCCTATGGTGCTGGGGGTGCTGCTCACGGCTCTGGATGTGCTATTGGTGCTGGCCCTGCAGCATAAGGGGTTCCGCTGGATCGAGGCCCTGGTGATCACGCTCATCGGCACGATGATGGTTATCTTCGCCATCGAGATGGTGTACGCCCATCCCAACTGGTTTGGGGTTCTGGCCGGGTTTGTGCCCCACCAGGAGATCGTGCGCGACCCCAAGATGCTCTATATTTCGCTGGGCATCCTGGGCGCGACGGTCATGCCGCACAACCTCTATCTCCACTCTTCCATCATCCAGACGCGCCGCTTCGGTTACTCTTTTCAGGAACTGCGCGATACGATCCGTGCGGCGTATACGGATTCGACCGTGGCCCTCACGCTGGCGCTCTTTGTCAATGCCGCCATTCTCATTCTGGCGGCGGCCGCGTTCTATCGCAGCGGGCACTATGAGGTCGGCGATATTCAGGGCGCATATCAACTGCTCACGCCGCTGCTGGGAGCTTCGCTGGCGACGCCGCTGTTCGCTATTGCACTCCTGGCTTCCGGGCAGAACTCGACGCTGACGGGGACGATGGCCGGGCAGGTGGTGCTGGAGGGGTTTACCCACTGGCATATCCCCGCCTGGCTCCGGCGCATGATCTCACGCGTCATCGCCATCGCTCCGGCGATTGTCGCGGTCGGCTTCTATGGGGAGAGTGGAACGGGCAAGCTGCTCATCTTCAGCCAGGTAGTGCTCTCGGCACAGCTCTCCTTCGCGGTCATCCCTCTCATCCAATTTACCAGCGACAAGAGGAAGATGGGGCCGTTCGTCAACGGCCTCTGGACCAAAACGATCGGATGGCTGATGGCCGCGCTCATTGCCGGTTTAAACGCCTACCTGATCTGGACGACGATCTTCCCGCCCAAAGGCCCGTGACGCAATTCCATGGTTGGCTTGCCGAGCCAGTCCACTAACAAATAGGTGAGCCCCTCTGGTGGTGGAACACCAAAGGGGCTTAGAAGAGCCGGACATGGTTGAACCGACCCTCCTGACACAGGGATTCTACCACACTTCGGCTCCTCACGTCACAACGCCCTCTTACGGGCGATTACGAAGGAGGGGCTATGCTACCCACCCGCTCAAGAGCGTTCACGCTCATCGAACTACTCGTTGTTATCGCCATTATCGCTATTCTGGCGGCGATCCTCTTTCCCGTCTTCGCGCAAGCCCGTGCGGCAGCCAGGAAAACCATGTGCCTGAGCAACTTCAAGCAGATTGACACGGCCATGCTGATGTACACCAGCGACTGGGACGAGAGCTTCGCCAGAACCCAGACGTCCGACAATCCCGGCATTCCTGGTTACATCAGTTGGTGGTCCACGGGGTATTACGAAGAAGCGCTCAACGCCTATATCAAAAACGGCAAAGGAGGCGTGAACGGCAGCGACCTTCAGGGGAACCGGGGAAGCGTCTGGTGGGATCCTTCCGATCCGGACAAATCCGACCCGCCGCTCTTCGGTTCGATCCGCAATAACGGGTTGATTACCGGCGTCGCGCGCAGTCTATCCGATATCTCCGCGCCTGCGCGCACCATCTTCATGACCCTCCATGTAGAACGCTGGAAAGATTATGAGTGTCAGACCGGCACCGTCGCCTCCTGCGAACCGAACCCGTTGCCAGTCAACGATCCGAATAACGCCTTCTGGTTCAGCGATTACTTCGACATCTGTCTCAACCCCTGGAGCTATACGAGCAATCCCACCGATGCGTTCTATTGGGGGAAGGGACTGGGCTCGCCGCCCTGCGAGAAGTTCCCGACGGATCCGAACTGCATTAATGAATACCGGAGCATCGATGGACGTTACTGGAGCTTCCCGCCGGAACATCCGCGCTATGCGGGCGGGCATCCGTTTGCATTCCTGGACGGACATGTCAAGATGATGTCGTTCGATGCGACCTACGTGTCGCCGACCGACAACATGTGGTCTACGGACCAGGATACCCGGCCCACAGGCTACTGAGCTATCCGGAAAGGCGTCATTTGGGAGGAGTAGCCCAGTCGTGAAAATCATTCTGAGCCGTAAAGGGTTCGACTCCTCCCCGGAGAACGGCGGCGTGCCCAGCCCCATTTTACCCTCCGGCGCAATGTACTCGCTGCCAATCCCGGAGAGGGCGTCTCACTACGCGACGTATGCCCGCTGCTATGGCGACATCCGGATGGGAGAGTATACGGCGGGCAAATTCGCGGCAGACCTGACCCGAAATCGTATTCAAGCTGCGGATCGCGCCCACCTGGATCCCGATCTGAATGCCGCCAGCATCGCGCGCCCGGAGGGATGGAGGCCGCTCTTTGGGCAGGAACATGCCGCCGAGAGCCACCTGCGCAACCAGGGGATCGAAGCAGGCGATGTGTTTCTCTTCTACGGCTGGTTCCGCGAAGTCGAGGTACAACGAGAAGCGTTCCGATACCGGCGCGGCGCGCGGGACCTGCATGTCCTCTTCGGCTGGCTACAGGTCGAAAGCCGCTATCCCTCTTCCGACATCTTGCGCTTGCCGTCCTGGACGCAGACGCATCCCCACTATCAAAGTAAAGCGCATAAACACAATTCCATCTACCTCGCCGCAGACCGTCTGAAACTGCGTGGAGTCGCAACCGACCTGCCGGGCGCAGGCGTATTTTCCCACTATCGCGATGCCCTCTGCCTGACCGCGAAGGGCGCTTCCCGCAGTATCTGGCAACTGCCTGAGTGGTTGCATCCCGAGGGAAAAGCCTCCTCCCTCTCTTACCATGGCAACCCGCTTTTGTGGACGAAACAGGAGGGGAGCGTTCGCCTGAAGAGCGTCGCGAAGGGGCAGGAGTTCGTGCTGGATTGCGACCACTTCCCCGAAGCGACCGAGTGGCTGGAGCAGCTTATTCACTCACCTTACGCAGCCGGGCAATTCCGGGTACAGAACGTACCCGTCTAAAGGGCGTTCCGCCAAGCGTCCTCCGGACGCGATCCCAACGTTGGGAGCATTTC
The DNA here is from genome assembly GCA_035295825.1 of Chthonomonadaceae bacterium. Lineage (GTDB taxonomy): Bacteria > Armatimonadota > Chthonomonadetes > Chthonomonadales > Chthonomonadaceae > DATGIG01. The sequence goes on along the minus strand of DATGIG010000207.1, from coordinate 1,965 downwards.
CGTCCGTGAGGACGGTTAGCCGCAGGCTCTCCAGGCGGGTACGTTCTGTACCCGACCCAGAAAGCAGTTCAAATGTCCGGCTGCGTAACGTGAGTTATTAATTCGGCGATTTCTTCTCCGCCTGGCCTGTCTCAACGCGAATATACGCCTTTGCGCCGCGATAGGTCTTGACCAGCGCCTGCCCCTTCTCCACCCCTGATACGCTGCTGACCACGCCGACAGCCGTCGAGAGACTGTCGGAAGTCAGGCCGTCCCGTGCGGTAAGCGTCACCTCGATCCGGTCGGTAAGGGCCTGACCGGTGCGGGGATCCACGACGTGCGAGTAGCGTTTCCCGCCGATCTCCACAAATTGCTCGGTATCCCCGGAGGTGGAAATCGCGATATTGGAGAATAATAGAATAGGTGCATCGGACGTGGTGCGGGCGTTGGGGACCTCGATCTTCCAGCCCTCCCGGCCCGGCGGCGGATCGGTCACCACCATATCGCCTCCGGCCTCGACCAGGGCGCGGGTGATGCCATACTGCTTCAGCGCCTTCTGGGCGCAGTCATCGGCATAGCCCTTGCCAATGGCGCCCAGGTCCAGCTTCATACCGAGAACGAGCAACTGGGCCGTGCGCTTGCGGGGATCCAACCGCAATTTCTGCCAGCCGACCAGGCTGCGGGCGTGTTCGATCTCCTCCGGGGCAGGCAACAGGTGGGTCTTGCGCGCCTGGCGCCAGAGCCTGACGATTGGACCGCAGGTCACGTCGAATGCGCCTTCGCTCCGCTGCGCGACCTCCTGGGAGCGCTGCAGGACGATGAACAGGTCTCTGCTGATGGGGACGGGCGGCCCGCCCGCCTTGTCACAGAGGCGCATCAGCTCGCTGTCGGCCCGGTAGTCGCTCATGATGGTGTCCAGTTCGGCGAAGCGCTCGAACGCCGCCGCACAGGCGCGCTCCGCCGTCGCCTGGTCGGGCGCATAGACCACCATACGAACATCCACGCCCATGTGGTACTCTTTGTATTCGAAGCGGGTGAGGTTGGGACCATCATCCGCCCAACAGACGCCCGCCATCACGACCCAGAGCGTGGCGCAGAGGAACCAGGAAAGGGTTTGCAGCATTTTGAAACGTTTCATTTTCTTATCCGGAGGGCCGAAGTCCGCTGCCGGAACGGCCGGTGCGGCTATGCGAAAGAGGAGTGTATCGCGAGGGCTTGCCCTCGCCTTTATTCTACCCGTGATCGCGGCGTTACTCGGCGCGCAGGCCCATCCGCAGACCAAGCCGCCCGCCAAGCCGACGAAGCCTACGGCCTCCGCACATCTTGCGCCGTTTACAGAGACCCTACCCAAATCGGTGGTCAAGGTGGACATGATCCCGATCCCGGCGGGCTCCATCACCATCGGGGGGAAGAAGGTGGAGGTCAAGCCCTTCTGGATCGCCAGCACCGAGACCCCCTGGGAGGCGTTCGACGTCTTCACCGGGAGCGGAGATCCCTCGCCGCCCTACGAACAGACCGAGTTCGCAGCCGATGCCATCGCCCGTCCCAGCAAGTCCTACATCCCTCCGGATCTGGGCTGGGGCCACCATGGCTACCCGGCGGTCAATGTGAGCTTCCTCAACGCGACGATGTACTGCCGCTGGCTCTCCTCTGTAACCGGGAAGAAGTACCGCCTGCCTACCGAAGCGGAGTGGGAGTATGCCTGCCGCGCCGGAACCACGGGCAAGCTGGCGACGCCCGACCTGCTCAAGAGCGCCTGGGTCGCGGAGAACAGCGACGGCAAGGCGCATCCGGTGGGCAAGAAACTGCCGAACGCCTGGAAGCTCTACGATATGCAGGGCAACCTCGGCGAGTGGGCCACCGATCTGGAGGGCAAGCCGGTCCTGTGCGGAGGCACGCACAACGACAAAGCCGCTGACGTCAGTCCCAGCGAGCGCCAGCGCCAGACGCCGGCCTGGCAGGAGACGGACCCGCAGCTACCCAAGA
>DATGIG010000206.1:0-3999 GCA_035295825.1 Chthonomonadaceae bacterium | reverse complement strand
GCCAGCAGTTCGGTCGAGACCGTGTCCAGCATATAGCGGTCGTGGGTCACCAGCACCAGCGCGCCGGGAAAGTCGCTCAGGCTCTCCTCCAGGACCTCCAGCGAGGGGATGTCCAGGTCGTTGGTCGGTTCATCGAGGATGAGGATGTCCGCAGGGAGGCGCATGAGATTGGCCAGGAGGATGCGCGCCTGCTCGCCGCCGGACAGGGCCCCGACGGGCATCTCCAACTGCTCCGGGCGGAAGAGGAACCGTCTGGCCCAGGCGGAGACGTGCATGGAAGCCCCACGATAGACCACGTTGTCGCTCTCGGGGGAGAGCGCACGTCGCAGCGATTGCTGCCGGTCCAGCGGTGCGCGCGCCTGGTCGAAGTAGACGACGCGCAGCCCCTCCGCCTTTCGTATGACGCCGGTATCGGGCGTCAGTTCCTCCGTCAGGAGGCGCAACAGGGTGGTCTTGCCGCTGCCGTTCGGCCCCAGCAGCCCGAGCTTGGCGCCGGGCATGAGCGTGAGGTTGAGGTTGGAGAAGAGCGTGCGCCCGCCCAGAGCTTTGCTCAAGTTCTTGGCGACGAGCAGCTCCTTCGTTTTGCGGCCCGAAGCCGAGAAGTCCACATCGACGGTTTTGTCCTGCGCGTTGCGGACCTTCACCTCGGCCAGCTCCCCGATGAGCCGGTGCGCTTCGTCAATGCGGTACTGCGCCTTGGTCGTGCGGGCCTGCGGGCCACGGCGCAGCCACTCGACCTCTCGCTTCACCTGGCCTTCGAGCGCGTGCTGCTGCTGAGCCTGCGCCGTCAGGAAATCCTGCTTGCGGGTAAGGAAGTCGCTATAGGCCCCTTTGACGCTTAAGTAGCCCTCCGGATAGGCGCGGCTGAGCTCGATGATGCGGTTGGTGACGTTCTCCAGGAAGTAGCGGTCGTGGCTGATGAGCAGGAAGGCGAAGGGGGCGCTCCTGAGCAGCGCCTCCAGCCAGAGGACCCCGTTCAGGTCGAGGTGGTTGGTCGGCTCGTCCAGCAGCAGGAGGTCGGGGCGCTGGATCAGGGCGCGGGCCAGCGCGAGGCGTTTGCGCCAGCCGCCGGAGAGCGCGCCTGCCTGTTGGGCATCCTCCGCAAAGCCGACCTGAGCCAGGACTCTTTTCAGTAAGGCGGTCCGCTCGTAATCCTCCAGCGGCTCGTGGGCTATCGCCGATGTGAGGATGTCGCCCACCGTCTGCTCCGGCGGAAAGGCGTCCTCCTGGGCGACGGCGACCAGGCGCACGTCGCGCCGCTTCGAGACCTCGCCGCTGTCGGGCGTCTCCGCTCCGGAAAGGATATGCAGGAGCGTGGTTTTGCCGGAGCCGTTGGGGCCGATCAGGCCCAGGCGCTCGCCCTCCGAGATCCCAAGCGTGATGTCGGTGAACAGAGGGCGCGCGCTGAAGGCTTTGCTGAGTGATTGGACGCTGAGTAGTAGAGACATGCCTATAGTGTACCCCAGCGTCGGCAGGCGTTTATGCCGTGGGGGCGGGTGTGAGCCTCATTGACAGGACCTTTAGCGGACGGCTATACTCAACAGAGCCTTCGGACGGAGTTCCGAAGCGAATTTGCCCTCACCCCCAGCCCCTCTCCCAAAGTTGGGAGAGGGGGGGCTCTTCGCTGGAAGGTTATGTTTGAAGCACCTGTGAAAGGGATATAGAGGCGCAATCGAGAGGAGAAGATCATGTCACGACGGATGAAATTGGCTACGATGAGTGTGCTGCTTCTGCTGGCGCTGGGCGGGATCGCCTCGGCGCAATTGGGCGAGATCCTCAAGGTCGGCGGGGTCGCGCTCTTGGTGACGCAGTACGGCAAGCAGATCAACTCGGCCATCAATAAGGTGACCAAGACGCCGGAAGACAACCCGGAATTCTCTACCAAGGTGGTGCCGATCCTCTCCGGGGGAGACGGCAAAGAGATCGGGGCGGCGCAGGTGATGGGGCCGCGCGATGCCGTGGATAAAGTGAAGGCGGTCGCACAGGTCGAGGGCAAATTCAACCCCCTCTCGCTCCGTTTCCGTGCGCTGGTTCCCATCTCGGCGAAGAGCATCAGCAGCATCAAGCGCGTGCCGGGTGTGGGCATCAGCGGGATCATCGATGTGAAGTTCTGACGCGCCCATCGCGTCGGAAAAAGAAAAATCGAATACAGACAAATCGAAACCCCTCCTGCGTCTATGAGGTAGTAGACACAAAAGCAGAAGGAGGAGCGATCCATGCGTGGAAGCATCGCGCGCATTATCATCGGGCTGATCCTGGCGCTCTCCAGCGGAGCGACCCTGGCGCAGAACGGCGGCAATGCTCCGCCCGGCGCACAGCGCCAACCAGAGCTAAAGCCACCGAGTTTCCCCATCCTGTTCCCCAATCCCACCAACAACAACGGGTATGAGGAGTGGGTCAAGGCGGCGGATCTGATCCAGAACAACGACGCCATCGATACGGCGACGGAACCGGGGGCGACCCTCACCCTGAAACGACGCGTGCTGATGGATCGGGATGTGGTGCAGGCGCTGGAGTTGCTGCACGAGGGGTTGAAGAAGCCGATCGTGTCGCCCCATCACAATCTCGATGAGAACACGCTTCTTCCGGAACTGGCCCCATTCCGTAAGCTGGCGCGGCTGCTGAGTACGGAAATGTATGTACAGTTCGCGGACGGGAGGGTGGATGCGGCTATCGACAGCCTGCGCGATGGCCTCGCCTTCGGGTATTACATTCAGATGGATACGCTCATCAGCGGCCTGGTCGGCCTGGCGGTGGACGCCATCGTTCTGAATCAATTCGCCCGCCATTTCGACCAGATCTCGGTCCATCAGTGCGACCAGGTCTCACGGCTGGTGGAGGGCTTCCTGAAGGCGGAGAACCCGGCCGTTCATCTGCTGGCCATGGAAAAGAGCTATGCGCTGCAGATGCTGGAGATAAGGCGCTCGGATCCCAATGCGCTCCTGGACCTGCTGCCCAAGTTAAGCGGAGGCACGCAGGATCCCCAGACAACGTTGGATATTCAGCGGATCGAAGACCATCTTGCAACCCAGCCGGGCGGTCTGAGCGCGATGATCGATGAAGCACAGGCGCACGTCAACGCCCTGTACGGTCATGCGCTCCTCAATTTGAGCCTGCCGCTTTCAGAGCGGAAACCGTTCGTTCCGGATAAGTCCCGCAATCCCGGCTCCCTTCTGGCCCAACTGATCAGTGTGGATCCCGAGAGAATAGCGGATAAATATTCCATCAACCAGGCGCAGTTGCGCCTGCTCGGCCTGCATGCCCTCATCCATCGCTATCGGTGGGAGCACAACGCCCTGCCCGGCTCTCTCGTGGATCTCCATGCGGACCATCTGGTGATAGATCCCTTTACGGGCGATCAGATCCGATACGAGCGGAGCGGCGATCAGTATAAGCTCTACAGTGCGGGTCCGCTTGCCCGCAATGACGATGGTACCGTCCTCTCCAAGGAGCGTACGCCCGTCCAGCTCATCAAGTAGCGCCGGATTCTCCCTCATTTCCTCCGTCGACCCCATTCGCGGACGGTGTAAGGATGGGGCCACTTACCCCATCCTTACTTCGGCACCAAAACGCATCCGCCTCCTCCAACTTCCTACGGTAATTCCGAGCGATAGTCAACGATAGATGACTCACCAATGATTTCATCGTGAGTGCGGTACAATATAGAAGAGGATATTTGAGAGATACCGCCTGCAAATGTCGTCTTGTTGGCCATTCGTAACGAGGAATTCCTATGGCAATTGCACCCTGGCTGCCCAACCCGCAGCCCCCCAAAAACAAAAAGATCTCCTACCCGACATCCGATGGGAAACCCATGGCCGAAACCGATCTGCACCGCGAACAGATGTTCACCTGTATTCATTGTCTGCAAGATTGGTTCGCCGACCGACCGGATGTCTATGTGGGAGGCAACAACTTCGTCTACTTTGTCGAAGGCGATCCCCGCCAGGTCGTTTCGCCCGATTGCTATGTCGTCTTCGGCCCCGGGCGCAGGCTGCG
>DATGIG010000205.1:0-13201 GCA_035295825.1 Chthonomonadaceae bacterium | reverse complement strand
GCTGACACTGGCCGGGTTGGTGAAGATGGTGGGCTGGCCGAAGCGGTTGTAGTCTATCTGTAACTGCGTCGCGCCCCCATTATCCGTCACACTGGTCAGGCGATGGGGAGGATTATTGTTCTCCTGGTAGTGATAGTTCACGCTGATGCCGGTCGGATCGGTGAGGCTGGTCAACTCCTTGGCATCCGCGCTCCAGCCCCAGGTCCAGTTCGATTCCAGCGGGTTCTTCATCTCCACCAGGCGACCGGTCTGCGGATTGAAGTCCCACTCCCAGAGCATCGCAAACGGGTCGGTGAGCTGGATGACGCCAGGATTAGCGATATCAGGGTTATAGCTCACCTGCACCACATTGGAGTGAGGCGGAGCGCCTGTATAGTCGGGGCCGGTGTAGGTGTCGCCGTTGATGGCTCCCGACACCTCATTGGAGAGGGTGAACAGGTCGGTGTAGAGGTGACCCAGCGCATCCGTGAAGGTGTTGGTGCGCACCTCCGCTCCCCAGTCATTGTAGCCCACCTGAGACGGCCCCCAGGTGAACGTGTAGGTGCCCGCGATGGAGGTTCCGTCGTCGGAACTGCTCGTGTCGCTGCCGCTGCCTGCGGTGATCGAACTGAGCCGGGGAATGGGGTTGCCGAACGGATCGGGATTGAGCGCGTCGGCGCTCCAGGTGTAGGAGGTGACGCTCACGCCGTGGCGGACAGAGGTGAGCGAATCCCCGGTGGGGCCGCCGTAGCTGAACTGATCGCTATGCAACAGAGTGTTGGAGTCCCCGGCATAGACATTGACGGAAGTGAGGTGGCCGCCCGCATCGAAGGCCGTAGTGGTGTGAGTGAAGGAGGCGGAGAGGTCGTTGGTGGGAGCGTCCACCGCGCTCAGATAGCCGCCTGCCCCCGCATGGAACAGCAGTTGCCGACCAGGTATGCCCATCCCGCCCGAAGAGAAATCGGTGACGGTGAGGAAGGGATCGCCTCCATCGTTCCAGGTGAGCGTCTGTTGGTTTACGGCAGGCGCTCCGGTAGTATTGAGGTTGTCCTGGATGGAGATCAGGCGTGCGAACAGGGGGTTGGTGGTGACGACCTGGAAAGTATAGGTATAGTGGCCCACCGAACCCAGTGCGCCGGGAGGGCCGGCATTGGTGAGCTGGAACGTAGTAGGGCTGCTGATGAGCAGGGAGTGGACGTCCTCATTGGGGTTCCATTGGGCATCCCAGAGGAGGCGGCTTCCATCGGCATCGGTGAGGCAGTACATTGGGATAAACCCGGAAGGGATCGCCGTAAACGGAGGGCCGGCATTGTTGAACGAGCCCATGGCTCCGCCTCCCTGGTTGGGGCGATAGAGTTGGGCCAGTCCATCCAGGTCGAGGTTGGGAGTGGAGGGCTCCTGCCGGAGCGTCATGCCGTAGACCCCATAGATATTGCCCCAGGGCGGCGGCAGAGCGCCGGGTTGGAAGCGGAAGGGCTGGCTGCTCACCTGCGGCGAGAAGCTCAATGGGATCCAGCGGGTATAGGTGGGATCGGTGGCGCCATCGCCCGATCCTCCATTCCGACCCCGGTGGCGGGGGCCGAAGCGCCCGGTGTCGAACCCTGCCACACAGAAGTCCACGCCCAGATCCACCTGCGCCTGCGCCGCCGCCTGTCCGCCACCTAACGCGGCGTCTGCATAAGCATAAAGTTTCCATTGGAGTTGGAACTGTTGGGTCGCGACTCCGGTCGTGGGATTGACCTGTAGGGGGACGGTAATAAAATCGTGATCGGCGTTCGAGACCGAATCCGAATCATAACCAGGAGAGATGGGCAAATTCACGGCAGCGCTCTGGCCGAACCCGCTGATAGTGCCGGAGGCCTGTCCTATGGCGTTTTGACCTTGCCCCTGCGCCATGGCGATGCCGCCGGCGGACACAAAGCGGCGATAGCAGATATCGATCTGATGCGGAGGCGGGTTGGCCTGCATGTCGTTGTTTTTTGGCTGCCAGGTAAGCGTGATGGTTAGGGTTCCGGAGGAGAGAGATTGGTAGGTGGTGCCGTTTAGAATGCTTTGCACACGTTCGGCCAGAGCGCTAAAGGCGACGCTCATCCCTCCGGAGTAGGTGGCGGGAAACTGACCTCCCAACGGATCAATGGACGTGCCGGACGTGCTGATCCCCATGGTGAAGTTGGAGGGGATCATGACTTCGCTGGCCCAATAGGGACAATTGGTCGTGTCGGAGACGATACTAGAGGCGTACCCGGAGAAGGAGGCTTGCAGTTTCCAGTTGTTGTGCGGCGTGGGCGGCTGTCCTGGCCCGCCGCTCGAGCCTCCCGATCCCCCTCCGGAACCGGAGGAGCCGCTGCCGCCTTCGCCGCTCGATCCGCTTCCCGACTGGCCCAGAGCAGGAGCTAGCACGAGCAGGCTCATGCAGAGACAGCAGAGAGCGGTGAAGAGAGAGCGAAGACGAAAAACACGAGACGAGAGAGAAGTGGGTTGGTGCATGGTACATCTACCTTTCTTTAACAAAACCAAACAAAGCGCAACAGTCGTGCGGCCCAACGGTTTCAGGAAAGAAAATAAGATTGTCCCTGGGTTCCCATTGGGCAGCAAAGTCGTGTTAAGAAGGTCTATCGCTAAGAGACTAACAGGCAGAAGGAAGAACCGGAAAGGCGAGGAAAAAATATTTTAACAATATTTTTCGACAATAACGCGTGACGGAAATAACCCATCCGTGAGCCTTGGGCAGGACATCGCGACGCGGATACCGAACTCTGTCCCAACACTACCATCAAAAGGAAAGCACCTCATGACATCCAATGGAAAAATAGGCATCGCCCTGCTCTCGTTTGCGCATGTGCACGCGCGCGGTTACGCCGACAGTGTGCGCGACCATCCGGACACCGAAACCGTCGTGATCTGGGACGAAGACCCCCTGCGCGGCCAGACCGAGGCCGATAAGCGCGACGTCCCCTACAACGAGCATCTGGAGCAGGTGCTGGCCATGCCGGAGGTGGACGCCGTGGTCGTCAATGCGCCCACCTCCATGCACAAAGAGCTGCTCATTGCGGCGGCGGAGGCCGGGAAGCATATCTTTACCGAGAAATCGCTGACCATCACGGTCGAGGAGGCCGTCGCGGTGATGCAGGCGGTCGAGGCGGCGGGGGTCAAGTTCATGATCTCGCTGCCGGCCCGGACGCGGCGCGAGATCCTCTTCGCCAAGCAGGTCCTGGATAAGGGACTGCTCGGCGACGTGACCCTGATGCGGGCGCGGATCGCCCACAGCGCGGCCCTGGACCGCTGGTTCTCCGGCGGCTCGGCGTGGTTCGGGGATGAGGAGCAGGCGGGAGGCGGCGCGTTCTTCGACCTGGGCTGCCATCGCGTGGACATCATGCGCTGGTTCCTGGGAGAGCCTGCCTCCGTCGTCGCGCAGATGACCAACTTCAGCAACAACTACTCCATCGACGATAGCATGGCGGCGGTGGTCACCTTCCGCAACAAGGCCATCGGCATCCTCGATGTCTCGTGGGTGCAGCGCAGCGGCCCCAACCCGCTGGAGATCTACGGTACGGAGGGCTACCTGAGCATCGACGCCGCGCCCAACGGCCCGCTCATCCAGCTCATCAGCAACCAGCTCTCCACCGGGGAGATCAAGGGCGTCATCTCGCCCACCAACCTGCCTGCCGCGCTGCCCATGCCCTTTAACCAGTGGGTCTCCTCCATCAAGGATGGCGCGTCCACGACAATCGACATCAACGACGGTTACCACCTGGTCCAGCTTTTAGAAGCCTGCTATACCGCCGCCCGCCAGGGCCACGAAGTCACGTTTTAACAGTGTGTCAAAGAGGCAATTCAGCGGCTGCAAGCCTCGCTATGTCGCTTCAAAAGCGCGAATTTCGTCTAGGATGAGGCGATTTATACCCCACGAGTGGGGATTTTCTACACTCTAAGGTTGCACCCTCAACCCCCGCCCTTCTCCCTTACCGCTCGTTCCTCGCTAGGGAGAAGGGAGCAAAACTGTCCTCGTTCACGTTGAAATGAGGCTTGCTACCATGCAACGTGTTATGCATAGTCTTCCTGTCAGCGGATTGAGACTGCATTGAAGGTATGACCTTACCTTCAACCCAGCGCAATCGCCTGCGCCCTTGCTCCCTTCTCCCTAGCGAGGAACGAGCGGTAAGGGAGAAGGGGTGTTCTCTTCCGCGCCGCGAAGCGGAGGCAAGCGGGAGAGCGGGAGGGGGTTGAGGGTACAACCCCCGGCCCGCCGAAGCGGCCTCCGAGACCTATCCTCAACGACTCCTGCGTACAACCATAGGACAATAAAAAGACGAATTCTTACGTATTGCATAGGAGGTCCCCTTCCGGTATCTTAGCCGGTGGGATTGGATCTGTTGCGCCTGGGAGGGAGCGCCCTCCCTGCGCCGCCGCGTTTTTTTGCCGATAATCTCTGCGAAGCGGCTTGCCCGCTTCCGTCCGGATCCGCGGCGCGCATCTCGACGCAGAGAAGGAGAGAGGTATGCATTCGGAAACCGTCCATCTCGACGGACATATCATCGATTCACTCACCCTGACCAAGGTCCTCGACATCATCCTGCGGGACGGCGGACAGTACAACATAACCAAGTTTCATGTCGGAGCCACGCGTACCGACGCCAGCCATGCGGAGATCGCCGTCAGCGCTCCCGACGCCGAGACCCTGGAGCGTATCCTCCATATCATCGGGCAGCATGGCGCGTCCCGGCGGGGAGGCGAGGCGACCACGCAGCCTGCGCCGACGGACGGCGTTTTCCCCGAAGGCTTCTATGCGACCACCAACCTGGAGACCGCCGTGCGCATTGCGGGGCGCTGGCATACGGTGGCGAACATAGAGATGGATTGCGGCGTCATAATAGAAAAGGGCGAAGCGCACGTAACGACGCACTGTCTCCCCATGCATCAGGTGAAGGCGGGGCAGGCGGTGGTCGTGGGGGACGAGGGGGTGCGGGTCAAGCCGCTGGAGCGCCCCGATCCGTCCGACGCCTTCGCCTTTATGGGCAACGAAGTCTCTACCGAACGCCCGAAGGAACTGATCATCGCCGCCATCGTGCAGGCCATGCAGGACGCCCGCGCCAGGGGCGAGAAGGTGCTCTTTGTCGGCGGTCCGGCCATTCTGCATACGGGGGCAGGCCCCGCGCTGGAAGCCATCATCCGGGCCGGATGGATCGACGTGCTCTTCGCCGGAAACGCCCTCGCCACGCACGACATCGAACGCGCCCTCTTCGGCACTTCGCTGGGCGTGGAGTTGGCGACAGGACAGGCGATGACGCATGGGCACGAGCACCACCTGCGGGCCATCAACGCGATTCGCGGCGTGGGCGGCATTCGCCCCGCCGTCGAGAGCGGCCTGCTCACGGCGGGCATCATGCACGCCTGTGTGACCACCGGAACCGACTTCGTGCTTGCCGGGAGCATTCGTGACGATGGCCCGCTGCCCGATGTGATTACCGATAGCGTTCAGGCCCAGGACGCCATGCGCCGGCGGGTGCGGGGCGTCGGGGTCGCCCTGATGGTCGCCACGACGCTACACTCCGTCGCTACCGGCAATCTGCTGCCCGCCACCGTGCGGACACTCTGCGTCGATTCCGACGCGGACACCGTTATCAAACTGATGGACAGGGGGACGCACCAGGCATTCGGCCTGGTCACCGACTGCGAGTTCTTCTTAAAGGAGCTCGCCGCCCGCCTGCCGGGAGTTACATCATGACCCGTTCCGCTTTGACCGCACCGGCCCTCGCTGCGCCCTGGGACCGTGAGGCCGACCATGCTTCCGAGGCGCCTGCGACGACCTCGCTGTTGATGTGCGCTCCCACCGCCTACGCGCTCAAATATGAGATCAATCCGTGGATGAAGATGGAGAATGCGCCCGACGTGGCGCTTGCCGCCCGCCAGTGGCAGGAGCTCTATCGGGTGCTGACGGAGGAGGTCGGGGCGCATGTGCTGCTGGTGGAGCAGGCCTCGGACTGCCCGGACATGGTGTTTACGGCGAATGCGGGGCTGGTGCGCGGACGCTATGCCCTGCTCTCGAACTTCCGGCACCCCCAGCGCCAGGTGGAGGAGCCGCACTTCCGAGCCTGGTTCGAGGCCAACGGCTTTAAGGTGCAACTCCCCTCCGTCGGCTGCAAGTTCGAGGGCGAAGGGGATGCGCTCTTTGCGGGCGATATGCTGCTGGCCGGCTATCTGAAACGGAGCGATATCTGCGCCCATCGCTGGCTCTCGGACACCCTGGCGGTTCCGGTCCTCTCCCTGGAGCTGATTGACGACCGCTGGTACCATCTGGACACCTGCCTGTTCTCGCTTTCGCCCGATACCATCGTCTACTATCCCGGCGCGTTCGATCCCTACGCCCGCGTGGTTATCGCCAACAATTTCAACACCCTGGAGGTGAATGCCGAAGAGGCGCTCCGCTTCGCCTGCAACGCGGTCGTGCTGGGCAATAACGTCGTTCTTCCTGCCGGCTGCCCGCAGCTCACGCGCCAACTCGAAGAGCGCGGCTATACGGTCCATGCGGTGGACCTGTCGGAATTTCTCAAGGCGGGCGGCGCGGCCAAGTGCCTGACCCTCTTCCTGCGATAAGCTTTCTGAACCCACGAAGGCACACAAAGCAAACGGAATAAGAGACGCCCTGACTGCAGTCTACAGTCGGGGCGTTTCGCTTTTGAGATGCGATTGCAGTTCTATTCGGTCTGTGTCATAATGGAGACGATGCAAACCCTTCGATGCGCATGCCGGTGAGAGCCGGCAGGCGGTGCGTGGAGTGGGGTTGATCCGATAGGTCCAGAGGAGAGCGGGGAAGCGAATCATGCGTATCCTGGTGGTAGAGGATGAGGAGAAGGTCGCCAGTTTTGTGCGCAAGGGGCTGGAGCAGTCCTCTTACACGGTAGATGTCGCGCTCAATGGCGAAGAGGCGCTGGCGCAAGCGGCGGTCAATGAGTATGCCGCCATCGTCCTGGACATCATGTTACCGGGCCGGGATGGCCTTTCGGTGGTCCGGGAACTGCGTCAGAAGGGCAGCGTCGTGCCGGTGCTGGCGCTGACGGCGCGGGGCGCGCTGGAGGACCGGATCCAGGGCCTGGACAGCGGCTGTGACGACTACCTCGCCAAGCCCTTTGCCTTCGACGAATTGCTGGCCCGCCTTCGCGCCCTCCTGCGTCGCCAGACCAATGCCACGCGCCTGCCGCAGCTTCAGTTTGCCGGGTTGGTGCTCGACCCCGCCACCCGCACCGTGCAGCGGAACGGACGCCCCATCGAATTGACCAACAAAGAGTACGCCCTGCTCGAATTGCTGCTGCGCCACCCCGGCCAGGTCTATACCCGCACCGCTATTCTCGAAAGCGTCTGGGGTTACGATTTCGACGCCGGCAGCAACGTCCTCGAAGTCTATATGAACTTCCTCCGCAAAAAGATAGATGCGCCTGGCCTGCCCAAACTCCTGCATACCGTGCGTGGGGTGGGGTATGTGTTGCGTGAGGAGCTGGAATGAGGCAGGGGGAGAGGGGGAGAACGGGAGAAGGGGCCAATGCCCTGAGCCCACCCTCCCGCTCTCCCCGATGGCAACCGCGCAGTCTGCGGGCGCAACTGGCGTTCTGGCATGGCGGGCTGCTGGCCCTGACCCTCCTGGTCCTGGCGGGTTTGACCTACCTGCTCCTGCGCGAATTCTTCAACTCCCGCGCCGACGCCAACCTGCAGCGCAGCGCGGAGGTCATCGCCTCCCATATCGCCATCGACCTCTATCAGTATCCGGTCGAGAACCCCGGCAAGGAGTTCAGCAAGGAGGAGGAGCGGCAATTCGTCAACAAGAGCGACGTGCAGTCTCTGGGCCGCTTTGTGCAGGTGGTAGAGACGAATACGGGCCGCCCGGTCTCCACCTCCGACGCGCTCCGTACCCGGCAGCTTCCCTGCGATTCGGAGACACTGCTCAGCGGACGGCGGGGCGAAACCACCTTCAAGACCGAGCCGAACCTGGGGGAGTATCCGGTGCGCGTCGTTACGGTTCCGGTGCTGATGGGGCCGAAAGTGCCCTATCTGGTGCAGGTCGGCGCGTCGGTCGAGGGCGTGGAGGCGGCGCTGGGGCAGGCGCTGCAGATCCTGCTTATTCTCACCCCCTCCGTGTTTCTGGTCGCGGTGTTGGGAGGCTGGATCCTGGTCGGTCGGGCGCTAAAACCGGTAGACGACATGACGCAGGCCGCGCTGAGCATCGAGAGCAAGCGTCTGGATGTGCGCGTTGTCCCTCCCCGCACCGACAATGAGATCGGCCGCCTCGCAGCTGCCCTGAACGAGATGATCGCCCGCCTCGACCGGAGTTTCCGCCAGATCGAGCGCTTCTCCGCCGATGCCTCGCACGAACTCAAGACGCCGCTCACCACCATCCGCGGCGAGGCGGAGGTCGCCCTGATGTCCGACCTCTCGCCGGAGGAGACGCGCCGGACGCTACGGAGCATCATCGAGGAGACGGAGCGGCTGTCGTCCATCGTCAGCAATCTGCTGCTGCTCTCCCGTGCGGATGCCGACCAGGTGCGGTTGAAGCAGGAGCCGGTCGCGCTGCATGAGGTCGTGATGGCAGCCTACGAGCCGATGGCCCGCCTCGCCTTCCGCAAGAGCATCACCCTGGATATGGATACCATAGATGAGGTCTACCTGCGCGGCGACGCCCTCTGGCTGCAGCAGCTCATCACGAACTTGATCCATAACGCGATCAACTACACCCCCGAGGGCGGCTGTGTGACGCTCTCACTGATCCTGGAAGCCGCCAACGGGGGCAACGAAGCCCTGTTCCAGGTGCGCGACACCGGCCCCGGCATCCCTGCCGAGCACCTGCCCTTCCTCTTCGACCGCTTCTATCGGGTGGACGCGGGGCGCAGCCGGGATCAGGGCGGCAGTGGGCTGGGGCTGAACATCGCGCACTGGATCGCCGAATCGCATGGCGGGAGCATTTCGGTCGACAGCGTGGTGGGGCAGGGGACGGCCTTTACCGTGCGGTTGCCCATACACAACGAGGAATAAGGAGGTAGGACATGGCGGAATTGGATGACTGGCAAGAGGAGTTGGGAGCCCTGGTGCAGCAGGCGCGCTTTTTAACCGAGAACCTGACCGATGCCCAGTTCAACTGGCATCCCTCCCCGGACCGCTGGTCTATCGCGCAGTGCCTGGACCATCTCAACAAGGTCAATCTGCTCCTCCTACCGCGCATGGAGAGCGAGATCTCCGATGCCCTCCCACTCGCCCCCGACGCATTTCGCGTGTGGCATCCTTCCTTCCTGGAGCGCCTCTTTATCCAGACGGTCGGCCCCAATGCCCGCTACAAGGCCGAAGTGCCCAAGCTCTACATCCCCGCGCCGGAAGGCACTGTAAAGGATGTCATGCACACTTTCTGCGAGGCGAACGACCGCATCCTCGCCTGCATGGAGCAGGCGAAAGGCCACGATCTGCGGCGCATCAAGGTCACCTCGCCCGTCTCCGGCTTGGTGCGTATGAGCCTGGGCGCCTGGTTCGCCTCCGCCGTCGTGCATACGGAGTACCACATCGGACAGGCCAAGGCGGTCAAAGCCGAACCCGGCTTCCCCTCACCCTAACTCTACGCGATTGAGCCGGGCGGTAATGGCATCTACATCGTAGACGCAGCCGCCCCAGGTTCCTCCTCCCGCTGCTTGCAGCGCAGCCCAGAGGCGCGTATCGTCCGGCAAATCCGGATCCGGCGCAAGATCAGGGCGTGGCGAACGCGCGCCCAGCACTCGCGCTCCCTCCTCCGCGCCATAAAGAGAACCGTTCTCTCCCACCAGATTGACCGCCCCCTCCAATCGGTTGCGATCTATCACAATCTCGATCACATCCCCATCCTTCACCTTGCCTATCGGCCCACCCGCCAGTGCCTCCGGCCCGATGTGCCCGATGCAGGCCCCGGTCGAGACCCCCGAAAACCGCGCATCCGTCAACACGGCCACGGTCTTGCCCCAGGGCAAAAACTTGAGCGCCGACGTGATCTGATAGATCTCCTCCATCCCCGCGCCCATCGGCCCACGGCAGATCAGCACCAGAATATCCCCCGGCTCTACTTTCGACGGCGCTTCCCTCTGTGGTCTTTCTCTGTGTCCCTCTGTGTTCTCTAGCGCAGCGGGTGGTGAAAAGGGTTTTTCTCCCGCCGCTTTAATCGCCGCGATGGCCGCGCGCTCCGTGGTGAAGACCCGTGCAGGGCCGAGCTTGCGATAGATCCCGTCCGCATCCACGACGGAGGGATCAATCGAGGTGCTCTTAATCACCGAACCCTCCGGGCAGAGGTTTCCGGTGGGAAAAGTAACGGTAGACGTGAGGCCCCGCTGTCGGGCGCGGTCAGGGGCGAGGATCACATCATCAGGATCCACATCATCCTGTTCGCGCAGGCGTTCCCGCAACCGCTGACGGCGCTCGGAGCGCTCCCACTCCTCCAGATTATCGCCCAGAGTTTTGCCCGTCGCGGTGAGGACATCCAGGTGCAGCAATCCCAAGGCGCGCAGGTGCAGCATGACCTCCGGCACGCCGCCCGCCAGGAAAAAGCGAACGGTCGGATGATCCGTAGGGCCGTTGGGCAGGACATCCACCAGGCGCGGGACTGCGAGATTGACCTCATGCCAGTCGGATACGACCGGGCGGCGGAGCTTGGCCGCATGGGCGATGGCGGGGATATGGATCAGGAGGTTGGTCGAGCCGCCGCAGGCCGCGTGGACTGTCATGGCATTGCGGACCGCCTTATCGGTCAGGATGTCGCCGGTAGTGAGGCCCGCCGTATGGAGTTCGGCCAGGGCGCGGGCGGAACGCCGGGCCATGTCGAGCCAGATGGGCTGTCCGGAGGGTGCAAGCGCGGAGTGGGGCAGGGTGAGGCCCAGCGCCTCCCCGACCACCTGAGCGGTCGCCGCCGTGCCGAAGAACTGGCAGCCGCCGCCGGGAGTGGCGCAGGCGCGGCAGCCCAGCTCTGCCGCCTCCTTCAGGGTGAGCAGGCCGTGGGCGAACCGCGCCCCGACCGTCTGGATCTTGCCCGCATCCTCCCCATGTGCAGCCGGGAGGGTGACGCCGCCGGGCACCAGGACCGTGGGCAGGTCTCGCATGGCGGCGAGGGCGATCATCATGGCGGGGAGGCCCTTGTCGCAGGTAGCGACGCCCAGGACGCCCTTGCGGTTGGGCAGGCTGCGGATCAGGCGGCGAAAGATTATCGCCGCGTCGTTGCGATAGGGCAGCGAGTCCATCATGCCGGTGGTGCCCTGGGTGCGCCCATCGCAGGGATCGGAGCAGTAGCCCGCAAACGGCAGGCAGCCCAGCGCGGCGAACTCTTTCGCGGCGGCTTCCATCAGCAGCCCGACCTCCCAGTGCCCGGTATGGTAACCGAGCGCGACCGGAGTCCCATCCGGGTTGCGAATGCCGCCTTGCGTGCTTAAAATCAGAAATTCACGCCGATTGAGGTGCTGCGGGTTCCAGCCCATCCCCGCATTCTGCGAAAGGGCGAAGACATCGCCGCTCGGGCGGGAGATCAGCATTTCGGGTGTCAGCGGCAGTTCTCCAATCGGGCCGGTCGCCTTCGTCTGAACTTCGTAAAGATCGGTTTCGTGGTTGGTATTCATAGGGCCAGATTTCGCGCTACACCCTATAAATCCTTCCCGATTTCAAGGCCGGGCACAGAACATACCCATCTCCTCCGCTTCCCGGTGCAAGCACCGACGCTTCGGAGGGCCTTCGGCCAAGCGTCCTCACGGACGCAAATTCCCTTGTTCCAACGCATATCGGATGACCCAGGTAGGTGATTACCACGCAAATGTCGGCGCGATACTGAAATAACAGCAATAACCCGGTTGATATATCTAAATAACGACCCATGATTCGCTCAAATGTCATGTGTAGCGTCCAGTCTGTGCGGCATTTCATATGCCTCCGCAAAAATAGGGTTTGGTATTCGCGTCCATGAGGACGCTTGGCCGAAGGCCCTCCAGACGGGTACGTTCTGTGCCCGGCATCACCGTTGGGTTAGGAAGACTCTTTTGTATAGGGAAGCAGATTCCAGGTTTCTGCGCTGAGCGCTTCCCATTCAGCCAACTCCTGTTTCAACTCCTCGCTCATCGACTCCTCGGTTAGAGGAGTCGAGAGAATGCCGGTGCGAGTCTCTATGACACGCACCAGCGTATTGGGTTTTAGCCCGTAATGTTCGCGCATACTTTCCGGCAGAGCGATTTGACCGGACTGTCCAATCGTCAAAATGGTCATTATCCTTCCCGAAAGATACGTTAAAGATGGCGGAGGACACGCCCGGCGAGCGTGCCGTTGGGAGCGCCGCTCTCGTGCGCCAGGCGACCATTCACGAGGACGGCTTCGATGCCCACGGCGAACTGATGCGGCTCGGCGAAGGTGGCGCGGTCGCCGACGCGCGCGGGATCGTAGAGGGTGAGGTCGGCGAAGAAGCCGGGCAGGATCCGGCCCCGCTCCCGAATACCGAGGCGCGCGGCGGGCAGGCCGGTCATTTTATGGATGGCCTCCGCTTCGGTCAGGACGCCCAGTTCGCGGACATAGCGCCCCAGAACGCGGGGGAAGGTGCCATAGGCGCGGGGGTGGATCTGATCCTGGGAGCCAGTGCCGCCGGGATGGGTGCCGACCCCATCGGAGCCGATGGCGGTCCAGGGATAGCGCATGATGGCGGCGATGTCCTCCTCCCCGATGGCGAAGTTGACGGCGCTGACGAAGCCGGTGGTCTCGCTCAGCAGGTCGAGCACATACTCGATGGGATTGCGGCCCACCTCAATGGATAGGGAGGCGATGGTCCGCCCCTGCAACTCCGGCTTATGGCGGCAGACGCCGATCTGCACGTTACTCCAGTGGGAACCCGGCCCGGTCTCATCCCAGTCCGGGTGCGCGGCGCGCATCTCCGCCAGGATGGCGGCGCGCTGGGCGGGGTCGATCAGGCGCGCCTGGGTCTCTTCGGGAGTGCCGCTCAGGACCCAGCGGGGGAGGGTCTGGATGCCGAGGCCGGTCATAAAGGCGGTGTAGGGGTACTGATCCAGTTGCACGTCCAGCCCACGCGCCCGCGCCGCCTCGACCATGCCCAGCGTGGTGCGCACTTTGCCCCAGTTGGCCTCCCCCTCCGCCTTATGGTGCGACAACTGCAGCGGCAATCCTGCCCGCTCCACCACGTCCAGCGCCTCCTGCACGGCCTCGACCAGGGTATCGCCCTCGTTGCGCAGATGGGTGG
>DATGIG010000204.1:0-20932 GCA_035295825.1 Chthonomonadaceae bacterium | reverse complement strand
ACAACGAGCGCAAGCTCAAGGTGGTCGCGTTCCACGAACTGGGCCACGCCATTGTGGCGGCGAAGCTGCCGAATGCCGACCCGGTTTACAAGATCACGGTCATTCCGCGCGGCATGAGCGGCGGCGCCACCTGGTACCTCCCGAAGGAAGAGGGGCTGCGCACCAAGCAGGATATGCTGGACGACATCACCTCCTCGCTCGGCGGTCGGGTCGCGGAGGAACTGGTCTTCGGCGATGTGACGACCGGGGCCGTGAGCGACCTGGATCATGCGACCGATCTGGCTCGCGCGATGGTCTGCGAGTATGGTATGAGCGACCGTCTGGGCATGGTGCGCCTGGGCCGACGGCATGGCAATCCCTTCCTGGGCCGCGACCTGATGGAGGATCGCGACTATAGCGAGGAGATCGCCCGCGCCATTGACGAGGAAGTACGCGCCTTTATCGACCAGGGTTACGAGCGGGCGCGCCAGATCCTGTCCGAGCACCGGGCCAAGATGGACGAGATCGCGGTGATCCTGCTGGAGAAAGAGACGCTGACCCGCGAGGAGTTCCTGGCGCTGCTGAACGATGAAATGACGGCGGACGATATTCGGCGCAATACGCTGATGCCGCCGCCCTCGAATGCGGGCAAGGCGATCCCGGTCGAACCCGAACCGCAGCGGATCCCACCGACCCGCTTACGTCCCGAACCGGCGTAACACAAGCTGGACGCCCCCATAGAACGGCCTGCCAACTTCACAGTCGGCAGGCCGTTTGACTTGTCTAACCCCCGACCGGGGGGTTAGGTATCACGGAATCCGCTGATGCCCTTCGATGAGGGCGGGTTGGAGTAAGAGGCGTTGGCATTCGGAGAGGTGCGGCGCGATCTGTTCGTAGACCGGGTTGCCCGGCTCGTAGTGGTGCGGTCCCCAGCGGAGGTGCGCCGGGGCGTATTTAAGGTAGAGGGTGCGGCGTGTGTGGGGGCCTTGCCAGGGCAGCGTGCCATGTTGGAGCGCCTCAGTGAAGAGGATGCAGTCGCCCGCCTTGACCGGGATCTGCTGCACAATGGGGGAGGGGCGACGTAGCATCATAATGTCCTCCGGGCAGCGAAAATTGCTTTTGTGGCTGCCGGGAATACAGGCGAAGCCGCCGGAACCGGGCGGAACGTCGTTGAGGGCATAGACGGCGACGGCCAGGCCGCTATAGATGCGGTCTTTGATGACGTGGTAGTACTGGGAGGGATCGTAGGGCGTGCCCCCGCCATGCAGGAACAGACCCTCCCCGCCCGGCTGCAGAAAGATGGCGTAGTCGTGATCGAAGCGCAGGTGGCTGCCTAAAATCGCCTTGAACATAGGCAACAGGCGGGGATGATCCAGGAGGGCCAGGAACTCCGGCCCCCAGGTCAGCACATTCTGCAGCTTATCGTTGCCGGGTTGCCCACGCCATTTCGGGTCCTGTTCGGCCTGCGCGTCGATCCAGGCGTTCATGGCGGCGACCGTCTCCGCCGAAAGGGCGTTCTCGATCACCAGATAGCCCTGCAGATCGAACAGGTAGCGCTCTTCGTCGTCCATCGGGTTCCTCAAACCGCCGCGCTACCCTCTTCGGCAGCGCGGCATAACGTTTGATTTGATTCTACCTGATAGGATCGCAAACTCACGCTTCAGGCGGCGCAGTTGTTTCCGACGCGGGAGGCGATTCCTGTAGAGCAGATTCTTCTCGTGCAGAGGGTGATGCCGGAAGCGGCGGAAAGGGGCGCTCATCCGGCCCGGTGCGCTCGAACTGTTCCGGGGCCAGCCAGCCGGTTTTGCCCGCCGGCTCACCCTCCAGCAGGCGTACAAGGTACCCTCCGCTCCGGCCTTTCTTGAGCAGCTTCACGTTGACGGGGGCGGCAGGGAAGACCTTATCCGTTTTCACCAACTCATAGTAAGCGT
The DNA here is from genome assembly GCA_035295825.1 of Chthonomonadaceae bacterium. Lineage (GTDB taxonomy): Bacteria > Armatimonadota > Chthonomonadetes > Chthonomonadales > Chthonomonadaceae > DATGIG01. The sequence goes on along the minus strand of DATGIG010000204.1, from coordinate 19,022 downwards.
AATCGTCCTTGATCGCCACAATCTCCCGCAACTCCTGGTAGGCGTCCTCGCTGATCGCGAGCACCAACTGCCCTCCGTTGGAGGGCGCCTGCGCCCTGCCCAGGTCGCCGGGTTGAGGGCCGCTCTCCTCCTGCTGAACATCGAGAGGATTCGGGGTGGCAGGGGATTGGGAACCACTCTGCTGCAAGACGCGGATCGCTTCCCGTACCGGCTCCAACTGAACGCCCTGTTCTGCCAGCACACGTCCAGCCACTCCTTCGCTTTCGCGGATCAGGCCCAACAGCAGATGCTCGGTTCCGATATAGTTGTTATGGAGCAGCTTGGCCTCCTCATACGCCAGGTCTATCGACCGTTTCCCACGCGGCGTCAGCTCCAAATTCTGGCCTGTTTTGCCCGTGCCCCGTTCCGCCTGGCGCTCGACTTCCTCCCGTATCTTTCCCAGGGAGACGCCTAATCCCTCCAGGACACGCGCCGCAACATGATCCTGTTCGCGGAGCATGCCCAACAAGATATGCTCCGTCCCAACGTAGTTCTGGTCCAGGCGTCTAGCCTCTTCCTGCGCATAGAAAACCATGCGTCGCGCCCGCTCCGTAAAGCGTTGCCACATCGTTCTGTCTCCTTATTTCCCGTCCGGCCCTACAAGATTTCCGATCTCGTAGGGGGCGCGGACGCTCGCCATTGCATTGAGGGCGGGAATGGGGTAGTCGAAGAGCGCCCAGGTCACCTCTTCCACGGTGGTAATACCCTGCCGTACTTTTAAGCGCGCATCGTCCCAGAGGGAACCGCCTGTGCGTCCGAATGTCGCGTTCCATAAGCTCTGGACCGGAGCGCCCTCCGCGATCAGCTTTCGAGCCGGTTCGTCCACCTCCCAGACTTCGTATAGCCCGATGCGCCCCTTGAAGCCTGTGTTATGACAGGCTTCACATCCTTTGCCCCGTCGGAACGGACCGTCCTCGATGGCGGACAGCCCCAGTTTCTGCAGTCCTTCCGGGGAAGGCGTGTATTCGGTCGCGCACTCCGTACAGATCCGCCGCACTAGGCGCTGCCCGATAGCGCCCGCCAGCGTCTGCCCGGCCAGGAAAGGAACCAACCCCATCTCCTGCATTCGTTGTGGGATCAGCAAGGCGCTGCTGACATGGAGTTGGCCCAGAAACAGACAGCTTGTCAGCGCGGCCTCGGTGGCAAGCTCCAGCATCTCCAGGCTGCGGAACTCCGAGGCGTAGATGACATCCGGATCGTTGCGCAGCAGACTGCGCAGAATGTTAGGAAAGGTCATTCCGACCCGATTATTGACGGATGCCTGCGAGATCTCCGGCAGCCGATACTCCACGGGATTTTCCACCGTCAGGATGTTGCGACGCGGCTTCTCCGGGTTCTGGATGGCGTTGAGGAGCGAGTAGAGCAGGGTCGTCTTGCCCGTCCCGATCTGGCCGGAGGTAAGGATAAAACCGTATGGGCGCTCGATCAGGCGGAGCAGTGTGTCCCGTTGCGCAGGCTGGAGGCCCAGCCGGTCCAGGCCAAGAAATACGTTCTGCCGGTCAACCAGGCGTGCCGTGATCCGCTCACCGGAAACCGTCGGCAGGATGGTGACGCGCAGTTCGTAATTGACGCCCTGATAGCGGATATGGATCCGCCCATCCTGGGGGAGAGTTCGCTCGGCAATGTTGCACTCGGCCATCTCTTTCCAGCGGTCCACGGTGGCCCGATGGAACTCGGCGGGCAATGTCGTAATCTCATGTAGGTGCCCGTCAATTCGGAAGAGGATGTTGGTAGAGCGCTTCCCCTCATGGTCCGGATCTCCGGCGGCGGGGAGGATGTGGATGTCGCTGGCCCCATGTTGGATCGCCTGCTGGATGATGGTGTTGGAGCGCCGAACGTTGGATTCCTCGTTGGCGGCTTCGAGCAGGTCCAGCACCTCACGCCCCTTCTCCAACTCGGAGCGCAGCTCCTGCGAATGGATCAACTCCTCCTCGAACTGCTGCCGCTCCGTCTCGCTCATTTCGTTCTTCAGATACGTGATCGCCCGTTGCTGCAAGTCCATATTAGAAATCTCCTTCGGAAAGCGCGGCACGTAATCGCCGCACTGCCTCCGCCATGCGTGACTTTACCGTACCGACCGGAATGCCCAGGCGGCAGCCGATCTCGGCATAGGTCAGGCCCTCGAAATGGCTCAATACAAACACTGCCCGGTAGTGCTCCGGCATCGCCGCAAGCGCCTGTCGGATCCGCTCCTGTCGCGTCTGTCGCAGCAGTACGGTCTCCGGTTCCGCATCCGGCGGGGCCGCTACGATCTGGAGGGCGTCGTCGGCAGGCGTTGTTGGCAGTCGGACCTTCTTGCGCTGGTTGAGCCAGTAGTGTTTGCCGATCTGGAACAGATAGGTCGAAAATTTACCCGTCGGCTCATAGCGTTCGCGTGCGAACCAGAGCCGTAGAAACGTCTCCTGCGTGTAGTCCTCGGCGAGGGAGCGGTCGTCCAGGATCGCGCGGAAAAAGCGTAAGAGCGTGTCTCGATGCCGTGCCGTGAGCTGACGAAAGGCGACCATATCGCCCGCCTTCACCCGCAGCATCAGTTCGATATCGCTCGGCTCCCACACGTTTTGGTTCTCCCTATGCGTTCCGACACTGAATAGAGTTCTCCCGCTGAGGAAAGGTTCGGATGTCAGGGCACTTTTTCTGCGACGCCCGCAGCAATGACCGCTTGACATCCGGCGGCGAAACCGTTACACTGTGAGCATACTCTATCCCTCTGGAGAACCCTCTTGAGCTTTGATTTGAAAGCCTATCTGGAAGCGAAGCGGCGAAACATAGATGCCGCGCTGGACCGCTTCCTGCCTTCGACCGATGCGCGTCCCCAGCGCCTGCATGAGGCGATGCGCTACAGCGTGCTTGCGCCCGGAAAGCGGCTGCGCCCAACGCTCGTGATCGCCGCTGCGGAGGCAGTGGGCGGCCAGGAGGCGGACGTGATGCCTACCGCCTGCGCCCTCGAGTGCGTGCATGTCTTCAGCCTGATCCACGACGACCTGCCCTGTATGGATAATGACGACTACCGCCGGGGACGCCTGACCAACCATAAGGTCTATGGAGAGGCGCTGGCGCTGCTGGCGGGAGATGCGCTGCTGACGCTGGCCTTTCAACTGATTGCGGAGAATGTGGCGACGGTTCCCGCAGACCGGGTCCTGCCGACGCTGCGTCTCGTCTCGGAGGCGTCGGGAACCTGGGGGATGGTGGGCGGGCAGGTGGTGGACATGGATTCGCAGGGGCAGGAGGTGACGCCGGAGACGCTCCAATACATCCACGCCCATAAGACGGGCGCGCTGCTGACGGCCTCGGTGCTGTCCGGAGCGCTGCTGGCCGGGGCCGACAGCGCACAGACCGAAAGCCTTCGCGCCTATGGGCAGCATACCGGGTTGGCCTTCCAGATCGCAGACGACATTCTGGATGTGACGGGCGACCAGACGAAGCTTGGGAAGCCGGTCGGCAGCGATGAGGAGCGCGACAAGGCGACCTACCCGAAACTGTTCGGATTGGACGAATCCCGCCGCCGCGCGCACGCCGAAGTCGAGGCCGCCCTGGGGACCCTTGCAGCGTTTGGCGAGGGCGCCGAACCGCTGCGCGCCCTCGCGCGCTATATCGTCGAACGCGACCTTTAAACTCGATTTTTCAGGCGACCTTGACTTCCAGAGGGGATGCCAGGACCTCCTGGTGCTGTAGGAAGACTTCGACGACCTGGGGGTCGAGGTGCGTGCCGGATAGAGAGATGATATGCGCCAGGACCCGGTCCGTGGGCCATCCCTTCCGATAGGGCCGATCCGAGCGCAGGGCGTCCCAGATGTCGGCCAGTGCGAAGATGCGCGCCGGAAGCGGGATCATGGTCCCTTTTAGACCTCTGGGATAACCGGCGCCATCCCACTTCTCATGATGGCAGTAGGGAATGTCCAGTGCGGAACGCAGAAAAGCAATGGGCGCCAGCATCTCATAGGCATAGATGGGATGCCTGCGCATAACCTCCCACTCCGTTTCCGTCAGAGAGCCGGGCTTCAAGAGAATGCTGTCGGGAACGCCGAGCTTCCCGATGTCGTGCAGTAGTGCTCCCCGGCGTACATGGACGATTTCCGCTTCGCTGATCCCCAGGACCCGGGCGAGGTGCAGCGTCAACTCCGTAACCCGCTGGCTATGGCCTTCGGTCTCCTTATCCCGGAGATCCAGAGCGCGCGACCAGCCTTCGATGGTCGCATCGTAAGCGAGCAGCATCTCACTATTCGCCCGCTGAAGGTCCTCAAAGAGCGAGGCATGGTCGATGGCAATGGCGGCCTGTCCGGCCAGCGTCTCCAGGAAAGTAAACCAGGACGCGTCGCGCTCCTCCTGCTCCTGGCAGTATAACTCCAGCACTCCTTTGACCTGGCCCTTCGCCATCAGGGGGACCGCGAAGTAGCTCGGCAACTCCTCCGGGCGCTCCGAGGGGGGCTGTCCGTTGTTCTCGACGCCCAGCAGATCGCTTGCCGAGATCATGCGCCGCTCCAGTGCGGCTTTGCCCGCCGGACCCACTCCCACCCGCTGCCGATCTCGACTGCGAATGTGCTGCGGTATGCTCTGCTCCGTGGCATACTCCAACGTCTGGGTGTAGGGGTTCATCAGCAGGATCTCCGCGTGATCCACACCCAACTGCGCTCGCAACTGATCCAGGAGGATCTTGAGGGTCAGGCGTAAGTCCAGGCTGGCATTGATCGCCAGGTCAATGGAGTGCAGCGCCGTCAACTGTTGCACCTGGCGCTCCAACAACCGTTCCATCTGTTTGCGTTGGGTAATATCGCGTGAGATCCCCACCAGGCCGATGATCTCTCCGCGTGGGTTGAGGTAGGCTTGCTTGGTGGTGAGATAGGTCAGGCGCTGCTCGGCGATGGTCACATCGGCCTCATAGGTCAGGGCCTCGCCGGTCTGCATGATCTGCTGATCCAGGGCAAGGATGCGCTGGGCGACCTCTCCGGGAAAGAGGACGCGATCATCGTTGCCGATCACCTCTGCCTCGGTCCGCTGCAGCGCCGCGACCCCCGCCGAGTTGAGCAACTGGTACTGCCCCTGCAGGTTCTTTACGTACATGATGTCGGGGCTGCCCTCGACCACGGCGGTGAGCAGGGCCTGTTTGATCTCCAGGGCCTCCTCCGCCCACTCCCGTTCGACCACGGCGCGCTCCAGGTCGGTGATTTTGGATCGCAATTCCAACTGCGTTACCACTTGTTTTGCCAGGGACTGGAGCATCGTCTCCTGATCCTGGGTGAGTTGATGGGGGACCTGGTCCAAGACGCACAGCGCACCGAGAGCGTGTCCCTCGGAAGTGATCAGGGGCGCACCGGCGTAGAAGCGGACATAAGGGGCTGCGGTAACCAGAGGGTTGCCGGCAAATCGGGGATCGTCGAGGGCATCGGCCACGCAGAAAACCGTATCCTGTAGGATGGCATGGGCGCAAAATGAGATTTCGCGAGGTGTCTCCGTCAGGTCGGCGCCGATCTGCGCCTTAAACCATTGCCGATCGGCATCCACGAAACTGATGAGTGCCATGGGCGTTCGGCAGAGACGAGAGGCCGTCTGCGCAATCACGTCGAAGGCTTCTTCCGGCAGTGTATCCAGTATTCCGTAGCGGCGCAGGCTCTGTAAGCGCTCCGCCTCGTTGGGAGGGTAGGGAGAGGGTATCATGAAATGCCTCCTGAAGACTGTTATCCATGCGCGTTTTGACCTTCAAGGGCTTCCTTCTTTATCCGTCAGGGAATGGTTATTGCCGTAGAATCAAAGGAAGTATAGTACGGATTATCTTGTTTGTCAAGAGCAATCGAATATATGGATTTGGTTTTCCAAAGAATATTTTTCTTTCGGGATACCCGGTAAATGATGCAGGATTATGTGCGGTCCTTTGTCGAATGAATCCGGGAGCATGGCAACGCTTTTTTCCCTGGCGAACGGCTCTCCGAATGGCCGGATAGGGAGGGGCTATCCGGCGACATTCGGGACTAGCGGAGGCGAGAGTGCGCGTTATCATCGTGGGAGCGGGCGGCGTTGGGGCCATGGCGGCCTGGAGGCTGGCGAAGGCGGGAGTGGAGGTGATCGCACTGGAGCAGTTCCGGCTGGATCATGACCGGGGCAGCTCCTATGGCGACAGCCGTATTGTGCGCCGCGTCTATCCGGATATGCTCTACACGGAATGGATGGCCGACGCCTATGTCCTCTGGGACGAATTGCAGAGCCTGGCGCCACAAGGCGAACTGATGACGCGGGCGGGCGGCGTCTTCTTCGGTGCGGCACAGCACCCGCATCTGCAAGCAGCGCAGGCGGCGCTCGAAGCCAGCGGTGTGGAGCATACCGTTCTGGATGCGAACACCGCGATGCAGCGTTTTCCCGCATTCCGGCTGAATGCAGACGAAATCGCCCTGTACGAACCCAGTATGGGCTATGCACGCGCCTCGAAGTGCGTCTCCGCCGCCGCACAATTGGCCCGCACACTGGGTGCAAACTTTATTCTGGCGAACCCGGTTGTAGGATTGGCGGCGACAAAGGGCGGCGTGCGGGTCACGGTAGCCTCCGGGGAGGCATTCGAGGGCGACCGCCTGCTCTTGACCGCCGGCGCCTGGACAGGCCCGCTGTTGCAGCCGTTGGGGGTGTCTGTGCCGCTTATCGTCACGCGGCAACCGTATATCCATCTGGAGCCTGCGCCGGAATCCGCCGAAAATTTTCAACGTGGGCGTTTTCCGGTCTGGATCGACGCCCCCGCCAATACCTATGGGTTCCCGCTGTTGGGAGAGGCGCCCGGCGTAAAGATCGGCCTGCACGATCACGGCGCGGCGGTTACGCCGGAGACCGTCGATCGCGAAGTGCGTGAGGCCGATATAGAGGCGGTGCAGGCGTATGCCGCGCGGCGCTTCCAGGGCCTGACCGCCCATGTCGTCTATAAGAAGGTCTGTCTCTACACCAATACGCCCGATGAGGACTTCCTTCTGGACGCGATCCCCGGCCTGCCGGGGGCGTTCGTGATCAGTGCGTGCTCGGGGCATGGCTTCAAGTTCACCCCGCTGCTGGGACAGGTCGCCGCAGACCTCGTTACCGAAACGCCGGTTCGGTATGATCTATCGCGCTTCCGGCTGTCTCGCTTTTAAGAATACTTTATCGAGGTTGTGCTGGTGCTATCAAAGACATTATGGAGTGCGTGCCTCGTTGGCGGGGTGATGGTCCTTCTGGGAATGGGCGCGGCCCTTCCGGCCCGCGCCGCAAACGATTCCAAAATCAAAAATGAAGCCGAGATCAAGGCGTTCCTGCAGAACCTTCCCAACTCCTGCCAGCAGGATTTCAGTACCTCGCTGGAGGTCCCTGCCGGCAAACGCGGCTTCGTCAAACTGGGAGATGACAGCCACTTCCATTTTGAAGACGGATCTCGCGCCCGCTTCTGGGGCATCAATGTCTCCAGCACCCGCCTCGATCTACCCCCCGAACAGATCGAACAGGTCGTAGCCGCCTTCGCCCGCGCCGGGCTGAATATGGTGCGGTTGGAGGCGATCGACAATCGCAACTGCCTGTTGGGTAAGATGGATGCCCCCGATTCGCTCCACTTCGACGCCCACTATCTGGATTGCCTGGACCACTGGATGGATACGCTCCGGCGTCATGGGCTGTACTACTACCTCGACCTGCTGGACTTCCGTACCTTCAAGGCGAACGATGGCGTCCTGGGCAGCGAAAACTTCGACCGGGGCGCACGGCCCTACGCGCTGTTCGATAAGTACCTGATCCAACTGCAGAAGGACTACGCCACCAAGCTGCTGACGCACCGCAACCCCTATTCGGGCCTGCGCCTGGTAGACGACCCGGCGCTGGCGCTGGTAGAGATCTGCAACGAGCACGGCTTCTTCCTCTATCCGGAGAAGCTGGAAAAGATGGCCGAACCCTATGCCACCAGCCTGATGACACGCTGGAACACCTGGCTGTTCAACCGGTATGGTACGCGCGAGAGGGTGGAAGCGGAGTGGGCGGCGGGGGACGGCAAGCCAGTGTTGCGCCCGGACGAGGATCTGTCGCGCCAATCCATCGATCTTCCGATGCTCGCTGTGCCCCCGGATGCGGGAGCCCGCGCGCAGTCGGCGCCCCGCCGGACGCCCGCCCGGATGCGCGATGGCGTGGAGTTTCTGACCCAGGTGCAGCGGGAGTACTTCCGCGAGATACGCCAGCACCTGCGCTCCATCGGGCTGAAGGTCCCGGTCACAGGGGTCGTCTCCGCGGGGATCGCGCCGGATGTCGCTTCGGTGGCGCAGGAGTGCGACTTCACCTCCGAGAACTGGTACGGCGAATCCGACGGGCTGGACGGACGCTGGCCGGATCTGCGCTTTTTCGACAACCGCAACCCGCTCCGGGACGATAGCGGCTGGGGGTTCGCGCCCGCTACCGCCTCCTTGCGCTGGAACAATAAGCCGGTCGTACTGCGCGAGTGGGGGACCTCCTGGCCGAACGCGTACCGCGCCGCCAGCGTGCCGCAGGCGCTGGCCTATGCGTCGCTACAGGATTTCGATGCGCTGCTGCTGTTCGGGTATCAGACCAACATCGATGTGCATGGCGACCCGCCGGATCAGCTCAACGATCTGGCCTTCGAGGCCGACCCGACGGTGTGGGGGATGTATGCCCTGGCGGGGCAGGCGTTCCTCAAAGGCGCGATCAAGCCTGCTGCCAATACGGTCACACTGGTCTATACGCCCAACCATCGCTACGAGTGGCCCAATCACACGGGGGATCTGTATCGGCTGGCCTGGTCGGTGCGCGTCAATAACGTGATGGCGGATAACCTCACCGGCCCCAATCCGCTGATCGCGGCGAACAATTCGGGCGACCTGCAGCCGATGCGCGCCCTGCTCGACAAGTTGGGGAGGGGCGGTGCGCCGCTCAATACCCAGCTCTCCTCGCAGTTCTGGCGCAGCGATACGGGCGAACTGCAGCTCTTCGGGCATGAGGGCCGCCTGGAGATACGGACGCCGACGTTCTGCGCGGTCGCCGGGGAGTTGGAGCCAAATCGGGTGTACGAATTGGGCGATGTTCGGTTCTCGACCCCGTCACATATCGGGGCGATGCTGGCGCTCTCTCTGGACGGGCAGCCCTTAGCGCGTTCGCGGCACATTATCGTCAAGATGGTGACGCGGGCGGAGAATAAAGGGCAGGTGTGCGAGCGCGCTCCCAACGGGGCGCCCTGCACCTATGTGCTGCGCAACCCCGGCTGCGCTCCCATCCAGACGTTCGGGCGCGCCTCCGCGCCGCCGGTACGGCTCTGGCTCAACACACCTGGCGGCGGGAATGCGGGCACGCCCCTGATGACGCTGAACATGGAGAACGGAACCTGGGAGGTGGAGATAAAGGACGGCAAAGCCAAGCTCGTCTGTGATACGCCCCAGATCACCGGCCTGCTCGGCACTGCCTTTGTCACGGGCGAGAAGCCCCTGGAGTTGTCGGCCCGTCCCCTGGATGTAGGGGTGCGGATGCCTTAACACCTCACCTCTCTGGCAATGTGCGATGCGAGGCTACCCGGAAAGAAACCGCTTGATCTGCTTGCGCAGCCCAGGATAGTATAAAGCTCCCCAGAGTGGAGTGTGCTCGTAGAAGAGGATGTTCTGTCGGGACATATCGTACACGACAGGCATCTGAAAGGCAGCGACATGCCTGGGAGGCGCACTCTGCCGTACCGCAGAGGCTGTCCGCTCATCTAGGGAGGGCACGATGGCGACGGCATAACAGATCACCGCCTCTCCCAGACCGCAAGGCAGCCCACAGGTGACGTTGGCGAGGGCATAGCAGAACGCATCCGTAGAGAATTGTTTTACGATCTCAGGCGTGATGGTGGGCAGTTCTACAAAGACGAAGAAGGTTTCGACGAAACTGAACTTGGTCACCTCAAACCGAGATTTCCGTGCGGCAACGGCAAAGGGATAGCCGCTTGCCGAGGGCATGAGTGGCACATAGCCCCCGGCTTGCAGGCGCGACATAACCTTCTGTAACCAGGCAGACGATGGTGGTATCGGCGTTTCGAGGTCCATAAACGGTCTAACCCCCTCCTGATCGACGTCGGGTTCAGACAACGTCCACCCAGCGCCGTTCGGCGCTGGCCCGGATGACGGCATCGATTACTTGCTGGGAGCGCCAACCGTCCGTCAGGTCCGGCGAGACCTGGCTCTCTCCCTGCCGGATCGCCTCGATCCAGCGATAGGTGGTGTTCGTGGGCGTCTTACGGCCGGGGCGGAAGTAGTCCTCTTCCTCTACGTCGCCGGGCGGCACGGCGCCCTCGACCGGGAACGTCTCCCAGTGCTTCTCGCCCACCCGCAGCCCCTGCAACTGCGTCCCGCTATGGTTGGCGGTGAAGTGCAGCCGCCCTGCGGTACCGTAGATCTCGATCTCCTGATGCTGCGCGTACGCCCCCTGATAGGCCACCCAACTCGTGTGGAAGATCCCCTGCGCCCCCGACGCAAACTCCGCCAGAAACGCACAGGAGTCGTCGTTGCGCGGCCCGACCGCTGGGTCCTCCGAGCGGACGATCCGGGTGATCTCGCTGCCCGGCGGCTGCACCACGCCCTTCTGCCATTGGGTGGCATCCGGCTGCTCCCGCAGCGCCGTGATGGTGTGCCCGCAGACGGCAGTGAATTCGTCGCCGGTGATGTAGCGGGCCAGGTCGATCAGATGCGAGCCCAGGTCGCCCAGGATGCCCGCCCCGCTCCGCTGCCGCTGCCCGCGCCAGCCGGGGGGGCGCATCAGGGCGAAGCCGCCGTGATACTGCCCCGAAACGTGCAGGATCTTCCCCACATACCCCTCCGCGACCTGTTTGCGGCACGCCGTCGCGCACGGATTGTCGCGATAGGGGAAATTGGACATCCCGATCAGGCCCTTCGCCGCCGCCGTCTCCGCCATCTCCTTCGCCTGGGCGGCGTTCAGTGCGACCGGCTTCTCGCAGGTGACGTGCTTGCCATGGTTCAGCGCCGCCATGGTCGCCGGGTAGTGCAGATCGTTGGGCGTACAGACGATGACCCCATCCACCGGCGCGCGCTCCAGCAGCGCCTCCATGTCCGAATAGTAGGCGGCCTCCGCGCCATACTTTGCCTTCAGTTCATCGGCTTCGCGCCCTTGTGACCCGCATACCGCCGTGATCGTCGCATGCGGATGGGTCTGCAGTGCGGCCAGATGCCAGTAGTTCACCCACCAACTCGGCCCGATGATCCCAATCCGTACTCTCTCCAAGGGCTGCTGTCCCATGAAACTCTCACGTCTCCTTTCCCGTCTTATATATTACCTGCAGCGAACTTTGTCGCGCCCTGTTGCGTACATTAGCGCAGGAAAGTTCCCTTTCGGGAGCCGCCATTCCTGCGCGATTCGCGGGAAAGTGCGCCGGAAAACCCGGTTTTTGGATTGACAGGCAGCTTGGAAAGCGCTATAATGGGTGGATTCGACGCACAGTATCGGTGAACTCGAGCCAGAAATTGGTTTCTTTGGCGATATAAAGAAGACCTAGACGTATGCAAATCGCCCTCTTTTCAGAATGCTATCTCCCGGTAACCAATGGCGTGGTTACCTCTTTAGTGACCCTGCGCGAGACGCTTCGCTCCTGGGGACATACGGTCTATATCATCGCCCCCGGCATCCCGCAGCCGGATGACGATGCCGATGTGTTTCGCCTGCCAGAACTGCCCTTCCCACGCCATCCCTACCACTTCGCCCGCCCGTTTCCCCGGCTGAACATCGACTTTGCCTGCCTGCAAGCCCAGATCGTACACTGCCACCATCCCTTCACGGTCGGCAGTCTGGGGGCGAAGATGGCGCAGAAGTACCACCTGCCGATGATCTATACGGCCCACTCGCTCTACGACTCGATGATGAAGAGCTCCAAGTCGTCGCTGGTGCGCACCATGGGCGAACAGAGCATGATCGGGATGATCCGCCGCTTCTGCTCCAAGGCGGACACGGTCATCGTGCCCTCGCGCTACACGCGGGAGGCGCTCCGCGCCGATGGCGTGGAGGCCCGGTTTGCGGTGGTGCCCAGCGGCATCGTGCCGCCGGTGCTGCGCCCGGAAGCGCGTGCGGAGACCCGCCAGGCGCTGGGCCTCGCGCCGGAAGCGCCCCTTCTGCTCTGTGTCGGAAGGCTCGGCCCGGAGAAACGGGTGGATATCCTCCTCCGCGCGGTCGCGATCCTCCGGAAGCGCCGCCTGCCTCCGCCCCTGGACGACTTCCGGCTGGCGCTGGTGGGGGATGGACAGACGCGCAAAGAGTTAGAAATGCTTGCCCGTGATCTGGAGTTGGGCAATCGAGTGGTCTTCGTGGGCGCGCAGCCGCATACCACCATCGGCGACTGGTACGCGGCGGGCGATATCTTTGTGATGTCCTCGCCGGTCGAGACCCAGGGCCTTGTATTGGTGGAGGCCATGGCTGCCGGCCTGCCCTGCATCGCCGCCGATTACGGTGGGGCGCGGGAAGTCGTCGTCAGCCACGAGACGGGGTTGTGCGTCTCGCTGACCGCCGAATCGTTCGCCGATGCCATCGAATGGCTCCTTCGCAACCCGGATAACCGCCGCCGCTTCGCTGAAAACGGCAAACTTCGTGCGCAGGAGTACTCCCCCGAGACCATGGCGCAAGGCGTCCTGGACGTCTACGAAATGGCCCTCCGCTCTCCGAGCCCGCTCGTCTCCGTACCCAACGCCCTCAAGTTCCCGCCGGTTCGCCCCCAGCGCCGCCGACCCCAAAACGCCCGCCGCCGCCTCTAACCCAGCGGGTGATTTCGGTTGCGGAAGGCCGTCCAGGCGCGCTTGCGCCAGTACAATGCCTCCTGTGCGGTGGCGTCCATGCCCGCGCGGGAGAGAACCGCGTGGATGTTGGGCCAGCGCTCCCCGACCTGGCAGCGCGCCAGCCAATAGGCCAGTTCAAACTCCACGATGGTGAGGGGGACGCGCTTGTCCGCGAGCAGGCCATGGAGGCGGACGACACGGGATTTCGCGAACCAGTAGGAGGTTCCGCTCTGGCGGCGGGTGGCATGGAGCCACTCGGCCGTGAAGGGGAGGGTATCCTGCGCGGTGTAGCCGAGCCGAGGGGCGAGCCTCCAGAGCATTTCGCGCAGTTCGGCGAGAGGGCGCGCTTCGGGCCGGCAGAGGAGGGTATTCCAGAGGGTGGCGCTTGTCTGGGTGCGGGCAGCCTTGCGGGAGACCAGGTCGGTGCAGCGCGCCGCGTAGAAGGCATCCCAGTGCGCCTCGCGCCAGACCTCGGCCTTGCGGTTCACCTCGCCCAATCCCCGCTTCTCCAACTCCTTATCCACCACGCCGCCCCGGTGCGGGTCCGTATAGAGGCGTGGCAGCCCGGAGCCGAAGCCGTGCGCGTAGTGCGCCAGTTCGTGCCCCAGGGTCCCATCCACCACATACTCCGGCACAAATGGGTCCGCGAAGAGCTGGTTGATTAAGATGGTTGTGGTTTTGTTGCGGGCGGCAATCGAGCCGAAACGACGCTGCGCCCGGATCCCGAACCGGGTGACGATGGGAAACCCCTGCGCCACATCGGAAAAGTGCATGTCCCATATCAACCGGAGCCGCTCCGCGAGCCACGCATTGTCGCGTACTCGCTCGGCGGCGTTCTCTTCCGTCTCGATCATTCTCTCTCCCTTTCAGCTCTGTCTATTGCTTGCGGCTGCCTGGACGAACGCGGCCACGAGCGGCGGGACGCGCCCTTTGAGAGCGGCGCGTTCCGGCTGGAAGAGGGTGGCGACGAAAAACGGATGTCCGTCGAGTTCGACCGCACGGACGTCGTTCTCGGTGTCCATGGCCGTGATATGGAGTGGGCCGGAGGTGAGCTCTGCCAGGAAGGCGGGGTTCAGCCCATACCGGCAGTGGTAACCCTCCGTCGTCTCCAGGCACCCATAGGCGGCGGCGATGCGGGTATTGGGAAGGAAGCGGATGCCGCCGGTAACCTCGACCAGGCCGCAGGTGAGCGGTGTGATGACGGACCGCGCCGCATCGGGGGACGTTTCGGCGTGTTCGGCATCCGCCCAGCCCAGCACATTGCGCGCATACTCGAGGATCGCGTGCTGGAACCCGCCGCAGGTGCCCAGGAAGGGCACGCCCTGCTCCCGCGCCCAGCGAATGGCGTGGAGCGCGCCGTCCATGCTGCGGTAGGGGCTTGCCGGTACGCACCAGAGGGCGTCGAACGCGGCCACGCGCGACACATCGGCGATCTCTTCGGTGGGAACCCATTCGTATTGGAGCGGGCGCTCCAGGGCCTCGGATGCCAGCGCCAGCGCACGCGGGATCGCCTGATGCGCAATGACTTCCGCCCGATAATCGCCTATCAACCCAATGCGAACCGGGGTATCCATTTCTACTCCTTTTCATTTGGGCTCAATTTTGTTTCGGGGCATCTTCAATGAAGGGGTTTGTTTGCGAGAGGTCTTGTACCACACCCTCGTAGAGTTCCAGATATTTCTCACGAACCGATGGGTCCAGGTTGTCTACCATAGTCGCATCCAGTTGTTTGATGCGGATCAGTTCTTGCACGTCGGCGAGGTCCCGCAAACGTCCCGGCGAACTCATCCCGGAGGCAAGTTTGAGTTCGATGAGTTTCGGCAGCGTAACGGTCTTTACGCCGTCAATGACAGTAAAGTGTTCCCGTGGATCGTGAAATTGGACGGGCTTGGGCTTCCCATCTCCCGGATACTCGCCTGTCGTGATGACTTCAATGGGAACATTCCGCTCGGTTGCGCGAAAGGTCTTCAGCGCTCCCCCAAAGGCGGGGCGATACCCGCGTCCCATCAATTCTGAGCGGAATATCTCCAGGCCGTCCGGGGATAGCAGCAGGTCAATGTCGTGGGTAAAGCGCTGGTAACCATGCTGATTGAGAGCCACACCACCGATCACGTTGTAGTCAATGTTGTGTGTTTCCAGGTCGGCAATCAGGCGCTTGAGCGTGTCGTTGAGCATCCCTTCCCCTTCAAAAAAGCGCAGCCCCTCTTCGTAGGCGCGGGTAGGGGATGATATCACTTCTTCAAAATCCTGTTTCATCTCCCTCTCCTCCTCCGTCCAATCCTACACCCGTGCCCCATTTTAGGTAGCATTCGTCTCCGCCACCAACGCTGCGTGGTCGTAGGGAAGGAGTGTAACCTTATCGAGCCGGATGCCGCCTAACTGGCATGATTTTACCCGACAAATGAACCTTTTCACCTGCTGCAGGAACCAACTTCCAGATACAATCGCTTCCAAGAGGAGATTGCCGCATGAAGGCCCTGGCCCACATTTATACCCGTAGCCCCCTCCGCTTTACGCTGTTGCTCTTTCTCACGCTCTCCGCTATTGGCCTGATAATGCGCCCGGTACTGGCCCGCCAGACTCCGAGGGAGCTGATGCAGCAGGGCAACCTGCACTGGGAGGCGCAATCCTATGGTGTGGCGGCGGAGGAGTATCGGAAGGCGCTGGCCGCCGACCCGAAACTGCCGGAGCGTCCGGAATTGGAACTGCGGATCGCTATCGCCCTCTTCCGGCAAAAGCAGTGGGATAGTGCTGTCTCTGCAATGGAGAGCTATGTCAAAGCCTATCACGACACGCCCTGGGAGGCACGGGCGCAGGTGTGGCGTGCCCGCCTCTACTCCCTAATAGACCACAATGCCTATAAAGTCGGCAAGAAGCTCTATCGGGGCGCCAATGTGCCCCCCTCCGAAGGGAAAGAAGCGCCCCAGAGGATAGAGTTGAGCAATGAGGATTGGGCGAGGGTGCTCGAATCCTTTGATCGCGGCAAAAAACTGATGGAGCGCTTTCGGAGAGCGCCGTTGACAGTGGAGGAGCGACGCAGTCTCACCGAAGATGAGATCGAACTCAATTTTGACCTCGTCACGACGCTACGCGATGTCAACGATATAGGCAATTTCGATACGGAGCGAGTGGACTGGCAGCTCGATCTCTCCCAGCCCTTCGACCCGCGCTGGCCTGCTCCCAAGCGGGTGATGTTCTTATACGAACAGATCCTGGCGCTGGATGCCGCCCTGCCCGGCGGCAATCACCATGCAACCGTCCTGGCGCGACTGGGTCAGGCGACCTACATTATGCAGCTCCGCCAGTGGGGCAGTTGGGGCTATCGCCAGGGCCGGCGCAATCGCCCCGCGCGTCCTGTGTATATGAGCATTCCCTATACCGCGATAGACCCGATCCAACTCCTGGAGGCGATGCTCCAGCGCTATCCCGATGATGTGGAAGCGGACCGGCTTGCCTATACCGTTGCCCTCTGGACCGAAGGGAAGGGCGAACTGCTGAGCGCCGTCTCGGCATACCGCGCTTTCCTGGCCCGTTATCCGAAGAGCCGCTGGGGCAGCGACGCGCAGTTGCATCTCGACAACCTGCTGCGCCCCATGCTGAGCCTGGCCGCTCCCGCCTCCACGCCGCCCGGCAAGCGCCTGGTCGTCAACCTCACCACCCGCAATGTCTCTCTTGTCCACTTTACCGCGTATCGAACGCACCCGGAGACAATCTACGGCCACACGGAGATCAAGCGAGACGGCAAGCTCCTGCGGCCAGGATTCGGCGACTTTCCCGACATTTTTGGTGATCCGCAGGTCATTGCTGCCTACCGTAAGGAGAGGGTGGCGGAGTGGACGGCGACGACCAATAACGATGGCAAGCACAACATCGCCTCCGTGGAGGTCAATACCCCTCTCGATTCTCTGGGAGCCTACGTCATCGAGGCCCATGCCGGCGATCACGATGAGCTGAGCGCCACCACGCTCGCCTTCGTCAGCGACCTGACGCTCGTCCAGAAGGTGGACAAGGACTCGGTCCTGGTCTATACCGCCGATTCTCTCACCGGTAAGCCGATCCCCAATGTCAGCCTCACCCTCTGGGAGCCGACGCACCTCTATGATGGGGATTACCGGCGTGACGCCCTCTATGCCACGGGGGCGACGGATACCGCCGGTACGTTCCACGCGAAACTCCCCGCTCCGATCGATGACGAGAAACAGGTCCAGACGCGCCGCGTCTGTGAGGTCTTCGCGTATGCCGGGAACAATCGCTATGCGGTCACCGACGAGGCCAATTTCTATACTTACGATCTACCGAACGGGGAGCACGCCTTTCGCGCCTATATCTATACCGACCGTCCTCTCTATCGCCCCAACCAGGAGGTGCGCTATCGGATTGTGATGACCCAGGGGCTGCCGGGGCGCTATCGCCCTGCGGCAGGCAAAGCGGTCACCCTGACGATTGCCGGCCCGCACGGCGAACTGCTGCGCAAGGACATTACCCTGGGCGCGTATGGCTCCTACAACGACACGTTCCCGCTCCCCAACGGCGCGGACCTGGGCGACTATACCATCAATGCCATGACCCCGAAAGCGCTGCAATTGTCCGGGGGCGAATTCGCCTATGGCAGCGCTGCGTTTCGGGTCGAGGAGTACAAGAAGCCGGAGTTCGAGGTCAGCGTTGCGCCGGAAAAATCGGAGGTGCGCGTCGGGGAGCGATTGAAGGTCACCGTGGCGGCGCGCTACTTCTTCGGCGCGCCGGTGATGAATGCAAAGGTGCACTATAAGGTGTTCCGCACGCCCTATGTCCATCCCCTGCCATTCGTCTCCAATCATCCCTGGTACAACGATGAGAACGACCAGGGGCGCTCTCGGGGCGATGTGGATACGGACTTCTGGGGCGATCCCAATACGGCCTACCGCGAGGGGGATGTGACTACCAACGCGCAGGGCGAAGCGAAGATCGAATTTGCCACCGACCCGCCGAAACCGCCGCGCGGCTACAAGGGGGATCCCGGTAACGATACCGATCAGAATTTCACCATCACGGCGGAAGTGACGGACGATTCACGCCGCCAGGTGACAGGAACCGGGATGGCGCGGGCCAGTGCGCTCCAGTTCCGTGCCTGGATGCAGGCGGAACGGCATTTCCTGCTACTGGGCGATGCCCTCAAAATCGAGGTGCGCGCCCGCGATGGCGGCGACAAGCCCTTTAGCGCGGATGGCAAGATCACGGTCTGGCGACAGATCCCGGAGATCCCGGAACAGCGCGAGAAGGACCCGAATACCGGCAAGGAGCGTGTCGTGGTCAAATACGTCCCGGCGCGCGAGGAGCGGGAGAGCGTGCTCTTTGTCTCCACGGATGCTGCCAGGGATGGCGCCGGGCTCGTCTACTGGCATCCGGAGATCGCCGCCGAGTATCGCCTGGAATATACGGCGAAAGACGCCTGGGGGCATGAGATCACCGCCGAACTGAACACCCTGGTCTATGGCCCGAACTACGATACCCGCCTGAAGAAGGACGACGGTCGGTTCGAGCTTCTGCCGGAATACAGCGAGTATCGCCGGGGCGATACCGCCCGCCTGTTGTTGGTCACGCCGAAGCCCGACAGCTACGTCCTCTTCGCCGAACAGGTCGTCGGGAGCATCCAGCGCTATCGCACGATCTTCGTTCCGGGCCGTTCGACCGTTATCACCGTTCCGATCACCGGAGACCATGTCCCGAACGCGCTCTTCGTCGCCACCCTGGTGCGGGATGCGGGGGTTGCCGAGGTGCAGGCGCAGGTCAGCGTACCTGCCGAAGATCGAATCTTCGCGCTGACAGTCACGCCCGACAAAGCGCAGTACAAACCTGGCGAACACGCGACCTTCAAAATCCACGCTGTCGGGGCGGACGGCAGACCCATCAAAGGCGAGGTGAGCCTGGGGGTGGTGGATGAGGCCCTGCTCGCCCTCCAACCCGACAATACGCCCGACATCCGCGCGTTCTTCTATGGCTTCCAGATCCAGACCTACGTTGCGCAGGGCAACTCCAGCCAGTTTGCGCCGGGGCAGATCACCGTTTCGCCTGCACAACCGTCCTATGAGCAACATCCACTCCTCTTCCCCGAAGGCATGGGCTGGCTGTCGGACTACCGAAACGGTGGGAATCGCGGCCAGATTCCGGGATATGTCGCCTATGTCGCTTTCGATGACCGGCGCGCACAAAAGAGTAAAGACGTTTTCCTCGGTGGGATGCCGGGAGGTGGTGGAAGAG
>DATGIG010000203.1:0-5456 GCA_035295825.1 Chthonomonadaceae bacterium | reverse complement strand
CGGATCGGGCAAGTCGGAAAAGCATTCGATCAGGGTGGGATAGGCCGCAGGCATAGGCAATCTCCAGGAAGGGATGCCTATCCGTTCGGCTTGTTGCCGCCGAGTTCCTGTCTCAACAAGAATTAAGATGCGCCGGCCCTGAAATCTACTCCCCTCCGGTGCGGATTGCTGTGCGGCGCCTGCGTTTAATTTCTGCTGAACATCGGTACGGGGCGCAGGTGCGCCGTCCAAATGCCCTGTACGGTCACCCAGCCTCGCGCTGTTTCGGATGTCGGGGAAGTATCCGGCAATCCGGGCTCTTCCGGCGACAACAGTTCATAGACCAGGCTTTCATCTGGGTGCCGATTGGCGCGCAGGAACGCTCGGCTGCGGGTAATCACCAGGAGAAGCTCGCCTTTCGAATACGTGGCACCGTACGGCCAATCGGGACGTTTGTGGCGTTCCCAACCGGCGGCGGTCAATTCACGCTCTGCCCTGGATACAAGAAGCGCATAGTCGGTACGAAATGTATAGAGACAGTCTCCCGCGACAGCGATCGAAGGGCTGCAATGTAAAGGCGATCGGCCTTCCAGAAACGCGAAGTCACCCAGAGGCGTTGTGGGCTGGAGAGGCCGGAGTTGCAAGGCTCGGAGGCCGACAAGAAGCAGCGTGAGCAGTCCGACACTCACTGCGATGGTAACGATAGGTCTCACTCTGCGTTGGTTCGAAATCCGAACCTCTCTATTGGCATTCGGGTTCATATGGATCTTCCTTTCCGGGCTGTTGGCCCCTCAGCGCCCATATCCCGGCCCTGGGGAGAGCAACTGGCCGGGCGAACGGGATGTCAAACACTCCAGACGAGCGGAGCCATGCGTGTATGAGTGTACTTCTCTTACCATTGGGACGTGCCCGGCTGTGTCCAAAGTTAGGGGCGATCACAAAGTGGCCGGTGTGAGGAGGGGCGCCTATCCTGAAAGCCGAAGCCCTGACTCAAACCACGGAAAATCTCGCCTGCCGGGAGTATAATAGGCGGAGCGCGCCGGGTGCGGCGCTTGCATGTTGGGTAAGGAGTGTCGTCTTGCGGAAATCCCTGTTTCTTGCGCCTCTGGTCGTTCTGCTGCTTCTGTCCGCCGCGTGGGGGCAGACGCGTCCGGAAACGCCATCGCCCGCCGCTGTGGAGTTCTTCGAGAAGCGCGTGCGGCCCCTGCTGGCGAACCGCTGTTACTCCTGCCATGGGCCTTCGAGCCAGCTTGCGGGCTTGCGGGTGGACTCGCGCGCCGGGCTGTTGCAGGGAGGCGGCAGAGGGCCGGTCCTGGTCGTGGGCGATCCGGATCATAGCCGGTTGCTGGAAGCCGTGCGGCAGACAGGCGCACTGAAGATGCCGCCGACCGGCAAACTGAGCGACACCGAGGTCGCCGCGCTGGCGGATTGGGTGAAGATGGGCGCTCCCTGGCCCGGCGATGCGCCCAAAACCCAGAGCCTGGAAGCGCGGATGAAGGAGCAGCGGCGGACGCTCTGGTCGCTTCAACCCGTGCGCCGCCCGCCGCTGCCGAACGTGAAAAACACCGCCTGGGCGCAGAACCCCATCGATCGCTTGGTGCTGGCAGGGCTGGAGAAACGAGGCTTGAAACCGGCGCCGCCCGCTGCCCGCCGGACGCTGATCCGCCGGGTGACCCTGGACCTGATCGGGCTGCCGCCGACGCCGGAGGAGGTAGAGGCGTTTGTCAATGACCGCTCCCCGAACGCTTACGAGAAACTGGTAGATCGGCTGCTGGCCTCGCCGCACTATGGCGAGCGCTGGGGACGACAGTGGCTGGATGTGGCGCGCTACTCCGACACCGTGGGGTATCTGGTGAGTCTCTCCGGCAGGCGCTTCCCTTATGCCTATACCTACCGGGACTATGTGATCCGTGCGTTCAACGAGGATAAACCCTACGATCGGTTTATTCTGGAACAACTGGCTGCGGACCAACTGACGTTGACCGACAAACGGGATTTGGCGGCGCTCGGATTTCTGACCGTCGGCAACCGTTATCTGGGTGACACCCAGGAGATCCTGGACGACCGCATCGATGTTGTCTGTCGCGGGCTGCAGGGGCTGACAGCAGGCTGCGCCCGCTGCCATTCGCACAAGTTCGATCCCATCCCCACCGAAGACTACTACTCGCTCTACTCGATCTTTAACAACTGCAGAGAGCCGGAGGTTCTGCCTCAGATCGGGGATACCGCCGACAAAGCCGCCTTTGCCGACTATCAGCAGAAGCTGGCGGCGCTGGAAGCGCGGAAGGCGGAGGCCGCAAAGAAGAAGGATGACGGGCAGGTGGACAATCTGCGGCGCGATATCCTGGATTTCAAGGCCACGCATCCCGGTGCGCCACCCTGTGCGATGGTGCTGAACGATAACGCTACGCTGACGCCGCAGCATGTGTTTCTGCGCGGCAGCGCCGGTTCGCCCGGCGTGGAGGTGCCCCGCCGGTTTCTGCTGGCCGTCCAGGGCGACAATCGACGCAACTTCGAGAAGGGGAGCGGACGATTGGAACTGGCGCAGGCGATTGCCAGCCCGGAGAACCCGCTTACGGCTCGCGTCATGGTCAATCGGATCTGGCTGGGGCACTTCGGTAAGGGGCTGGTACGCACCCCCAGCGACTTCGGGACCCGTGGCGAGCCTCCCACGGACCCGGCTCTGCTGGACTGGTTGGCGGCTACCTTTACAGAGAATGGATGGTCGTTGAAGAAGTTGCACCGGCTCATCCTGCTGTCGAATACGTATCGCCAGGCGTCCGATGGAGATCCGGCGACCGTGAAGGCGGACCCGGACAATAGGCTCCTGGGGCGGATGAACCGCCGTCGGCTGGACTTCGAGCAGATGCGCGATTCGCTGTTGAGCGTGGCTGGGACGCTGGACGCCACGATGTATGGGCAGCCTGTGGAAGGGCTGGAAAAGTCCCGCCGCCGGACCCTCTATACGTTTCTCGACCGCCAATCCCTGCCGGGCTTGCTCCGCACCTTCGATTTTCCCGACGCCAACCAGCATGCGCCGCAACGCAGCAATACCACGGTTCCGCAGCAGTCGCTGTTTCTGCTCAATAACCCGTTTGTGCAGGAGGCGGCGCATGGGCTGGCGACCCGGAAAGAGGTCGCTATAGTCTCGGAGACGCGTGCCCGCGCCGCCCGGATGATCGCGCTGGCCTATGGCCGCCCGGCAGAGGAGGGGGAACTGCAGATTGCCTTGCGCTTCCTGGTCCGGATGCAGCGCTCGCCGCTGACCGTAGACGAATCGGCGCTGCCCGCCTGGCAGTATGGTTATGGAGAGCTGGGGGCAACGAGCCGGAAGCTGCTGACCTACACTCCTCTGCCGAAGTTCACAGGCTCCGCCTGGCAGGGAGGCGATACGCTGCCGGATAAGGCGCTGGGGTGGGTAACGCTGAACGCTTCGGGAGGGCATCCGGGGGATGCGCAACACGCGGCCATTCGCCGGTGGGTCGCGCCGCGCGATATGACGGTCTCGATCACCGGCCAGGTGAACCATCCCTCGCCCAATGGAGATGGGATCCTGGCGGTCATCTGCCACAACCAGAACGAGGTACTCGCCGTAAAGTCCGTGGCGCATGGATCTGCGGATCTGGCAGTTCCGAGCCTGAAAGTGCGGAGAGGGGATACGCTCGACTTTGTAGCAGACTCCCAGGAGACCGTCACCAGCGATAGCTTCAACTGGGCGCCGGTTATCGAGCAGATCGGTGGTTCCGCAGGACCTGGGGGTTCTCCGAAGCAGTGGAGCGCGGCGCAGGAGTTCGGCGGACCGCAGGAGAAGGTCCTGCTCTTAACGGCCTGGGAGGTCTATGCGCAGGCCCTCTTCCTGACGAACGATTTCTTGTACGTGGACTGACACACAACCTCACCCCAGCCCCTCTCCTTGTAAAGGAGAGGAGAGAGTGCGGCAAATTCTAAGCCAGCAATTCCGGCACCACGCGGCCATCCAGGTCGGTGAGACGGTAGTCGCGGCCTGCAAAGCGGTAGGTGAGCTTTTCGTGGTTCAGCCCCAGAAGGTGGAGGATGGTGGCCTGGAGGTCATGGACATGGACGGGGTCCTTCACGGCTTTGAAGCCGAAGTCATCCGTGGCTCCGTGAATATGGCCGGCCTTCACCGCCCCGCCTGCCATCCACATGGTATAGCCATGGTGGCTGTGGTCGCGCCCATTGGCATTGCCGTTGGTCTCCACGGCGGGCGTCCGCCCGAACTCGCCGCCCCAGAGTACCAGCGTATCCTCCCACATCCCCCGCTCTTTCAGGTCCACCAACAGGGCGCTGATGGCCTGGTCGCTCTCTTTCGCGAGTTGGCGATGGTTGCCCGCGATATCCTGGTGGGCATCCCAGGGCTGCCCGGCTCCGTGCCACACCTGTACGTAACGCACTCCCCGTTCCAGTAAGCGCCGCCCGATGAGGATCTGCCGCGCCTGCGTGCCGGGGCCATAGCGCTCCTGGATATACTGCGGCTCGCGGGAGGCATCGAAGGCGTCGGAAGCCTCCATCTGCATGCGGAAGGCGAGCTCCATCGAGGCGATGCGCGCTTCCAGTTGGGCATCCCGCTCCCTTTCGGCGAGGTGCTGCCGGTTCATCTCCTGCACCAGGTCGAGCTGAGCGCGCTGGGTGGCGGCACTCACCCGGCTGTTCCGGATATTCTCGATGAGCTTCTCGATGCGCGTGTTGGCGGTATCCACATAGGTGCCCTGATAGACGCCCGGCAGGAAAGCGGAGCGCCAGTTGGAAGCCTCCTTCACCGGCAGGCCGCCGGGACACATGACCACAAAGCCGGGGAGGTTCTGGTTTACCGTGCCCAGGCCATACAGCACCCAGGAGCCCATGCTGGGGCGTTCGCGGGTCCCATCGCCGCAGTTGAGGAGCATCAGGCTGAACTCATGCACCGGGTTGTCGGCATGCATGGAGCGGATGATACAGAGGTCGTCCACATGCTTCGCCAGATGCGGGAAGATCTCGCTCACCTCGATACCGCTCTGGCCGTACTTCTGGAAGGTGAATGGAGATTTGAATGCGGCGCCCACCGTGCGCTCCGGAAAGGCGAGTTCCGGGACCTTCTTCCCGTGGTATTGGGTGAGCATGGGCTTGGGGTCGAACGTGTCCACCTGGGAGGGGCCGCCGTTCATGAACAGGTGAATGACGCGCTTGATACGCGGTTTGTAGTGCGGGGGCCTGGGGGAGAGCGGGTTGACGCCGTCGGTCAGGCTATCCGCCTGCGCGGACCCGATGCTTCCCTCGGAACTCAGGAGGGAGGCCAGGCCCAGCGTCCCCATGCCGATGCCGCAGCGGCGCAGCATCTCCCGGCGGGTCATAAACAGATCTTCCAATCGCGGTCCCTGATGGCTCATGGGGCTTCTTCTCCTGACGACAAAGGCACAAAGGCGCATCCTGCTCGTGCGCTGATTAATTATAACCGAATCTGTCCGTTTCTTGTTCTATGC
>DATGIG010000202.1:0-7308 GCA_035295825.1 Chthonomonadaceae bacterium | reverse complement strand
CTCTATGTGCTGATGGCCTGGTGCGGCTTCAGCGTGAACATAAAGCCCAGCGTACCGCCTGCCCCTCCCGTACACTTCATAACCGAGTGTCCCCCCACTATATCGGGAGCGCCGCCCACGGCAGCGGCGGATGAGACGGTGGATACGGACCCTACCGAGGAATTGGATCAGTTCCTGGCGCGATTGCACACGCCGACGCCCCATATCCTGCAGTTGGTGCACACTCTGGATACCATGACAGGGGAGGATACTCCGCGCATCGCCGCGTTGAAAGCGATTGCGGAGCGGCATTTCGATGAGGCTGCCTCCGCACTGGATCGGTTGGCAGCCCAGACCGGGGATACGGAGGAAGAGAATCTCTCCTCCCCGGCGCAACTGCGCGCGGAACTCGCCTTCTATGCCGGGCGCTATGCCGAGGCCATCCATCAGTATCGCCTCGCCCTGAAGGATGAGCCCGAAAACCCGCTGCTGCTCAATGGGCTCGCCTACTCTCTGGAGTCGTATGGTCAGTACCGTGAAGCGGAAAAGATGTTCCGACAGGCGATTGAGCAGGCGCGCGACTCCTGGGGGCCGAAAGATCAGGATACGCTCACCTACATCGCCAACCTGGGAGCCCTCTACGATGAGATGGACCGCTTTGCGGAGGCGGAAGCCCTGCTCGATCAGGCGCGCGAAGGTCGTGAAGAGACCCTGGATGCGGACGACCCCGACATCGCGCTCAGCCTGAATGCGCTCGCCAATCTCTATGGACGCACCAATCGCTGCGATGAGGCGGAAAAGCTCTACCAGCGCGCCCTCGCCATTCAAGAGAAGGCGTTCGGCGCCGACTTCCCCGACACCGCCAATACCCGTGAAAATCTGGGCAACCTGTACGAGGATATGGGCCGCTATGAAGACGCCGAGCGCCTGATCCGACAGGCGATCAAGGTGCTGGAAGCCTACTATGGAGCCGACTACCCGGACATGGCCTACAGCTATACCAACCTGGGCGTGCTGCGCCACGACCTGAACGACTATACCGAGGCCGAGCGCCTGTACCGCCGGGCGCTGGACTTGGACAAGCAGGCTCTGGCTTCGGATGCGCCCAACCTGGCGACCGACTACCATAATCTCGCCGTCCTCTACGACAATCAGAATCGCGATACGGAGGCGGAAGCCAACTACAAACGCGCCCTGGCGCTCTATGAGCAGTCCCTGGGGGCCAACAGCCCGGTGCTGCTCACCACGCTGGACTGCATGGGCAGCATGTATGCCGATCATGAGCGCTACGCAGCGGCGCTGGCGTGCTATCGCCGCGCCCTCGCCATTACGGAGGGAGCGTCGGGACCGAACAGTACCGCCCTGACCTCCGAACTGGACAACTGTGCGCAGATGCTCAGCAACCTGGGGCGCGATGCCGAAGCGACGCAAATGCATGCGCGGAGTGAGCGGCTCAACTCTCCATCTGAGCCTTAGTTTCGTGAATGTGAGACAGCAGGATGGTGCAAAATGATGCATGGTTATAGCGCAATCACCACCCTGCTGCTCTCCACGTGCCTCCTCCTTTCGGCGCAGCAAAAGCAACCGGAGGCTGTGCAGCCTACCCTTCGGATCGAAGCAGTCCTCCCAGCAGCAGCGCAACCTCTCTCGCAAGACAAATCCGTCCTCTTTTTCGATGACTTCGATCAGCCCGACGCGCCTGGAGCCCGCTACTTCGAGTATGACCGGGCAGGAGGCAGTTTTCTGCGCAGCGCGGGGGATGGCGTCGGCGGACAGGGCGCAGCCATGAAGTGCCAGTTCGAGAAGGGGCAGGTGGCGGCGGGCAGTCTGAAGGTCCTGTTCGGCAAGAACCCGTTCGGCAAGGGCATTCGCCCCCAGGAGACCTTTCGCGAGATCTACTGGCGGGTTTACGTGCGGCATGAACCGGGCTGGCAGGGCAATCCGGCCAAGCTGGGGCGCGCGACATGCCTGGCGGGGAGCGACTGGAGCCAGGGGTTCATTGCCCACGTGTGGGGCGGCAAAGGCGATGTCCTCTGCATCGACCCGGCAACCGGCATTCGCGATGGCCGCAAAGTCACCGACCGCTACAACGACTTCGCCCATCTGCACTGGCTCGGCTTACGGCAAGCCCAGACGCCGCTGTTCTCTTCGGAGGAATCGGGACGCTGGGTCTGCGTCGAATCCCATATCAAACTGAATACGCCGGGACAGAAAGATGGCGTATTTGAACTGTGGCTGGATGGAAAGCGCGAGGCGGCACGCAACGATCTGGACTGGCATGGCGTATGGAACGATTATGCGATCAACGCCGTGTTTCTGGAGAACTACTGGAACGAAGGCGCTTCCAGGCGGGAGGCCCGCTGGTTCGATGACTTCGTTATCAGCACCCAACCCATCGGTCCGCTGGTCGCCACGGACCCGCCCAAGTTGATGCGAACGCCGGGGCAGATCGCGGTATGGGAAGCGCAGGCGGCCTCGGACCCCGAAGGCAACGACATTGTATGGACCAGCAGGCCCATAGCCGGCGCCGATACACGCCTGACCCTCGATGCCGCCCAGGGAACCTTCCAGGGCAGCCGCGCGGGAGACAGACGTTTTGCGCCAGGAGCTACTTACTGGCTACGGCTGCGGGAGCGCGATGCCGCCGGTGTCTGGTCCGCCTGGACGGCATGGCATGCGCCATTTCGCACCGCCCCGTAGGGGCGAGAGGAGAGAGGAAGATGAGCGCGCTCACCTTGGACGATAAAGGGGTCATTGTCGCCTGTCCCTCCTGTGGGCAGAAGACGCGCACGCCCTATGAGCGGCTGGGCGAGACCGGGACGTGCGGCAAATGCAACGCCGACATTCCCCCGCCCGACCAGCCTATCGAGGTGGACACGGTGGCGCACTTCGACCGTCTGATCGGCGCTTCGGCCCTGCCGGTCGTCGTGGACTTCTGGGCGCCCTGGTGCGGGCCGTGCCGGATGGTCGCCCCGGAACTGGTGAAGGTGGCCACCGCCAATGCGGGGACGTTCTTCGTGGCGAAGGTCAATACCGATGCGCTGCCTGCGTTGGGCCAACGCTTCGAGGTGCGCTCGATCCCGATGATGGCGGTGTTTGCGGGCGGTAAGGAGGTCGCGCAGACCGCCGGGGCGCGGCCCGCGAACGCCATTACGGAGTTTGTGCGCCAGGCGCTTACCGCCGCAAAAAAATAGCGAAAACCCGCGGAAAACCCCTTGCGCTCCAGCCTGCCTTGTGTTACAATGGGGGCGCGATGAGGATGAGTTCCTCACGAGGATTGAAATGCGTGGACAAAGGCAAAACGACACACCCTGCGGTGTTCGTGATGTTTCTGTGAGCGCTGAGCCAACACTCAAAAAGAGGTAAGTTTTCTCCGTCGGTGGAGTGGCGTCCCGTTGGCGACATCGGGAATACGAAGTCGGCGGGCGCTTATCCGCCCGTTTTACGCGGGTTCAAGCGCTTTGAGGCACACGGCATGTGCGGGGTGATCTCTGACAGCGGGAGGCCGACGGAATTTTCCGTCGGCCTCCCGCTGTTCTAACGGCGTTTTAACACCGTGGAAATGGATTCCGTACATACGCTTACAAGTTGCGCATAATCAGCCCCTGGCTCTTGCCGTCCAGCTTCATGATATCGGGGAACTCGAAGCGATTGCCGTCCACATCGGTGACGATGACCCGCGCGGCGGAGAGCTCCTGGAGATTGTCGCGCATATTGCGAACGATGATCTCCTTCTCGCCCCGGTCTGTCTCCACCTTCCAGTAGACCGTGCCATACTCCTCTTTCACGCTCAACACCCGCTCCACGATCGGCACGAAATAGCGCTTCTCCAACTCCTCGTCCACCACTTTGCGCGACTCCGGGTCGAGCAGGCTGGGATCGATGAGCAGTCCCACATCCTTGCCTGCACCATCCAGAATGCCCAGATAGTGGTCAGGGTCGGAGAGCGGGAAGGAGCGCGCGACCTGGATCTTGATCCAGGAGCGGTCTTCCAGCAGGGTCATTCGCGCCACGCCCGCCTGCCGGAAGACGCGCATGCGCTTTGCATCCAGTATCCGCAGTTCAAACGAGGCCGGATCGGTCGGCATCGCCGGCGTCTCGTCCGGAATATCTTCTATCTTGTGGTTGCCGTTTTTTGCTTCGATTGCCATCCTCGATTCACTCCTCCACACGGAGCCAGTTGGCGATATGGGTCACGACGGGCAGCGTGCGGATCTGCTCCAGAGCCTGCTGGATGTTGCGTCCTGCCGCCTCGTGGGTCACCCAGACGATCTCCGCCTGGTCCTCGTGCGTCGCCTTCTGGACCACGGATTCGATGGAGATGTCGAAATCGCCGAGGACGCTGGCGATGGCGGCGAGGACCTTGGGCTTGTCCTGCACACGCATGCGCAGGTAGTGGCGGGTGACCACCTCCTCGATGGGTTGGATCGTCTTGCGCTCGAAGCAGGTGCAGGCGATGCGCCCGGTCGAGCCGAACTTCAGGTTGCGGCAGGTGTCCATGATGTCGCCGACGACCGCGCTGCCGGTCGGCCCGCTGCCCGCGCCGCGCCCATAGAACATCACGTCGCCGACGGCGTCTCCCTTAACCATCACTGCGTTATAGACATCATTGGTCGAAGCCAGGGGATGCGTCATGGGCAGCAGCGCCGGATGGACGCGCACCTGCATTCGATCCTCCCCTACTCTTCGGGCGATGCCGAGCAGTTTGATGATATATCCCAACTCGTGCGCCGCCTCGATGTCCGTGGCTGTGATTTTGGTGATCCCCTCGACATAGACATCCTGAACGGGAACGCGGCTGGTGAAGGCGATGGAGGCGAGGATGGCGATCTTGTACTGCGCGTCGTAGCCCTCGATATCGCTGGTGGGGTCGGATTCGGCGTAGCCGTGCGCCTGCGCCTCGCGCAGCACGGTCTCGAAGTCCGCATGCTCACGGGTCATCTTGGTGAGAATATAGTTGGTGGTCCCGTTGATGATGCCCAGAACCTGCTGCACCTGGTTGCCGGAGAGCGCATTCTTCATCGGCTGGATGATCGGGATGCCGCCCGCCACACTCCCCTCGAACTGAAAGTCCAGGTTATGCCGGGCCGCCTCCTCCATCAGGTGGTGGCCCTCCTTGGCGATCATCTCCTTGTTGGCGGTGACCACCTGCTTGCCGTTGCGGAGGGCGTGCAGCACGAACTCGCGGGCCGGAGTGACGCCGCCGATGAGCTCGCACACGATGTCAATGTCGGGGTCGTCCAAAATTTCGTAGGCATTGGTAGTCAGCAGGCTGCGGTCTACCGTTACGGCGCGGCGCTTGTTCAGATCGCGCACGGCGATTCGCTTGATCCGAAAGCCCATACGGATCTTGCGCTCGATCTCGGCCCGGTTCCGCTCCAGCAGGTCCACCGTGCCCGAGCCGACGACGCCCAGGCCGAGAATACCGATCTCGACCTGCGCTTTATCCCAAACCTTAGCGGGGATTTCGCTCATGCGTATTCCTTACCTTCTATTCCTTTTTTAGGATAATCAACGGCGTTCCTGCCTGCACCAGTTGTCCATCCTGCGCGGGAATGGAGACAATGATGCCGGCGTGCTCGGCAGGGATCTCCGAGAAGATCTTCATCGCCTCGATAATGCCGATGGTCTGCCCCACGCTGATCGCCTGCCCTACCGAGACCAGCGCCGCCGCCCCCGGCTTCTCCGCCCGGTAGAAGGTTCCCACCATCGGCGAGGTCAGCGCGATCTGGTCCTCCGACAGGGGAACGGGCGCTTTGGCAGCCTTGCGCGAAGCGCGGGGAGCCGGCAGCGCAGGCCGCGACGGATGGGGGGGCAAAGGGCTTGTGGCAGGAGGCGTCGCCGGAGCCTGCTTGGGCAGGCGCGGGCCGCGTATACGGAGATAGCGCCCCTCCTCCTTGAACACCATTTCGTCCAGACCGCTCTCTTCCAGAAGCGTTATCAGGCGGACGATCTCTTCCAGCTCGAAACCCAAAATCGCCATTGGGGCGTCCATCCTGTCCTGGAAGCGCGGCGTCGATCTCGGAAGGTTTTCCGGTGAACACACGCTTCGGAAAAAGATTTTCGCGTCTGCAGCTCTGGCGTAATTATCGGTAAAGGGAGGCCGGAACAGGAGACGCACGAGTGAGGTCCAATATCAGGAGGTCGACGGCAGAAAGGGATGGCCCCCGACGCTGTGCCTGCCAGTATACCCAAGCGGCAGGAAAGTGTCAAGCAAAAATGCCGGGTCGGTCTGGCCGAGCAGGAGTTTCCCGTGACAAAAAAGAATAGAGAAGCAGGCATCATCACCACCTATATTTTGCCCCGGAGAGCCGGAATGTCGGATGACGTGCAGGGATTACAACAAGAGTTACACGCAACGGAAGAGCGCCTCAAACTGATTGCCAGAGTGACCGGGGTCGTCGTCGGGGCCGCCCCCCTCTCGGTCCAGGCGAGCGACCTGGCCGAACAGGTGCGCCAGGTCTTTGGCGTGGATAGCTGCATCATTCGCATTCTGGAGGGGGAAGACCTGGTTCTCCTGGCCAGCGCCGGCATTCCCGAAATCAATCTGCTGCCGCGTATCCCCGCGGACTGGGGCATCGCACGCGACATTCTGGCGCAGCGTCGCGCCTTCTCTGTCCAGGACATCACCCGGTACATGGGGATGCGGCCTCCTACCCTGCAGATCCGCAACCCCTATATCTTCCAATCCTATGCCGGTGCGCCGCTCTGTGTGGAGGACCGTATCGTCGGGGTCATCGGCATCTATGAGACCCGCGAGGTGCGCGACTTTACGCAGGCCGACCTGGAGCAACTCCAGATCGTCGCCAACCATATCGCCGTCTCCATCGTCAATGACCAGCTCTATCAGGAGGTGGAGCGGCAGAAGCGCGAACTGGAAGCGCAGATTGCGGAGCGCAAGCAACTGGAAGTCCAGTTGCTGCAGGCGCAAAAGATGGACAGCATCGGCCGCCTCGCCGGCGGGGTGGCCCACGACTTCAACAACCTGCTCACGGCGATCCTGGGCTATACCGAACTTGCCCAGATGACCCTCCTCGCCGAGGACCCCGTGCAGAGCCATCTGGAGCAGGTACAGAAGGCGGCGGAGCGCGCGGCCAATCTGACCGACCAGTTGCTGGCGTTTGCCCGTAAACAGATCATCGAGCCGCAAACGCTCGATCTGAACCACCTGGCGCTGAACCTGGAGAAGATGCTGAGCCGCCTGATCGGGGAGCATATCCTACTGGTCACCTGGCCCGCCGCCGACCTCTGGGCGATCCGCGCTGATGCCGGGCAGATCGAACAGGTGCTGGTCAATCTGGCCATCAATGCGCGCGACGCCATGCCCAG
>DATGIG010000201.1:0-4365 GCA_035295825.1 Chthonomonadaceae bacterium | reverse complement strand
GACATCGACATCTTGGCGGAAGAGACCCTCGCCTGGGAGGAGGCCAGAAACCTAGCAGAAGTGAGCGTTCACTGGCGCTTCACTACCGAGGACGCACGCATTAAGCTGCACAAGCTCTACCCCTCCATTCAGGCTTGACAGACTACTAGTCCCACCTCCCCAAAATTTGGGGAGGGGTTGGGGGTGGGGGCTTTAAGGAGCAAAAGTCATGTCAGGTGAGAAAGCGAAGAAGAAAAACGGACACCGGAAAGAGAAGATGGTGGAGAGGTCGGTAGAGGCGCAGGAGCACCGTCCGCTGCATAAACGGCATTCCAACGTCTCTACCGACCAGCCGGACATCGTCCAGTTCAAACCAGGCGCGACGGGGGACCGCACGCCGAAATCCACCTGAATCCGGCAGCCGTCCTGCCCATACTGGAGGCTGAGTGGGCGCTAAAACCGTGAGCTCAGCCGCAGGCCGAAGGTGCGGCGCTCGGGCTGTATCCAGGGGGTCAGTACCAATCCATGATGCTGGGCAAGCTCCCAGCGCGAAACGCCGTAGCCCAGCGCCGCCCCGGCCAGCACGTCCCCGACCGTATGCCGGTGCAGGGTGAAGCGGGACACGGAGATCGCCGTCGCGCCGGCATACCAGTAGACGGCGTCTCTGGGATGGAAGGCGCTCTCCATGGTCGCGATGGAGAAGGCGCCGGTAGCGTGCCCGCTGGGAAAGCTGTCGTGCTCGTTGGAATCGGGGCGCTTCTCCTTGATGAGGTCTTTGAGCCCCTCGGAGAGCAGCAGGCTCACGCCCAGCGAGTCGATGGCGCGGAGGGTATGGTTCTTCCCCTGCGGCCCATCCGTGAGCAGGGGCAGCCCGATGCCGATCACGCCATAGGCGATGGTCCCTGGCCCCGAGAGGAAATTGCCGATCTGCCGGCCGGTATCGCTGGCATGGGCGACAGGCGCCGCCAGCGCCCACCCCAGCAGGCCAGCGAGCAGCCACGGACGTCTCAATAATATCACGCACATTCTCCTTATAGAAAGAGGTTTCAGCTTCGAGCCGCCTGCGGACCGAGGCGGGCGGCCTCTTCCTCCAGCATCTGCTTCTGCAGGCGCTCGCGCTCTGTGGGAACCCGCTCGCGCGGGCCGGCCGGCTGAAAATCCAGCCGCTCCACGCCCAGACCCCGTAGCACCGCCTGCTCGACCGGGGAGAAGTCGTCCGGGATCTCCCGGTTGAAGTTCATCGGCTCTTTCAGGACAATGGGCGGATTGGTCAGGAAGCGCGGCTTGCCGGAGAGGTTCTGCGAGGAGGCGTGCAGCACGAACGGATGCAGCAGCACCACGTCCCCGGTCTGCCCGCGAAACTCGATGATGTCCCGGCACTGCGTGATGAGCGAGCCGAAGTTGAACTCCCGCAGGATCGTCCCCTCCGGGTGGGCTTGCAGATAGCGCGCCACCACCGGCACGGAATCGCAGGCGACCAGCGTGCCGCCGCCCCGCGGTCCGACGTCGGTCCAGTAGACCAGGGTGAGCAGTCCCTGCTCCGGGCTATCCAGGAAATGGCGGAAGAAATCGCCGTCTTTGTGCCAGCCGGGCGACTGCGGGGAAGGGTCCTGCCACGGCCTGTCCGCTCCGATGCAGAAATTGATGATGAACCCGTCGCTCATGTTGCTGGGCGCTTTGATGCGCTCCTCCCCGCCCATCAGGTCGCACGCCGCCGCCCAGGCTTTGGGCGCCATCTCCTTCCAGGGGATAAACCGGACGCTCGGCATCTGAATGCGCGGCTTCTGCCAAGTCGCCGGGTCTTCCGGGTCCAACCCTAGCCGTATCCAGGCGTGCGCCACCCACTCCGCTGCCACTTCGCGGGGAAAACAGTCATGCAGGACGACGTGCCCGCGCGCGATAAACTGCTCGATCTGCTCCTCACTCAGAACCTGTCTCTTCATACTTCCCCTCATCCTCGCTGAAAATGCGCCCTACATTTCTCTTTCTTCCTGACATCTACCTGCCGCCAGCTTGCAGAAAGACGAAACACCCGCTACGCTAGAGACCACAGAGACGCACAGAGAACACAGAGAGAAAAACAAAGAGAGAAAAGAAGAAGAGGCTGGTGCAGGAAGGAAAGCCTGTGCCTCTGCTGTCAGCGAAGGAGACCACAGAGAAAAACCCTGCTCATTTCCTTCTGCCATTTCTGCTCTTTAGAAGCGGAGGCGGCCAGGATGGTCTTTTCTCTGTGAACTCGCTCGTAAGGAGTAAGAGGCAGAAGCTTGCTGCGCGTACCGCCTGCTTCTCTCTTCTCTTTTTGCTTTTCCTCTGTGATCTCTGTGGCCCACTGTGGTCTCTAGCGTAGCGGGTGGTTAATGTCTTCGCAAGCTGGCAGCACGTACCGAAGTTGGGCAGAAGAAGGAATGCCGGGAGGGGTGAGAGAAAGATTCCGGGCGGGAATGTTCTGCCAGTCAGAGCAGAGACCATAGAAAGAGGGAAAATGCGTAAAGTCGTTATCGCCGGCGATCGGAAGGCGGAGGTGGTGAACGTAGCGGACCCGCGTCCGAAGGACGATTGGGTCCTGATGAAGATCCACGCAGCCCCGATGTGTACGGAATACAAGCTGTTTCTTTCGGGCCAGAAGAGCGAATATCTGGGCCATGAGGCGGCGGGCGAGGTGGTTGCGGTCGCCGCACCCGGCAAAGCGCAGGTGGGAGACCGGGTGGTGGCGATGCCGCTGAGCGCCTGCGGCGCGTGCCCGCTGTGCCTGGCGGGAGACTATATCCATTGTGAGCATGCGCCGGACTTCGCCGCCGTTCACGGCTCGCCGGAAGGCACGACGACGATGGCCCAGTATCTGCTCAAGCAGTCGTGGCTGCTGCTACCGATCCCGGAAGGCATATCCTACGAGCAGGCGTCCCTGGCCTGCTGCGCGTTGGGACCCTCGTTCGGCGCGTTCGACCGGATGCAGGTGGATGCATTCGATACAGTGCTCATAACCGGCGCGGGGCCGGTGGGGCTGGGCGCCATCGTCAACGCGGTCTACAGAGGCGCGCGAGCCATCGTGGCCGAGTATCTGCCGTACCGCGTCCGGCTGGCGAAAGAGCTGGGCGCCGAGGCCGTCGTGGACCCACGCGACCCGAATGTCGTCGCGCAGATCAAGGACCTTACCGGGGGCGTGGGCGTGGACAAATCGCTGGACTGCTCCGGCGTGGTAGAGGCGCAGCGGCTCTGCATAGACGCCACCCGCCGCAAGGGCAGCGTCGCGTTCATCGGCGAGAACTACGAGAAGGACCTGCCCATCCGCGTCAGTCCTGACCTGATCCGCAAAGGGCTGACCCTGATCGGCTCCTGGCATTACAACCTGGCGCTCTACCCGAAGGTGATGCAGGTGATCCAGCGCGCGCCGCAGGTGAGCCGGCTCATCAGCCACGTGATCCCGATGAGCCAGGCGCAGCAGGCCATGGAGCTTTCCGCCTCCCACGAATGCGCCAAGATCATCCTGCAGCCCTGGCAATAGATCGGGCAGCCTGATCCTGGTAAACCGGTTTACCGGCAATCCGCAGAATTGCGAGTATAATGGATAGGTTACAGGGAAGCCATCCGCTTCCCTGTAATCTGTAGCCTATCGGTATCGCTATGAGGCATTGCATGCGGCGTCGAGTCAGTGGCGTGTTATTGCTGGGGATCCTCCTGTTCGCCGGCTGCGGACGCAGCGGGCTTTTTGGCGGCGGCCCGGATTTGAGCAAGGACCTGACCCCCAGCCAGTACGAGCAGTTGCCGGACGCGCAGAAGGTCCGCTATAAGAACGTGATCGTGCGCGTGCCGGACACCTGGGGCGGCGTGCTGCTGCCCTTCGATTCCGGGCCGTATCCTTCTCCGATCGAAAAGACGATCCATCAGGGCGATCTCAACACCCTCATCGGACTCTACAATCAGTCCCTGTTCGAACTGGAGCATCCCCG
This sequence comes from Chthonomonadaceae bacterium, assembly GCA_035295825.1. GTDB lineage: Bacteria > Armatimonadota > Chthonomonadetes > Chthonomonadales > Chthonomonadaceae > DATGIG01. The sequence goes on along the minus strand of DATGIG010000201.1, from coordinate 439 downwards.
CGTCAAGATCGAGTATATCAACTTCGACATGTGGGCGGACACTTACCAGTCGGCGCTGGCGGTCGCGCTCTCCGCGCACCGCGCGCCCGCCTTCTATGTCGGCCGCAACCTGCCTCAGACCATTGACCAGGGTATGTATGCCGACATTACCGACCTGCTCAAAAGCTGGGACCAGGCGAAGTATCAGCCTCAATCCACCGTGCATGAGGGAATCGTCAACGGCCGCAACTACCTCATGGGCTCCAACCAGACGGGCGCAATCATCATCCGCTACCGCAAAGACTGGTTCCGCGAAGCGGGCATCTTCAACGAGCATGGCGAGCCAGGGCCGCGCTCGGACTGGACTTACGACGACTTCCGCCGCCACGCCAAGCTCCTGACCGACCCGGCCAAAAACCGCTACGGCTTCTCCGATATGGAGGGCGATTTTCTTTACAAT
>DATGIG010000200.1:0-10620 GCA_035295825.1 Chthonomonadaceae bacterium | reverse complement strand
GTCCATGGAGCGGGTGATCCGGCACTTCTGCATCCGGACGACTTCGCAGATACGCGACTCCTCCATGGCGGCGCGGGCGATGAGGGCCAGGTCGCGGGCCGTGGTATAGTGCAGCGGGTTGTGCAGGCCGTGGGGGTTGGTGAAGTGCGTGTGGGTCGCGCCCAGTTGCCGGGCGCGTTCGTTCATTTTGGCGACGAACGCCGCCTCCGTGCCGCTGGTATACTCGGCAGCGGCGACACAGCCATCGTTGGCGGAGCGCATCAGGATGGCGCGCAGCAGGTCGTGCGCGGAGATCTTTTCGCCCTCTTTGATGTGCAGCGAACTGTCCCGGATCGAGGCGGCGTATTTGCTCGCCGTGATGACGGCGGTATCCGGCACGTTCTCACAGAAGAGCAGCGCTGTCATGATCTTGGTGGTGCTCGCCATCGGGCGCTGCACATCGGCGTTCTGCTCGAACAGCACCTGGCCGCTGACCGCATCGATCAGGATGGCGCAGGGCGCTTTGATGACGGGCGGCGTGAGTGGGCGCAGATGCGGCGGCAGTTCCGGCGCACGCCCGACCGTGCCCGGCAGGCCGGGCGAATCGGTTGGTTGCGCATTGGGGCGTTGTGCCGGTATAGAGGTCTGACGCGCGGGTTTCCGTGGCAGGGAGGGCGCGGAGTGGGTATACGTGGCGTAGCCCACACCGAGCAGCATCAGCACGGCGGTCAGCAGACCCAGGACACCGCGAGGGGGGCGGCGCTGAGGCTGTTTGATACGTTTGCAGGGCTGGGGGAGTGCGATGGTCGGATCCTCCCGGATGGAAAACGATAGCGCTGTTGGATTTGCTGGGTTTCAGTGATAGTATTGTAGCAGTTTTTGTGTCCGTTGGCAACTCCTGCGCAGGTTTCTCAAGGAGAAGATTGCGCAATTCGATCCACCGCGCGCCCCAAGAAAAAAAGGGAAAATCTTTTCTCGATTGTCACCCAGATGGCGCGGACTTGAGGTATAATGAACATTAGAAATTTTGCGTCGATTCACGACGCCGTTCCGCCCGGCGAAGAGGGCAATCAGGAAAGGAATCGAACCAGTTGGCACAAGTGACAGTCAAGCCCGGCGAAAGCATCGATGCAGCGCTGCGTAAGTTCAAGAAGATCACGATGGAGAGTGGTATCCTCAAAGAGGCGCGTGCGCATGAGCACTATGAGAAGCCGAGCGACAAACGCCGCCGTGAGGCCGCTGCCCGCCTTCGCAAGATCGCGAAAGCCAAGCGCCAGGCCGAAGGTCGCGAGAGCCGCTAATCGCGCGGTATTCTCGCCAGAGTTGTCATGATTTATCAGGAGGGGGGAGCCATCGGCCGATGGCTCCCCCCTTCTGATTTAGCGTCTACGATCCAGCCGGATTGCCCCGACCCTGAAGCGCCAGATTCCGGAGGGAGAAGAGGTGAACCAGGATGCAGAGCGGGACAAAGTAGCCGGGGATGATGCCGATAGGGTAGTCCAGGCGCGCGCCGCTGTGGATCGCATGCACGATAGCGGACACGAAATCGGCGATGCCTAACCAGTTCCAGGCGATGGCCAGCGGTATCGCATAACGTCCTCGCTTCTTCAGGTTCCAGGCGACAAACGGAGCCAGCACACCCACCAGAATATCGCCCCAACCCGCCCAGAGCGCGAACTCCGCCGGAAGGGAGCCGAAAGACTGATAGAGCAGAAAAATCGCCCCGATAAGGCGGAAGGTCTGGATCGCTACCGGCCAGTGGGAGGGCATCGTACGGTTGATGCTCCGAAGGACCGGCAAGGTAAAGAGCAACAGGCTGCCGACGACAACGGGGATCAGGAAACTGGTCAGGGCGCGAATGGGAAACGACACGGGCAGGATATTGCCGAACATTTGGGGTGCGAGACAGTTCCAGGCATAGAGAAACCACAAGATCAACAGCCCCGCCCAGAATGTGGTCACTCTATTGCGTGTAGCGGGGGGCAGTCCCGCCAGAGCTGCGGCGTGTTGGATGCCGTAGGGGGTCATGGTGAAAACGGCGAGCGCGGTGCCGTAGATCACGCAGCAGGCGATGAGAAATACGAGGATCGGCAGTGTTGCGGGCATGGAGTCCTCCTTCTTCGCTCACAAAAGGTGTATATGCACCTTTCTGCCCTGCCTCCATCGGTCAGGGCATGGGTAAAGGCCAGACATTATCGGTCGGCGCCCGGGCCGATACGGGCTGCGGCCTGAAGTCCTTCCATCAGATGCGCCCAGCGGGTAGGGGAGAGATGCGCTACGATCTTCTCTTGTGCCTGGCGCCAGAGCGGCAGCGCGTACGCCAGCTTCTCACGACCGGCTTCGGTGACCGCAACCATGCGGACACGGCGGTCCGTTCCGGGAGAGATCTGTACCCATCCCGCCTCTTCCAGGGAGTGCAGGGTGCGTGTGACGGTGGTCCGGTCCATCAGCATCACTTCCGCAAGGCGGGTGATAGGGACTTCTCCCATCAGAGTGATGGCGCACAACAGCGAGAACTGAGAGGCTCCTTGAATGCCGGCGGGACGCATCGTCTCCTCAAAGAGCGCAGTCACCGCCCGCGAGGCCATGCGTATGCGTCCACAGGTACACCCATACGCTACCTCCATAAGTTGTCCGTTCAGGTTCTCGGGTATACGGATCTTGGTCGTCTCTTCCATTCAGTCGTCTCTCCTCAAATAGGAGTATATACACCTATTGGGGCAAATGTCAATATCCATGCGCAAAAAAGGATTACGGAAGCACGAGGTTAACCGACCATCTCTCCACTGGCAGCCGGCTTGGCGCCGTTATCTTTGCCATCACCGGACTTGCCACCGGATTTGTCGCCATCGCCCTTGTTCTCGTCGGGTTTTGCGTCCGGTTTCTTCGACGGATCGCTCTTCTCCCCGGCATCGGGTTTACCGCTGCCATCGGAGGTCGAATCAGGCGGAGCGTCTTTTGACGGCTTGGGAGCGTTATTGTCATTATCGATCAGCGGCTTACCATCGTCATCGCGAGGCACGTTCTCATCATCCGAATGTGAGGTATGCCGTTTCTTACTGCCGGAACGGTTTATTGTAGAGCGTTCCGGGAGGTTAACGTTGATGGCGACGAGATTTTCATTATTGAAGAAGAGCCGTCGAATCACGCTCTCGCTCTTGATGGGGTCGAGATAGACGAAGTTTTTGGCTTCCAGGGCCGGAAGCGTCTCCGACTGCATCCTCTCTTTCGGCAGGTTACGCGAGAAGTGTACCAGCGCGAGGATCTGCTCAGTCTTCATATTGGTTTCGAGGCTGTCCGAGACGGTATTCACCAATTCCGGCAACTTGGAAAAGGTTGCCAGACCGACTTTCTGCTTGAGGGCCTCCAGAAACTCATGCTGCCTCTCCGCCCGTGCCAGATCGCCGTCGGAGTGACGATAACGGACGTAACCCATGGCATCCCTACCGTTGAGGTGTTGGAATCCGGGCTTTAGGTGGATGTGTAAGTTGCCCCAATTGTCGTCATAGTCCAGTTTCTTATGAACGGTGATATCGACACCGCCGACCTGGTCTATGACTTTTTCAAAAGTATCATAGTTCAGTCCGACATAGTAATCGGGAACTATGCCGAACGTATCGCGGATCGTGCGTTGGGAGAGATCCGCACCTCCATAGGCGTGCGCGGCATTGATCTTATGAAAGCCATGTTCGGGGATGTTGACGGCGGTATCGCGAGGTATGCTCAGGATATTGATCGTCTGATTGTCGAAATCTACATGCGCGATCATGATGGAATCGCTTCGTCCCCGAGAATTCTTCAACTCGACGGGCCTGGTGTCCGAATAATCTACGTCGCAACCCAGGATCAGCACGTTGATGGTGTGTGCGTTCGGGAACTCTTTTTTGGGGTCAAAACTTGCCAGTAGCGGATCGCCCGGATGTGAGAAAGCGACCATTGGGTTAATGTGAAAGAACATTCGGGCAAGAGCAGGGCTGCGCAGACAGAAATTACCTAGGATGGTGCCAAACGCCATCGTGAAGAGGCTGGCAACTGCGAGCATTGTCCAGCGAGTATTTTTCCAGAACGTGGCTCTACGTTGACGCGCGAAACGCTCTCTGGTCACCGTGCCTGTGTTCACTACCGTTGGGGTCTCATTTGCCGGATTGTCCAGATGAGAATCCGCGCTGCTCGGCTTGTCCGAGTCCTTCACGATACGGCCTCCTTGAAAAAATCCTCCCTGGGAGGAGGGCAGACACAAGCCCTTTTGTGACAGGGTCTGCAATCACAATACGATGTACTATAGCATGAGGGCGCTAAACTGTCAAGCGATTGCCACAGGCGGGAAAGTTCCCGCCTTCGGAATTTCTTGAGTTGTGGCAGCGTTTGACAGGGAGCCAGAATGCGGTAAATATCCCTCGTGGGGCGCTTGAGAAGTGGGCTGCATTGACTTCCCATGCCTTCGGGCCTATAATAGTCGCCATGAATATCATTATTATCGTTGTGGATACTCTACGTGCAACCCGCCTGGGATGTTACCAATATCCCAAGCCGACCAGCCCGACCATAGATCGCCTGGCGTCGCAGGGCGCCCGCTTCTCCCGCTGTTTTGCACCAGGCATTCCCACAACGCCCGCGCATACGACCCTCTACACCGGACTCCATCCGCTCACACACAATATCGTCTGCCATGGAGGCCAGGCGGAGCTGGACCGGAAAATCCCCGTGCTGCCGGAACTCCTGCAGAACGCGGGATATACCACGGCGGCGGTGGATAATCTCTACGACATCAAACCCTGGCTGGCGCGGGGCTATGAGTTCTATATCAATCCTTCGTTCCATCACAAACTGCGTCTGCTCGTCTCCTGCGAGGAGATCAATGCGCGCGCCATCCCCTGGATCAAGAGCCATGCGCACGAGAAGTTCTTCCTGTTCCTGCACTACTGGGAGCCGCACACGCCCTATCTGCCTCCGGAGCGGTATCGGGTATTCTACCCGAAAGACCGCAACCCCTTCTCATCCGAATATACGAGCTTCGAACCGATTAAAAGGCAGCCGTTCTGGGAGATGTTCTGCGACGTCTGGTTCAACAAACTGGGGCCGGTGACGGACGCGGGGTACGTCGCCTCCCTCTATGACGCCGAGATCCGCCATGTGGATGATGGAATCGCCGAAATCCTGAGCGCTCTGGACGAGATGGGACTGGCGGAGGATACGCTGGTCGTGCTGACCGGCGATCATGGCGAGAGCATGTACCAGCACGATATCTTTTTCGATCATCACGGTCTCTACGATGATGTGATCCATGTTCCGCTCTTGATGCGCCATCCACGTCTTATACCGGCGAATACGACCGTTGTCCCGCTGGTCCAGCATCTGGATCTGGCGCCCACGCTGCTCCATGCGGTCGGTGCGCCTGTGCCGGAGAAGATGGAGGGGAGAAACCTCTGGCCGCTGGCGACTGGGCAGGAGGAGACGGGCGGCTGGGACCGGGTGATCTGCTGCGAGAACACCTGGCAAGCAAAGTGGGGGATACGCACGGAGACCACCAAGTTCATCCTGGCCCGGGAGTCGGACCATCATGGCATGCCCATGCGCGAACTGTACGACCTGACTACCGATCCGGAGGAGACGCGTAACCTCGCGGAGGAGCAGCCGGAGGAGGCAGCGCGACAAGAGGCCGAGTTGGAAGGGTGGATCGGTGCTGGTCTGGCGAAAACAGGGAGAACGGAAGACCCCTTGCGAGCCCAATCCATCACCCTCGGCAAGCGCTGGAAGAGCTAAAAAAGTTACAGGCGTGCGTCCAACTCCTGGTGGAGACGCCGCCGGATCAGGGGCGTCAGGCGTTTCATCAGGGGCTTTGCGCCGAAGGCCAGGCCGACGCCGCCGAGTAGGACGAGGAGCTTCAGCCACCAGGTGGGCAGGATGGCCCAGCCCAACACGGACAGCACTGCGCCGATCCCAAAGAGGATCTGAACAATACGCGGCATGAGCTTCAGGGCAGCCAGGCCTCTTTTGACCTCCGGCACGTTCTCCGTCACCATCCCATGTAGTTCTGTCGGTACTTTGCCCATAAAGCCGGTCACCTGCTTGCGGACCACCGCAATCACGCCGCCGCACAACAGGCAGAGCATGCCTGAAAACATCAACGCCAGTCCCGCTATCAGAGCCATATGCTATGTTCTCCCGAACCCGATTGCGCCTTTCACGCCCCATTTCTCAGGTACAATCTACCCTACGTAGCTACGGAATAGCGCGTTTCCCTGAACACGGATCAAAAATGAGCGAAACCACCGACGCCATTATCATCAACGGCTTGGAGTTCTATGCCTTTCATGGCGCTTCCGACGCGGAGCAGACCGTGGGGCATCGTTATCTGGTGGATGTGCGTCTAACCGTGGACACCCGCGCAGCAGGCGAGAGTGACCGCCTTCATGATACTGTAAGTTATGCGCGTGTCGCCAAGCGTATCGTTCAGGTGGGAACGGAGACGCAATATCGCCTCCTCGAAGCTCTGGCAGCCCACATCATTTCCGACCTCTTTGTGGAATTTTCGCTTGTCGAGGCGATCCAACTGCGCGTCCAGAAACTCGCGCCGCCCATGAACTCCATTGTAGCCTCCGTCGGTGTCGAGATCACACGGCATCGTGACACGACGCAGACACAGCGTGAGAGCTAATCCGACGACAAATCTTCGCGTTTGTAGGCGGATAAGACACTTTTTTGCGTTGTGAAGCGTACCAATGAGTGAACAATCGAAGTTCGCGCAGCGCTTGCGGCGTTGTGCAGAACGCAACCACACATAGGGCGATGTCAACATCCCCGTCTGAAGGGCCAATAATGATAGCAGGCGAGAAATAATCTCGCTGAAGATCGGCTCTGTTCAGACTGCTCGCCCCGAGGAGATAATTCCATGTTGCAGCAACCCCTCCCCATGGAGATCACCCGACTCACGCCGGAGGAGACCGACGCTCGTATCGCTACCGTTCGCCGCTGCCTGGCCGACGACCTGATCATTCTCGGACACCACTACCAGCGCGACGAAATCATCAAGTGGGCCGACTTTCGAGGCGATAGCCTCAAACTCTCCCAACTCGCCGCCGAACATCCCGAAGCGAAGTTTTTTGTCTTTTGCGGCGTCCATTTTATGGCCGAATCCGCCGATATCCTCACCACCGACGAGCAGATCGTCGTTCTGCCCAACATGAGCGCCGGCTGCTCGATGGCGGATATGGCGAACAGCGGGCAGGTGGAGGACTGCTGGGAGGACCTCGCCACCGCGACGGATACGTCCCGCATCGTCCCCATCACCTATGTGAACTCCACCGCCGCGCTCAAAGCGTTTGTTGGGCGCAACGGCGGCGCGGCCTGCACCTCCTCCAATGCCCGCAAGGTGGTCGAGTGGGCGCTGGAGCAGGGCGATAAGCTGCTCTTCTTTCCCGATCAGCATCTGGGGCGCAACACCGCCGTCAGCCTGGGCCTCGATCCCGAACAGGACATGCTCTTATGGGACCCCTTCAAACCGTTTGGAGGCGTGACGCCCGAGAAGGTGCGCTCCAGCCGAGTGCTGCTCTGGAAGGGGCACTGCTCCGTCCATGGCCGTTTCCATGTGGGGCAGATCGCCCAGGCGCGTGCGGAGTATCCCGGCGTCCAGGTGATCGTCCATCCGGAGTGCCCACTCGACGTCGTGCAGGCGTCCGACTTCAACGGCTCGACGGAGAGGATCATCAAAGTCATCTCGGAAGCGCCTGCCGGAACCACCTGGGCTGTGGGGACCGAGATCAATCTGGTCAACCGCCTGGCCCATGAGCATCCGGATAAGACCATCTTCTGCCTGGACCCCGTGGTCTGTCCCTGCTCGACCATGTACCGCATCCATCCCCACTACCTGCTCTGGGTGCTGGAAGAGCTGGAGCAGGGGAGGGTCGTAAACCAGGTGAAGGTCCGGCCCGACATCGCCGCCGATGCGCGCATCGCCCTGAACCGGATGCTGGCGATTCGATAACGGAGGAGAAGCCATGCGAACGGCTCTACTGATTATAGATCCCCAGGTGGATTTCTGCGACCCCGAACGGGGCGCGCTGTATGTGCCTGGTGCGGAGCAGGACATGGCCCGACTTGCGCAGATGATCCTGCGGGTCGGGCCGCAAGTGGATGCAATCCACGTCACTCTGGATAGCCACCACACGGTCCATATCGCCCATCCGATCTTCTGGCAGGATGCGGAGGGCAAACACCCTCCGCCCTTTACGCCGGTCAGCGCTGCCGATGTAGAAGCCGGGCACTGGACCACGACCCTTCCGGAGAATCGGGAGAGGGCGCTGGAGTATGTACATGCCCTGGAGAGGACCGGGCGCTATACCCTGTTTCTCTGGCCCTATCACTGCCTCATAGGCAGCCTGGGGCATGCCGTACAGCCGGAACTGTTTGCGGCCCTGCGGGAGTGGGAATCGCGCTATGCCGTGGTGAACTATGTCCTGAAGGGGAGCAATCTCTGGACCGAACATTATAGTGCCATCCGGGCGGAAGTGCCCGATCAGGACGACCCGGCCACGGAGCAGAATACCGACCTGATCGCGGCGCTGCGGAGTGCGGATAGGGTCCTCATCGCCGGAGAGGCGGGGAGCCACTGCGTCGCCAACACGGTGCGCGACCTCGCCGATGCCTTCGGCCATCACAATGAGATCGAGAAGCTTGTCCTGTTGACGGACGCCGTCTCGCCCGTCACCGGCTTCGAACAGAACCAGATCGATTTCGTCGCCGATCTGACCCGACGGGGAATGCGCCTCGCCACCACCGAACAGCCGTTCCCGTAACCATTCCTATAGCAGAGTAACGACCCATGCAACCGGCACAGCGCGGGGATAATTCATTCTGGCAGCATCTGCGGGCCGAGCAGGAGCCGATGACGTTGCGGCGCGATGGGCAACCCGTGCACTGGAGCGACGAGGCGCTCCATCGCGCCGCTTACGCTGCCGATCCGACGCTGTCTGCGCTCTATAGCCTGGCCCAGGGTGTGACGGCCTGGCAGCGGGCCAGGATCCTCTATCAGTTGCTGGAGCGCTCTCGCCATGGAATGAGCGAGGGAGATCGGAAACTGCTTGAGCGGGTCGGCGTACTGCTGCTGGTCTCTCTGAATCCGGATACCGTGCTGACGGTCTTTCTGGCATTGCGGCGGGCACGCGCCAACCACAAGCATACCACCCGTGCCATCGCATCGTATCTGCTCAACCATCCCGACATGGAAGACATGGCGGCGAAGCGATGCCCGGCGGTTCAGGAGTGCCTCGAACACGCGCTGGGCAAAGCTACCGCGCGGGCCAGTATGCGCCACCTGATAGAGCCGGATGGAAACCGGGAGTACGTCCGACGCCACTTGCTCCGCTTCACCTGGGAGCCGGCGCGCGTGGAAGCCCTCGCAGCGCTGCTGGGAAGGGGAAAGCACGAGCAAGAACCCACTTTCCCCGAGAGTGCCGACTATCGCCGCCACTACACCCACTATGAAACGCAACTGGAAGGAGTAACCGCTCCGCCGGAGACCGTCACGGCGACGAACCGGGGGGAGATTGCTTCGCTGCTGACGCACTTGTATCGCGGTGGCTCGACACCGGCGTTGGTATCCGCGTTGGAGGCGGCGGTTGCGCGCGCCAGCGTGCGTTTGCCGCGTTTTCACGGCAAACTCGTCATGGTGCTGGACGCGTCCTCATCTATGCGCGGTTATGGCGAACGCGCCTACTGTACGCTGGCGCAATCCTTTGCCCTGGAGCGGGTGCTGCAGCAACGGTGCGACGCCTATCAGGTACTGGTTGTAGGAGGGTTCGGTTGGCCGCCTGCGCCCGAAGGCCCTACGGATCTGGCGAAGCCTCTGCTGGACGCCCTGGAGCACCAACCCGACCTGGTGGTAATCGTCTCGGATGGGTATGAGAATTGCTATGAAGGCGATCTTGCGCGCGTGGTTGCGACCCTCCCCTGCCTCGGTGTGGAAACTCCGGTGGTCTTCTGCCATAGCAAGTTCTCCCCTGCCGACGACCTGACCCTCCGGAGACCGGCCCGGAACCTGCCGGAACTGGCGTTCTGGCATCAGGATGATTTTACCGACCTGCTGCTGAACTTTCACCTGCTGGCGGATACCCCCGCAACGCGGGCCGGTCTCCGCGCGTTTCTGCTCCGGCGTCTGGAGCGGATCGAACAGGAATGCATGCTATGAAGCTCCCCAACCTGGCAGGAAGCGCCTTCGATCTGAGCGGCTACACCCTGGGTGCGCCGCAGCGCTCCGGCGTGTTGACCGTGCTGCCGCTCTTCGGCCAGGACTGCCCCGGAAGCTTCGTTCCGCCGCTGACGGGGCTCAAACTCTCCCAGGTGCGGGGCTACGGCAACATGGAACTGACCAACGGCGCGGCGGAGGGCGTCGCTATCGTCCCGCTCCACATGGGGTATATCCAGGATGGGGCGCAGAACCACTGCCTCTGTCGCTCCGGCTTCCTCGGCGCGGGGCAGAAGCTGATGTTCGAGGATGCCTGCTGTGTCCAGGAGGCACAGAGCGGCTACCTGGAGGGGCGGGAGCAGTGGTTCTTCATCCTGCCCTTGGGACTACGCGAAGAGGCGTTGACGCTCCGAGGGGTAACAAACTACACGAAGCTCTGGAAGGGGATCGAGCGGTTG
>DATGIG010000199.1:0-3679 GCA_035295825.1 Chthonomonadaceae bacterium | reverse complement strand
GAGCCACTCCCGATAGGCCGCCACATGACAGCCCGCACGTCCGCAATAGGCGGCAGAGGGCGTATCCTGCAGGGCGTTCGGCGCGATCCCATCGGCCAGGCGGGTGCCTGCTGGGAAGATACTGCGTAATGCAGGCTCGACCTGCCGGGGATTGGTGGCGGTCAGGTCACGAAAGTAGGGATCGGGCCGGTAATCGGCGGCGACGGAGGCCGCGCAGAGGACCGCCGTTCCGATGAGCATCAGGCGGACCGGAGGGAGAGAGAGGAGGTGAAACGCGGAAGAGGGCGTTGTAATCGCCTCCACAGAGGCTCCTGCGGGATGGAGGGTACGCCGGCGGCTGTCCCACAGCCGCCAGAACCCGAACAGCGCCACTCCCCCAAAACCGAAGCCGAGATGCATCTGCCAGACGACAACGTCATGGGCGACACTTGCGCCGTACGCTGCACGGAGCGCCAATTCCAGGCCGGTCAGGGCGCAGATACCGGCGGACACGCTCAGCAGCCCCAGCCGCCAAATCCCGCTCCGTGTGAGGTCCGTACCCTGCGTTGCTCTAAGAGCGATCCGGTGTGCGCTCCAGCGCCGTGCCAATGCCATGCCGACAGGGACAAGGAGCAGCACACCTAGCGCTAAATGCAGCAGGACGATCCCGGCAGTTGCGGCACTCATGGAATTTCGGGCCGGGCCGACCAGATAGAGGGCGGAGAGCGTAAGCAGGAGGATACCTAACGGAAGCGGACGCCTCACGACCGCATACCATCGTCCAGTGCTTTCAGCCTGCCCTCTCACGGCCCGCTCCCGACTATGCCTTCTGCGGCACGCTGAACGGAGCGCGATAATCGCGGGTCAGCATCGCGTTGGCCTGCGGACTGTCGTGGAAGCGCTCCTTCTTCGGGTCGATCCTCAACGTAGGTCCCAGCCGGTAGCTCGCCTCCTCCAGCTTCACCCCATTGTCCGCCAGGTGCTGTTCAAAGCGACCGAAGGTCTCCGCCGCATCCTTGTTATCGCCGAAGGCGCTGGTCTTGGGATTGAAAGGCTGCATGTCTCCCAGGCGATAGGAGATATTCCCCAGGTGGCAAAGCGCGCTGGAGAGGTGGCCCTCCTCGACATCCGCATGCAGATCGGCCATCTTGCGGCTGCGCACCGCGTCCAGGAAGTTGGCGAAGTGGTCGCCGCCGCCACTAAACTTCTGGATCATATTGTCCTTGTTGTCGAAAGCCGCCGACTTGCCGTAATTGTCGGAGAAGACGACATAGCCGTCCGTCCCATAGACGATGTTGCCGATCTTGGTGTCCTTCAGGCCGTCCGTTTTCAGGCCGCGCACTTCGAAGATGAGATGCATGTCCCCATAGTCGTAGAACGAGAGTTCGGTGTTGGGCGTTTCGCCGTCGTCCACATAGCCGAAGCGTCCACCGAGGCCCATCACGCTGTGCGGCAGCGTCTTCTTATTCAGCGCCCAGCGGGCGATGTCCATCTGATGGATCCCCTGGTTGCCCAGATCGCCGTTGCCGTAGTCCCAGAACCAGTGCCAATCGTAATGGAAGTGCTTGCGCATGGGCGGCTTCTGCGGCGCCGGCCCCAGCCAGAGGTCATAATTGATGGATTCCGGTATGGGCAGCGGACCATCCGTCTTACCGATGCTGTCGCGCCGCTTGTAGCAGAGGCCCCGCGATAAGAGCACTTTGCCGATCTTACCGGAGTGGATAAAGGCCATCGCATCCCGGCATGCCTGTGCGGAGCGGGACTGCGTTCCGGCCTGGCAGATATGCCCGGTCTTTCGCGCTACCTCGACAATACGTCGCCCCTCACTCACATTGTGGCTGACCGGCTTCTCGACATAGACATCTTTCCCCGCCTGCATCGCCCAGATCGCCGCCAGCGCGTGCCAGTGGTTCGGCGTCGCAATGGAGACCGCATCGATGCTCTTATCCTCCAGCAGTTTCCGGATGTCCTGCACGGCAGCGGGCTTCGTCTTGCCCTTCTTGACGGCGGCCTCCTGCGCCCTGGGAATGACGGACTCATCCGCATCGCAGATCGCCACCAACTCCACGTCATTCCGATCCAGGTAGGCGCCGACATGAGACATTCCTCGCCCGTTTACTCCGATACAGGCGATGTGGATCTTGTCGTTCGCGCCCATACGCCGGGGCCGGGACCCGGAGTGTGCCTGTGCATCCTCCGCCAACCCAACTCCGGCAAGCCCCGCCGCCGCAACCCACAGTGATTGTTCCAGAAAGCGTCTTCGCGTGATCCTGTCCATACTGTTTCGCCTCTCTGTGCGTCGTTCGCGATGGAAATCCTCCGCGTAGCCCCTTGTACTATGCAGGAGCTCTGAATGGTATTGCTGTCTCATTTCGAGACGCGCCCGTCATTCTCCTGCTAAATATCCTACCCGTCCATAAACAACGTCCCTCCCGCAAATGGGAGGGACGGTTCCAAGACGATTATGGGAAGGTACGTTCAAACCCCTATGGCGCTATCTGGTTTCCCCCGTGAGCCGGGCTTACAGAACAGGTCGTACACCTGCTGTACTTTTTGCGCAGCCAGGTCTACCGTAAAGTGGTCGAGCGCTCTGTTTCTGGCGGCAAGTCCCATGGCTTGCGCCCGAGCCGGGTCCGCCAACAACCCACAGATCGCCTCCGCCATCGAAACAGCATCCCCCATCGGAACCAACACTCCCGTCTCCCCATCCAACACGATCTCCGGAACTCCCCCCCCATTGGTCGCCACCACCGGCTTGCCCAACACCATCCCCTCCACCACCACCTGACCGAAGGGCTCCCCCGTCGTCGAGGCATGCACCAGAATATCCAACCCCTGCATCCGAGACTGAACATCCTCACAGAAACCCGTGAACTCCACACAACCCTCCAGACCCAACCCCTGCACCTGAGACCGAACCTCCCGCTCATAGGCCTCCTCACCAAATAGAGCCGAACCGATGATCTCAAAGCGGGCCGTAGGATAGCGCTTCACCACCGCCGAGGCTGCCGAAATGAAGATGTGCTGCCCCTTCCACGGACTGATCCGACCGACCAACCCGATCACCGGAGATCGCCCCCCCACCTCCGAACTCGCCGACAACACCGGATCCGGAACCCCATCATGCACCACCCGCAACGATGAGCGCACCACCCCACTGTGAATGACCGCAGCCCCGCCATGCGGAGGGGTCGACAGCGTCTGCAGGGTGGCATGGGAGTTGGCGATGATGTAGTGAGGCAGCAGACGACACAACAGCCGGAAACCGCGTGCGGCCAGGGCGGGAAGATAGTCATCGGCGATGCGGTCGCGCACATGCCAGATCACCGGAACGCCGGCCAGGCGCGCGGCGATCCCGCCGAGGATGTCGGCTTTGAGGGAGTTGGTGTGCACCAGATCCACCTGACGCGAACGCATCAGGCGTGCCAGGCGCAGCGCATAGCGCAGGGAGCGTCCGAGGGAGCCCAATCGGAGCAGACCGCCTCCCTTGAGGCTATCTTTGCGGGTCTGAGCGACTTGAGGATCGAGGGGGAGGACCAGGGTTTCGATGCCCATGGCCTGGAGGCGTTGGGCGAGGGGTCCGTCGATCCCCAGCACGACCAGGGGGACATAGCGAGCGCGATCCAGCGCTTGCAGCAGATGCAGCAACGCGATCTCACCCCCACTCATACTCGCCGTGTGGTCGAAGTAGAGAATGGTG
>DATGIG010000198.1:0-7995 GCA_035295825.1 Chthonomonadaceae bacterium | reverse complement strand
CATCATCTACCACCAGCTCAATCTGCGGGAGGATCTGGTGTGCGAACGGGTCTATGCGCCCTGGCCGGATATGGAGAAGGCGATGCGCCAGGCGGAGGTCCCGCTCTTCACGCTGGAGACCCGGACACCGCTCTATGCCTTCGACCTGATCGGCTTCGCGCTCTCTTTTGAACTCTCCTATACCAACGTCCTCAATATGCTGGACCTGGGCGGCATCCCGGTACGGTCGCTGGATCGGGATGGCGGCAAGCCGGAGGGCGGGCACTGGCCCATTATCTTCGCGGGCGGGCACTGCACCTTCAACCCCGAGCCGATGGCCCCATTCATTGATGTGTTCGTCATTGGCGAGGCGGAGGAGGTCCTGCCCAGCCTCACGGAGACGTTCAAGGCCAATCGTTCTCTCTCCCGTGAGGAGCTGCTGCTTCGGATCGCCAACCTCCCCGGCTGTTACGTTCCCCGCTTCTATGCGCCGGAATATGAGACCGAAGCCCTGCGCCTCGGGCGGCTGGAACGGGCCGGAGTGAGCGAGGCCGACGCGCAGGCCGCGCACGATACCATGCCCCGCCTGATCGCCACGCGTCCCCTGCGCCCCGATGTGCCGCCGGTGGTGACCCGCCAGTGGGTCAAGGATGTGGATGCGCTCGACTTCCCCACAAAGCCCATCATCCCGTTCATCGAGGTGGTCCATGACCGTATCTCGCTGGAGGTGATGCGCGGCTGCACGCGCGGCTGCCGCTTCTGCCAGGCGGGGATGATCACACGCCCGGTGCGGGAGCGGACCCCGGAGAAGCTGAACCAGCTTGCGGAGGAGCTGGTGCGCAATACGGGGCATGAGGATATTTCGCTGGTCTCTCTCTCCACCGCCGACTACAGCCGCGTGGAAGACGTGGTGCATGATCTGATCGATAAGTACGCCGGCAGCAAGGTGGGGGTATCGCTGCCCAGCCTCCGCGCGGATCAGGACTGCGTAAAGCTGGTGCAGGAGATCAATAAGGTGCGCAAGACGGGCCTCACCTTCGCGCCGGAGGCCGGTTCGCAGCGGATGCGGGATGTGACCAATAAGGGCGTCACCGAGGAGAACCTGTTCGCGGCTTGCGAGGCCGCCTTCCAGAACGGCTGGCAGCGGATCAAGCTCTACTTTATGATCTCTCTGCCCACCGAGACGGATGAAGACGTGATCGCCATCGGACAGTTGGCCACGAAGTGCGCTGCCATCGCCCGCAAGAACGGCGTCAAGAACCCCACCATCACCATCGGGGTCTCCGCCTTTGTGCCGAAGCCGTTCACGCCCTTCCAGTGGCACGGCCAGGATACGGCTGCGGAGATAGACCGTAAGCAGCAGATGCTCAAGAAGTCGCTGCGGGATCGCGCCGTCTCCTACCGCCCGAACGATCCGAACGGGACCCACCTGGAGTGTATCCTGTCGTTGGGGGATCGGAGGCTAGCCGATGTCATCGAGTTGGTATGGAGGCGGGGGCAGGTCTTCGACGCCTGGGATGAGTATCTGGACGTGGAGCGCTGGCTGCAGGCGTGTGCGGACACCGGCGTGGATCCCGCTTTCTTCGCCAATCGCTTCAAAGCCTACGACGAGCCGCTGCCCTGGGACCACATCGATTGCGGTGTGACGAAGGGCTACCTGCGGGCGGAGGACAAGAAGGCGCGCGTAGCCAAAATCACGGCGGACTGCCACACGGACCCCTGCACCTTCTGCAACGCCTGCGACCGCGCGTACACCGAGAGCGCCAAGGGACGGCAGGGCAACGTCGCCTTCGTTCCCAACGCCGTCGCCCTGATCCCGCTCACCTCCGTCAAGTAACCCCTTCTACGTACCTATTTGTACACCGCCCCGGAAATCGATGATTTCCGGGGCGGTTCTGCTAAATTCCGACCCCGCTTGCTCCGATAATCCCCATGATTGTTATAAGGGCGAGAGGAAGAGACTATCGTGACCGAGGATGGGCAGGGCTTTCAAGATCGCGCGGGGCGCAAAGCGGAGTCGGATGGGGATCACACCGCCAATCTGGATCAGGCCGTGGACACGCTGGCAGCGATGCTGCGGGATTATGGTGCGAATGCGTTCGACTTGCCGGAGCGAAGCGCGCAGGCTCTGGATCGGCTCTGTGAGCAGTGGGCCAATCATGTTCTGTTTGCTTCTCCTCCGCCCGAGAGCCCCTCTTCTGCGGAGAAGCTGACAGGGGGTAGGCGGGATTGGCCTGCGCTCCGCAGCTTCTTTGCGCAGCAGCGCCATACCGAAAGCCATTATGTCACCGATACGCTCACCGGCATGCGGCAGGTGCTCTGGACCTGTGTGAATGGGATGCGCCAGTCGGTGCTGGGCAACAATCGCGCCGATGTGCGGACACGGGAGCAGATGGAGCGCCTGAAACAGGTGGTACAGACGGCGGATCTGGCCGTGATCCGGCGCGAGGTCCAGTCGGTGGTCACGACGGTGAACCTGGTGCTGGAAGAGCAGAAGGAGCAGCACCGCCTGTATATTGAGGCGATGCAGGCCCAGATCCAGCAACTGGATGCGATGCTGGCGCAAGCCCGCAAGGAGGGGGCGCTCGACGCGCTGACCCAGCTCTATAACCGCCGGGCCTTTATGGATCGCCTGAAGCACGCTCTGGACTGTGCGACGATTTTCGAGACTTCCGCCTGTCTGTTTCTGGTGGACGCCGACCACTTCAAAACCATCAACGACACCTACGGCCATCCGGGGGGCGATGCCGTGCTGCGCGCTCTGGCCGATTGCCTGGTCCGACTGTTTCCCGCCAACAGCGACTGCGTAGCCCGTTATGGCGGCGAGGAGTTCGGGGTCGTTTGCCTGGAGATGACGCTGGAGGATGGGCAACGGATGGCCGAGCGTCTGCTCCAGGCGGTACGCGACATGCACATCCGCCATGCCGACACACCCATTCATCTCACGGTCTCCATCGGCCTGGTCGAATCCAGGCCGGGCGAGGAGGCGGATGCCTGGATCGAGCGTGCGGATCGCGCCCTCTACATGGCCAAGCAGCAGGGCCGTGACTGCTACCGTGTCGTCTGCTGACGCATCTTCGAGAAAGCCCCTCCCCGCCAAATGGATCAGACGACGTCCATCGTAATGTGACGTCTCCCCTCGATTTCGTCCATCTCCTCCCGATCGCCCACGAATCTGTCTCCAGACCGGTCAAAAACAGGTAAAGCGGCGGGGGCAAGTTGCCGATAATTTAGCAAGAGAGCCATCCCCAGGCCATCAATCCCCATTTTGAAATAAGGCTCAGGAGACGTTTTTATGACCGAAAAGGATGTACTGGAGATTGCACGAAGCGCCCTGATCATCACCCTGCAGCTTGCCCTGCCCATACTCCTCTGCGGGCTGATTACCGGTGTGCTGGTCAGTATCTTTCAGGCCGTCACCCAGATCCAGGAATTCACCCTCACCTTTGTACCGAAGCTGCTGGCAGTCATCACAGCGCTGGCGATCTTCGGCCCCTGGATGATGCAGACCATCATCCATTTCATGACTTACACCTACAACCATATGTCCCCGCTCGGAAAATGATGAACATTCCTGCTGTCAGCGTCCACGCCTTTTATACGTTCCTGCTCGTGATGGCACGGGTGGGCGGCATGATGTTGGCCGCGCCGCTGCTCGGCAACCGCTCTGTGCCGCAAACGGTTAAGCTCGGGTTGACCTTCGTCTTTACCCTGGCGCTTGTACCGCTGGTCGAGCCCAAGGCGGGGCCGGTGCCCACCCATCTGTTACTCCTCGCCTTCTGTGTGTTGAAAGATGGGCTGTTCGGGCTGGCCTTAGGCTTCGTCGCCCGCATTCTCTTCACGGCGGTCGAGATGGCGGGCTACTTTGTGGACACGCAGATGGGGTTCGGCTTCGCCAATCTGGTGGACCCGTTCTCCGAACAGCAGTCCTCCGTGCTCAGCGTGTTTCAATTCCAGCTCGCCACCACCATCTTCTTGCTGATGAACGGTCACCTCATGCTGTTGGGTGGCGTGGTGGATAGTTATGGCACGGTTCCCGCCGGCATGGTCTCGCCGCAGGGGCTCTTCGGAATGAGCATCGTGCCACTCGTCAAGACGATGTTCGTGCTGGGCTTTCGGCTGGCGCTGCCTGCGGCGGGCGTCCTTGTCGTGGTGGATATGGCCTTCGGGCTGGTAGCGCGCATGGTTCCTCAGATGAATGTGTTTATGGTCGGGATGCCCGCCAAGATCATCATCGGGCTGGCGACCGTCGCGCTCCTGCTGCCTATCCTCTCCCTCATCGTCGGGCAGGTCCTCACCGGCACCGAAGTCGGGATGCACACCCTCTTATCCGGAGTAAAATAGGATGGCCGATGCCGAAGAGAGAACGGAGTCCGCGACCCCCAAGCGGCGCGGCGATGCGCGCAAAAAGGGGCAGGTCGCGAAATCGATGGAACTCTCCCAGATGGTCGTGCTGATGGGCCTCCTGCTGGTGCTACACGGTCTGGGCGGTTCGTCCGGCAAAATCATCAAAGACTACGCCGAAAACGCCTTTACACACCTCAGCCAGACCCCGCTCACCCCGTCGGTCGTGATGAAGCAGGGGGGATTGATCTTCCTGACTTTGGGGCGAGCTGTCGGGCCGCTGCTGCTGACCGCGATGATCCTGGGCGTTGTGGTCAACATGGCGCAGACCGGCCCGATGTGGTCGCCCGAGCGCCTCAAGCCGGACTTCAATCGCATCAATCCGCTCAATGGCGCGAAGAACTTCTTCTCCCCTCGCGCGCTCGTCGAACTCGCCAAGGCGTTCTATAAGATCGGTCTCGTCGGCTATATCGCCATCGTTACCCTGCGCGGCAGCTACTCGCAACTGACCCTGATGGCGCAGATGGAGGTGGGGGAGGGTGTGGCGCTCATCACCGACGTGATCTATCGCATGGCGATCCGTGTCGTCGTGACGATGCTGGTGCTCGCCGCCCTGGATTTCGCCTGGCAGCGCTACCAGTTCGAGAAGTCGATCCGCATGACCAAGGAAGAGGTCAAGCAGGAGTTCAAGCAGCAGGAACTCAGCCCACAGCTCAAGGGGCGCATCCGCGCCCGACAGCGCGATATCGCGCGCAAACGCATGATGAGTGAAGTTCCGGACGCTACGGTCGTCATTACCAACCCCACCCACTTCGCGGTCGCCCTCAAATACGACCAGACGCAGATGAGCGCTCCGGTTGTCGTCGCCAAGGGACAGGACTTTCTCGCACAGAAGATCCGCGAACTGGCCCAGGAGCACGATGTGCCGATTGTGGAAAACCCGCCCCTGGCCCGCACCCTGTACAAGAATGTCGAGGTAGGCCGTGAGATCTCCGGCGACCTTTACGAGGCTGTCGCCGAGGTGCTGGCCTTCGTCTATTCGATCAACCAGAAGCGCCGTGCTCTCTCCGGCTTCTCCACCCCCTTACGCTGATTCTCCCGTCACAAAAGCTCTTTTATGCGGCGTTAAAACGCCGTTCTGAAATGCGAAGTCCGCTTTCGCGGACTCCATATTGAACCCGCGCAGACGGGTTTTGTATTTCAGAATGGGGATTCATCCCCGTGGCTACTGATTTCCATATACATTCAAAAACTTGCAATCCTGCCTCAAAACGGATAAACTGAATAACAAGGAAATGGTCTGGCGGTGGAAAACGCAGGCCGATCTCTTCTGGGTGGATAGGAGCAGGACATGACAGGTATCAAGCTGGGCGTATCTTCCTACGCGTTCTGGCATTTTCGCGGGCCGAAGTTTCCCATCGAGACCGTCATCGAGCGGGCCGACGCGCTGGGCATTCAAGGTGTGGAGGTCCTCCACCGCCAGATGGAGAGTGAGGAGCCCTCCTACCTCCATCGCCTGAAGCGCCACGCCTTACGGCATGGCGTGGACCTCGTATGCCTCTCCATCCATCAGAACTTTGTCTCGCCGGATGCGGAAGTGCGCCGTCAGCAGGTCGAACACACCCTCCACTGCATCGAGATCGCCTATGAACTGGGCATCCCCTGCATTCGGCTCAACTCCGGGCGCTGGGGGACTGTCGAATCGTTCGACCGCCTGATGGAGCTGCGGGGCGAGGAACCGCCTCTGCCGGGATATACGGAGGACGACGCCTTCGGCTGGTGCATCGGCTGCACCGAGGCGTGTGTGGCGGCGGCGGAGCGGCGTGGAGTACTGCTCGCCCTGGAGAACCACTGGGGGCTGACGCGAGAGCCGGAGGGGGTGCTGCGCATCGTGGATACGATCGGTTCGCCCTGGCTGGGCGTCCTGATGGATACCGGGAACTTCCTGGAGGAGCCCTATGGCAAACTGGAGCGGATGGCCTCGCGCGCGGCCTACGTCCACGCCAAGACCTATTTTGGCGGCGGTGAGTGGTACACCCTCGACATAGACTATGGTCGGGTTGCGAGCCTGCTTGCCGCCGTCTCCTATCGCGGTTATGTCTCCCTGGAGTTCGAGGGCAAGGAGGAGGCCGAGACCGCCGTCCCGAAGAGCATCGCCCTCCTTCGAGCCGCATTCGAGCGCACGTCCTGAAGTCATTCTGAACAGTGAGAGCTATGCGATGCCCCTCTATCCCGATTTTGAGAGAATCTATCCCACCGACGCGCTCCCTGAAGGACCGGGCCGGTGGCTGCCGTTTCGCGGCCATAATCTGCTCATCCAGGCCGAAGGAGCGCCGGGCGTACTGCTGGACGATACGTCCGAGGTACGGGAAGTATTGGCGTCCTCTCCTTCGCTCCCATTGGGCCGCAGGGAAGGCATGCTCTATCGCACCTGCGAACTGCCGCCCGACGCGGCATTCCCTCCTGGCTGGCGCGCGGTGGACATCCGGACCCTGTACGGTATGGTTACGGAGCCGGAGTGGCAGATCGCGGGGTATGCTTCCCAGATCCTCCACTGGCAGCGTACCAGTCGGTTCTGCCCGATCTGCGGGGGGCCGATGGAGCCGATGCAGAGAGAGTGGATGCGCCGCTGCATCCCCTGCAGCCACGACCGCTATCCGATGGTCAGCCCCGCCGTGCTGGCGCTGGTCCACGATGGCGGGGATCGTATCCTGCTGGCTCATAAGCCGGGGTGGGGGGACCGCTACAGCATCCTCGCAGGTTTTGTGCTGCCCGGCGAATCGCTGGAGGAGTGCGTGCAGCGTGAGGTAGAGGAGGAGGTCGGGGTCCAGGTGAGCGACCTGGTCTATCGGGGCAGTCAGCCCTGGCCGTTTCCACACCAGTTGATGATCGGGTTCACAGCCCGCTACACAGGCGGCGAGATCCGCCTGGATGAGGAGGAGTTGGACCGCGCCGCCTGGTTCGATGTGCGCGCCCTGCCCCCTCTGCCCGCGCCGCTAAGCCTCTCCCGCCAACTCATAGACGCCTGGAGCAACGAAAGGCTGAAATCGTCATGAAAACCGTCATGGTCATGTTCGATTCGCTGAACCGCCATATGCTGCCTCCCTTCAGCACCTCTGTGGCGGCTGGTGACAGCTAGGCTCGTATTACCCCTATTAAGAGTCGGACAGCACTGGCTTGGTTCTGAAGGGGATGGACGAAATCCGAATGGAAAAACGGAGACTGGGTAAGACCAATATAGAGGTTACGGCGCTAGGACTTGGGGGAGCCGAGATTGGACGTCAACACGTACCAGAGAAGATCGTTGAGCGCCTTCTGAACGGTGCGCTCGATGCCGGATTGAATGTGATTGATACGGCCGAGTGCTATCGTAAGAGCGAGGAGATGATCGGCAATACTGTTTCCCATCGCCGTAAGGACTACTATCTGTTCACCAAGTGTGGACACTCCGCGGGCCTAAATATGCCGAACTGGGATGTCGGCACGCTGGAGCAAAGCATCGACCGAAGCCTGAAACGCCTCAAGACCGATTACATCGATGTCATTCAGTTGCACGGTTGCAGTCGCCGCCTGCTACGGAGGGGCGATGTGATCGCTGTCCTACAGAAAGCAAGGGATGCTGGAAAGACACGCTACATCGGTTATAGCGGCGACAGTAAGGATGCACTCTAT
>DATGIG010000197.1:0-2991 GCA_035295825.1 Chthonomonadaceae bacterium | reverse complement strand
CGCGGATATGCAGGGCCATCGCCTGCCGGAACTGCGGGTCTTGCATATCGCCGCCCGGCTCTAGCTGGCGGGCGACGTTGCGGAGGAGGTTTCTTAAGGCCAGGACCTCGACGGCCGATTCGGTGACGATCACAGGGATAGGGCGATCCGCCCGTAAGGTGGCGGTCATGTGCAGCAGGTTCCTTTCTCCCGGCGGACCGGGTAGAATCGGAACCGGCAGGGCCCCTCAGTCTTGCCGGTTCCGAGTAATCGGAAGAGAGCGGGCCGGGGATGTTTGCCGCATTCCCGGCCCGTTTCGTGTTAGGGAAGATGAAGCGGGCAGCTATCGAAGCCGGCTTCCATCCACCAGCGGTTTTCCTCTTCCAGCGCGGCGACCTGCGCGGCTTCGCGGGCCTGCTCCAGCGCGACGGCGATTCGATGCTTGCAGTCGCGGTCCTTCTTGAAACCCTCGCAGCAGCACTCATCAAAGACCGTGTTGACTTCGTAACCGTGCCCGTCCGGGGCGGAAACCTTGAAGGTCATGCCGCCGCCGCCGAACACTTCCTCCAGGGAATAGCCGCCATCGGTCAGCAACGAGGAAGCGCGCTCGCAGATGTTGGCTTGCCGCCGGGCCTCGTTAGCGTCTTTCGGCTCCGCGAAGAAGGTCTTGACCGGGAAAGTAGAGGTTGCCATTGTCTTAAACTCCTTTCGAGAGTAGGGTAGGGTGGAAGATTGCTTGCGTCTGGTCTTGCTTCACTTCGGAGGGTTCCTTGCTTTTCCTGCCGTTAGTCGCTTCCGGCTCTGGACTTGCAGGTAGAGGACTTTCATCCGTTTCCGAAGTCTCTGTATTCATTTGTTCTGGTATCATTATAGCATAACGTTAGACTTGTATCTAGTAGACAAACAGGTAGACACGAAATTATTTTCAAACTTTTTTTTCGGCCCTTCCCACAGTTCAACGTTATGCTATAATAAGGAAGAAAGGAGGCTGTTGCTTATGGTCGAACCGGAGAGAAAACCGGATCTATCGGATGCCAACAAAGAGCGCCGAATAGAGGCCGCTCGGTTGATGGGATCCGCAAACACCGAGCGCAAACGAGAATCGTCCCGGCAGAACGTCAAGAAAGCGATGGAGGCATTCAAGCAGAAGCATCCTTTGAAGCCGCTTTCCTCATTTGCTTGCACGTGCGGGGCCGGGGATAGCCTGGAACATAAGTACAACTGCCCGCGCTACAAAGTGATCTATCAGCGCAAACGGAGAGGGCTGCCGCTAGAATGAACGTGCCGAATGTTGAGCTCGACCGCTGGGCGCGGGAGACGCGCCAGGTGCGCGCCTGGCTGACCAAGATCGGCGACCGGCTGCGCGCCGCCAACGCGCCGGAGGAGCTGCAGAGTATGGCGCTCTCGGCCCGCAACAAGACGCATGATCTCGTCAACGACATGATAGCGGCCGGCGCCGAAGATCCGATGGAAGCAGACCGCAGGGCGCGGCTGGGAGAGAGTTACCAACCGGCGCGCGCCGTCCCGCTGGAGCTCTTATCCAGCCCGGCCGCGCAGGAGTATGCCAGGGCGATCCGGGCCGCTGCTAGGGCCTGCCGGGCGATGGAAGAGGAGCGGTATGGGCCGGGGATTGATGGCTACGCTGAAAGCCTGGAGGACGCGGCAAAGGCTGCGGAGCTGGAAGTCTACGGGCCGGCCGGTCTGAATGAACGGTAAGGACCTTTACCAGAGAAAGGATTCAACAAAACATGGCAGCAAAAATCACTTTAAAGCCTGAAGCGGAGGAACTTGGAGGTACTACAGGAAACAAGTTTGAGGTGATCGATGCAGGCGAAAATGAAAAGCAGCTTTTGGCAGCCCTGGAGAAGGTCGCTTCTAAGAGTGGTATCCTGTCCAATCCTCGAGTCCGAGAGGTTGTTATCCTGCATTCAACAGGCTTCGGCTGGGATCCTAATGCGAAGGATCGAGCCCTCACGATCCTGGCGGAAGCTGTTCGCGACCATCAAAGTAAGTAGATAGAGGGATGCGGTCTCCAACCGGAAACCGCGCCTTCGGCACGTGCCACCCCTATAGACCCGGCTCTTTGGGTCTATAGGCAGCAAGTCATTGACCACGACCGCCAGTACCGGGCCGAGCTGGAAGAGTACCGGCGGGAGAAGCTGGCACAGACCAGGCGATAGCTGTACCGGCGTCCGGTCAGCAGCCAGAGGGCGCCGCTGGCCGCGACGGGGGCAAGCCAGGATGCTCTGCCTCACTTCTTGGAAGGGGGCTATACCCATGGGGTGACTTTCACTGAAGTTAGCGTGTTTTCTCCCTTACTCAAGGGCAAGCGGGTCGTCATCTGCGAGGATGAGGGCCTTATCGTGATGCAGCTTAATCTCGCCCTGACACACGCCGGCCTCGTAGTCGTTGGCATGGCAGGTAACGGTCAGGAGGCCGTGGAGACCGTGCTTCGGGAGCGGCCCGATCTGGTGACGATGGATGTGCGTATGCCCCTTCTGGACGGCATTGAGGCGACCCGTCAGATCCTGTCCGTCTATCCGGTCTGCATCCTGGTGGTGAGCGCCTTCGCCAATGCGGGCTATCAGGACAAGGCGCGCCAGGCCGGGGCCAGCGGCTACCTGGTCAAGCCGATCCTGGGCGAGACGCTGCTGCCAGCCCTCCAGAGTGCCTGGCAAGCCTTTGAGCATCCGGGAAGATAGGCAAAGCGCATGCCAGAAAAAAGCAAGCGGGGGTTTGCTGCTATGAGCGAAGAGAAGCAGCGCGAGATCGCCGGCAGGGGCGGCAAGGCGTCGCATGCGAGCGGACACGCCCATACGTTCACGCCCGAAGAGGCCAGAGAAGCCGGCAAGAAGGGCGGCAAGACCGTGAGTGCGGACCGGGAGCACATGGCCGCGATCGGCAGGAGGGGCGGACACGCCAAAGCCGCAGGGCTGGCCGGTCCGGGGGAACGCTGAGAGAGCGCCGGGGTTATTTGGGTTTTTTGAGTGCCCAACGCGCGCGAACGCACGC
>DATGIG010000196.1:0-4563 GCA_035295825.1 Chthonomonadaceae bacterium | reverse complement strand
ATGTCATCCTGGCGGCGAGCAGCGCCGGAACGAGCGGCAACGATATGCCGCTCAAAGCCAGCTCCTACGTGCCCCTCACCAACCAACTGCTCTCCTACCTGGGGCAGGGTGCGGTCTCGCACCGCAATCTTCAGCAGGACGACCCGCTCTTCCTCTCGCTTCCCCTCACGGACGCCAACAAGTCCGTACGGGTGACCGATCCGGATAACCGCACCGTCTCGCAGAACAGCGTCCTGGACGCGCGCGGCGTCACCTTCTCCTACGCCTCCACCCATCGCGCCGGCCTCTATCAGGTTGCCGTCGTCGGCTCGCAGACCACCGACGCCTTCGCCGTGGGCCTGCCCTCCTCGGAATCGGACCTGGCTTATGCCGACCCCTCCGTCTCTGCGGCGCAGTCCGGCGTACAGAAAGACCACCTCACCGTCGTCAACACCCCTGCGCAGCTCCGGGCCGTCGTAAACCGGAACCGCTATGGGGCGGAGATCTGGCGCTGGCTTATCGGGCCGGTGATCTTCTTGCTCTTTCTGGAGAGCTTCCTGGCGCAACACTTCGGACGCCGCGGCTAACAAACCTGAGCAGGCCCTTAGAACGCCAGGACAATCCGATTCCCTCGTGTATCTTTGTCATACTTCGCAATTTTGCGTGGATTCCAGGCACAGGTTTGGGGTATTATGCCGTCAGGCTGAAGCGGTTTGAGCCTTGGAAATGGGAAGGCGCTCTGGCCGATTAAGAAAGGGGAGACCGGCGATGCGTCTATTTCCGGGGGGTGTATGGAGGCATGTGGGCGCAAGGCGAGCGTTTTGTGTCACCTTGCTGTCTCTCTGCTTATTGGGAGCGCTCACCGGTTGTACAAACAATCCGGCCGATCCGCAGAGCCTCAACCCGATTGCACCCCCCTCCCGACCGCTGGACGCGGCAATGAAAGAGATCACGCTGACCACGGAAGACGGCTGGACCATTGTCGGGGATCTCTATACGCCTGCGGAGGTGTCTCATGGCGCGGTGATCCTGCTGCACCAACGGAAGGGCTCCGCGAAAGACTGGAGCCCGCTCTGCCTGGCCCTGCAGAAGGTGGGATACACGGCGCTGGCGCTGGACCAGCGCGGCGCTGGCCGCTCCCTCAAAGGTCCCGGCCCAACCGGCGACAACGCCCCCTGGCCGACTTCCGGCGACATTGCCGCCGCCGTAGCCTACCTCAAGCCTACCGCCAAGAAAAATATCGGCCTGGCGGGCGCCTCCTACGGTGCGAATAATGCCCTCATCTATGCCGCCGCCCATCCCGAGCAGATCCGAGCGGTGGCGTTGTTCTCGCCGGGCGAGAACTATAATGGGCTGGATGCGGTGGCAGCCGCGCGCTCCTATACCGGCCCTCTCCTTATTTTTCATGCCCGCAACGATACGATTGCGGGCACGGGCCCACAGACGATCCGCGATGAATCCGTATCCGGTGATAAAGACCTGCGAGAAATAGACGATAACGTGCATGGCACCGAATTACTCAGCCGTTCAATAGACGAGACCGTCGCCTTCTTCCAGCGCCTTTTGCAGTAGGACGGAGGTATCTCCTGGAAGCGTCCCGATTTCTCATAGAAAAAATTTTATGTAGAGACCAACTTCAAATTTTGAAGTATAATAGGGTGTGTGATCGGGCTGTGATAGGCGTTGACAACGGATCGTGACGACGGACAGGCTATGAGGCCCGCCGTACAGCTAGCTCGCCATGTAAGACCCCTGCTTCTTAGAGGCTCTTCCGAACGGCTACGCATGTGCTCTGCACGGCGGTTTTGTATTGCAATGACCGTTGAAACGAGAAGTATCATGATCCCAAAACCCTGGCGGATCGAGATGCTGGGCGACCTCTGCATCAAAATCCGTGACCATCGTTCGCTGTATCCGCGCCTCGGCAGGCAGAGTTCTCTGCTGGCCTACCTGGCGTACCATACCCATCACGGGCACACACGCGAGGCTCTGGTAGAGCGCTTCTGGCCGGAAATGGACCAGGAGAGCGGGCTGACGAACTTGCGCGGAGGCCTGGCTGCCGTTCGGCGGATGTTAGGTGCACCCGACCTGAATACGGAAGACGTTCTGGTCGCGGATCGCTATCTCGTGCGGATCAACCCCACGCACCTGGAGACAGATGTCACAGAGTTCGAGGCGCTGATCGCGCAGGGACAGGGCGCGGGCTCCGACCCACAGGCCGCCCTGACGCGCGCCGTGGAGTTCTACAAGGGGGAATTGCTGCCCGGCTACACCGAAGATTGGATCGAGTTCGAGCGGCTGCGGCTAACCAACGACCATCTCGCCGCGCTGCAGCGGCTGGTGGTGCTGCATGAAAAAGCGGGCGAAGCCGAGGCGGCCCTACGTTACGCCCAGCGAGTATTGCAGACGATGCCGACGTTGGAGGCCGCGCATAGCGATGTCATTCATCTCTATGCGCAGTTGGGACGCAATGCCGAGGCCGTGAAGCAGTTCGGGTCGCTGGAGCGGATGCTCCGAAAAGAGTATCAGCGCCGGCCATCCCCCGCCTTGAGAGACCTGGTTCAGAGTTTGCGGGCGAGCCCGGATGGGCTGGTCGGCTCTCTGGTGCGTGAGACGCTGACGATCACTCCGGCTCCGGTAGTGCGGATGCCGAAGCTGCTGACGCGCTTCTTCGGCAGAGAGGGAGAGATCGCCGCTCTGCTCGAACGGCTGCGCCCGACAGGAGACGCTTCCATCCGGCTGCTGACGCTCACTGGAACGGGCGGAACGGGCAAGACGCGTCTGGCGATGGAGGTGGGCAAGCGGGCGGCGGCGCAACTGGGCCTCTCGGTCACCTTTGTGCCGTTGGCGGATGTCTCCCGCCCAGCCCTGATTGCCCCGGCGATCCGGAGTGCGCTCTGCCTGGAACCGACGGCTCACATCGAGCCGCTGGAGCAGGTGGTTCAGGCGTTGGCCGAAGCGCCCTCGCTGTTGATCCTGGACAACTTCGAGCATCTGGCGGGAGGCGGGTCTGCAACAATCCTGACGCTGTTGGAGCAGGCGCCGGGATTGCGGCTGTTACTGACCTCTCAGCGTCCGCTGCGCCTGCCGGGCGAGGAGATCCTCGCCATTCCGCCCCTGCCCCTGCCGGAGACCGGGGTAGCGGTGGACCATCTGGAGACCGTCCCAAGCGTTCAACTCTATCTGGACCGCGCAAAGGCTGCCAGCCCGAGTTTCATGCTGACGCCGCAGAATGGGGAGGCAGTCGCAGACCTCTGCCGGAAGCTGGAAGGGTTGCCGCTGGCGTTGGAACTGGCGGGGGCGCGTGCCGACGTGCTCACCCCGGCGGAGATGCTGCAGCGGCTGACACGGCGCTTCGAGACGCTGGTCACGGCGGAGGTCCCGCCGGCGCACCGGCACAGTTCGCTCTGGGCGACGATCTCCTGGAGTTACGATCTGTTGCCTCCGGAGTTGCAGCGCTTCTTCGCGCGCCTCTCCGTGTTTCGCGATGGCTTCGATGCGTTCTCGGCGGAGGCGGTCTGTCTGCCGCAGGGGAGAAAGGAAGAGAGCGACGGATTGGAGGAGGCGAGCGGCAGCGCGCTGAACGCCCTATCGCACCTCCAGAGCTCTTCCCTGGTCACGCCGATGGGTGGCGGGACGCCCATGCGTTTTCATGTGCTGGAGACCCTGCGCGAGTTCGCGGCGGAGCAGTTGTCAGCAGAGGAGGCGGAAGAGGCGGCGCTGTGCCATGCCGAGCGCTTTATGCGCCTGGCAGAACAGGCGGATCCGCATCTGGAGGGGGCAGATCAGTTCGCCTGGACGCGGCGTCTGGAGAGCGATAAAGAGAACCTACGGGCGGCGCTCACCTGGTGCGATGCCAGGCCGGAGCGGGCGGGACTGGAACTGCGGATCGCGCGGTGCCTGGCCCTCTTCTGGCGGCGCGGCGGGTATTTGCGAGAAGGGCGTGAGTGGCTGGAGCGGGCGCTGGAACATCCCTCCGAGGGATATGAACAGCTCCTTACCAAGGCGCTCAACGGCCTGGGAGCGCTGGCCTGGGAGATGGGCGACTACGACACGGCGGAGCGGCGTTATACGGAGTGCCTGGAACTCTCCCGCAAACAGGGTAAGCAGGGAAACCTCGCGGGTTCTCTGATTAATCTGGCGCTGGTGGCCAAGGACCGGGGAGACGTGCCGAAGATGCAGCAGATGCTGCGAGAGAGCATCGCAGCATATCGTGTGCTGGGTCGAGAGGATCGGGTCGGCGACGCGCTGGCAAACCTGGGTGCTGCTCATATGGAGCAGAACGACTATGCCGCAGCCGAACCGCTGCTCAAAGAGAGCCTGGAGATTCTGGAGAGAGCCAGAGACCTGGCGACGATGGCGAGTACGCTAGGCAATCTGGGAGAACTGGCCTGTATCCAGGGGGATGCTGCGGCAGGCCGCACCTATCTGGAGCGCGCCCTGGAGCTGGATATTGAGGGACAGTTGCGCCTGGACACGATCAATACCCTCTTCTGGTTGGGGCAGACCCTGTTTCTGGAGGGAGAAGTCCGGCGCGCGGTGCGCGTTTGCGGCGCGGCGGAGGCGTTGCGGGAACAGGCCGGC
>DATGIG010000195.1:0-11142 GCA_035295825.1 Chthonomonadaceae bacterium | reverse complement strand
TCACGTAGAACGAGACCGTGGTCATGGTCACCAGCAGGACGCCGAGCAGCACAATACGCCAGTGGGAAAGGAGCGAAGCGAAAAGCTCCTGTAAGGTCGGGCGATGCTCCCGTGCCAGGAAAGCCTCGGTCTCCTGCAGAGACCGCCGGATGAGAAAGAGGAAGGGGAGGATCAGACAGCCGACCAGCAGCGGGACCCGCCAGCCCCATCCGTTCATCTGCGCGGGGGAGAGGTAGGAGCTGAGCGCCACGCCGAGGAGGGCGGCAAGCACGACGGCCACCTGCTGGCTGGCGGACTGCCAACTGACGTAGAAGCCCTTATGGCCCGGCGTCGCGATCTCCGAAAGGTAGACCGAAACGCCGCCCAGTTCGACCCCGGCAGAGAAGCCCTGCAGCAGGCGGCCCAGGACCACCAGCAGGGGAGCCAGCCAGCCGATGGTCCGGTAGCCCGGCACACAGGCAATCGAGAGGGTGCCGATGGACATCAGCCCCAGCGTCAGGAGGAGGCCGGCGCGGCGACCCATGCGGTCGATGTAAGCGCCCAGGATGATGGCTCCCAAGGGACGCATGAGGAAACCCGCGCCGAAGGTCGCCAGCGCCGACATCAGCGATACAAAGGGATTGGTGTTCGGGAAGAAGGTCCTGGCGATGGCGGAGGCGGAGTAGCCGAATACCATGAAGTCGTACATCTCCAGGAAGTTGCCGCTGGAGACACGTACCACCGCCCAGATTTTGGCCTTGCGCTCGGCAGACATGCCCATGGTTCTCGACCTCGGCGCTTACACAGGAGAGGCGAGCCCATGATCCGCCGCCAGTTTGCGCAGCGATTCCGCATGGCGGGCGCTGATGGGGATCCCCGCTTCGGAGAAGCGCTGCACTCGCTCCCACTCGATGGCTCCCGGCAACAGCGCTTTATCTCGCCCGGAGAAGGGCGACATCTGCCGGACCTTCTGGGCGTATTCATCCATCTCCCGCTGAAACGTCTCCAGCGGGAAGAGGGCCTCGATGTCCACGACGATCATAAAGCTCCCCTGATTGGCCCCGTCCCACTGCCGCTGCGCCCGCTCGGGATCCAGCGGGACGCCGCACATCAGGCCGCCCAGCGCCTGGCAGGCGCACCCCAGGCCGAAGCTCCGCATCACGGTGCTGGGCGCCAGCTCCATGATCTGCCGCACCTGCTCCGGCCCGCCGTACATATCGTGGATCGCGCCGAAGTCGAGCACAAAGTCCGGCTCTTCGCCGCAGGGAATGCCGAAGGCCATCGGTGAGCCTCCCGCAGCCCCCATGACGAATACGTCGGGCTGCAGGTTGAGCTGGTGGCCGGAGGTGACATAGCAGAACAGACCGTGGGGCAACGGGATGCGGGCGTAGATGCCCGCCGCGCCGAAGTGCCCATGGTTGCGCGTGGTGGCGACGGCGATGTGGCTCTCCTGCGCCTTCGCGATCAGGCGCGTCACGGCCTCATGGCAGGGAAAATAGCCCAGCCCCCCTCCTCCATCCAGCACCAGTGTGGTCGGGGTTTCGGAGACGGTCGTGATCTCA
Organism: Chthonomonadaceae bacterium; assembly: GCA_035295825.1. Classification (GTDB taxonomy): domain Bacteria; phylum Armatimonadota; class Chthonomonadetes; order Chthonomonadales; family Chthonomonadaceae; genus DATGIG01. Next base: position 9,601 of record DATGIG010000195.1, on the reverse strand, counting down.
GCGGCGGGCGTCAGGCGGCCCTCCTGAAAGTGGCCGATGTAGTGGGGCGCCTGCTGCGTGCCGTGGCTGAAGACGCCGCGCAGGTCGTTGGCGACCAGCAGGTCGGCCAGCAACGCGGCCTGTTCGGCGGACATCCCATTTTGTGCAAATACGGCGGTGATAAAGGGGCGCAGGATCTCCGCAGCGAGCGGAGTGAATTCGGCGGGCGGACGGTTCATGGAGTTGTTTTTGTCCTTCTTTTATGTGTCGTTGTCATCGAGGTGTTTTGGGGTGAGCCGCCAGGCGAGCTTGCCTTGAGCGCCTTTGATCTCGCTCCATCGCCTCACATCGAAGCCGATGCTGGCGAGCGCCGCCGTCGGCATCGGCTCCGGCTCGCCGGTCCACTGCGCGACCAACTCCTCCATGCCGGGGTTGTGTCCTACCATCAGGACGCAGGAGCAGGTATCCGGCAGCGCGCATACCTGTTTTTGCAACTCCTCTGCAGAAGCGCCGTACAGGCTGTCCACAAACTGCGGGGTGACCTCCAGGTGGGCCGCCTGCAGCACTGCCTCCAGCGTCTGCCGGGTGCGCGTCGCCGGCGAACTGAGGATACAGTCCGGCAGGACGCCCTGTTTGCGTAAGGCTTTGCCCATACGAGGCGCATCCCGCTCGCCCCGTTCGGAGAGCGGTCGCTGATAGTCGGGCAGATGCTCCGCATCCCAACTCGATTTCGCATGGCGCAAGAGCAGCACCGTTTTCATCCGGTTTTTCCTTTACGGCGGCTAATTTCCGGAGACGGAATCCACGCGCGCGAACAGACGCTGTAAGCGTGCGATGTGCTGTGGCGGGAGCGCCGGCAACGTCAGTGAGGCGGCGTTCGTCTGCAGATGCGCCACATCCCCGGTGCCCGATAGGATCACATCCATGCCGGGCTCCCAGCGGCAGAAGCGATAGGCCGCCTCCGGCAGGCTCGACGCGGCTCCCTCCTCCACCAGGAACCCCAGCGGGTCCTCCGGATCGAACGCATCGGCGTCCACCAGGTTCTGCGCCGCCAGTTCGCCCATCAACTGCCGCAGCGCGTCCGGTCGGCTCAGCGCACGGCGCACGGCGAACATACAGAGCGTGCCGATGTTGCGCTGCCGTGTGTGGAGTAGGACGCGCTCACGCGCCGATTGGTTCAGGATATTGAAGCCGACCATCATCACATCCCAGCAGTCGTCCTCCAGGGCGCGCATCAGCATCTTGTGCGTGGGGTCCGGACCGAACGCCTCCGTGATGCCGATAAAGCGGATCTTGCCCTCGCGTTGGCACTCCTGCAGGGCGGGAAGCAGTTCCTGCAGCCCATAGGGATAGTCGTCCACGGAGACGCCATGTAGGTGGAAGACGTCCACATGGTCGGTCTGGAGCCGGCGCAGGCACGCCTCCACCCGCTCTTTCATCTCCGCCGCCGTGGCGTAGCGCTCCTGCCAGTGGACCCCGGCCTTGGTAGAGAGGACCACCTGCCCCCGGTCGGTCCCGCGCAGCGCGCGCCCCACGATCTCCTCGGTTTTATAGCCCTCCGCCGTATCGATGAAGTTGACGCCGAGCGCCAGGGCCTCTTTCACCACCCGCTCGGCCTCGGCTTCCGTATGGCCGGTCCTTATTCCCAGGCGGCTGTGCCCGCCGCATCCCAATCCCATCACACTCACCGTGAGGCCAGTGCGGCCCAGGCATATCGTCTCCACTCCGTATCCCCTTTAACCTAGCTCCAGCCGGCATAAAATCAGAAATCCCGCCAGGGCCAGGAGCGTCAACCCTGTCAGTCCGCCGGAATGATACAAGTGGGCAACCAGCCCGACGATCCAGGCGGCAGTCAGCAGGCGCAACCCCCAACAAATGGGAGTGGAGAAGCGCACAGGTCGTTTCGGCCCGTCGGTCATGGCATTACCTCCCGCCACGATTACCCCACAATCAGGAACAATCCCCGCGTGTTTCCCGCTCCCATCCGGGTGGATTCGGAGTTTGCGGTCTCGCTGCGTAATTCGGAATCGGCAGGAGGAGTTCCTGCGTCATTTTGGGACGTGGGAACCAGGCGACAGGAATCGGGGTAGGAGATAGAGAATTGGGGCGTGTTCCGTGTAGAATGTACGATTTGCAGTGGCGGCGACAGCCGCCGGAAAGGAAACAGGGTACGTATGCTTGTAACAACACGATGGGGGCTTGCGGGGGCGGCGCTTTCGCTGCTGATGCTCCTGGGAGCCTCTCCGGGGCGTGCCGATGAGAAAGGGGACGCGCTGCTGAAAGAGGTCGAGAAGGCAACGAAGGCTGCGAAGACTTTAACGGCAGAGGTCTCCTTTACGGAAACCATGTCGGGCCAGGGCCAGAAGATAAGCGCGACCGGAAAAGTCCGGCTGATGCGGCCCAACTACGCGTATATCGCGCTGGATTCGCCCGTCGACCAGGTGCTCGCATCCGACGGGAAGACCTCCTATACCCTGATGTCGAAACAGAACCAATACCTCAAAAATCAGGTAGATGCCCAGGGACATGGCCTGGGTTTCCTGCCGCCGATGACCATGTTCTTCGACACCAAGGGCGGGATCACCTCGCTTTTTGGCGGCGACGCCTCCGCGCTCTCCCCCAAGTACGTCGGCAAGGAGACGGTCGAGGGCAAGGAGTACGAAGTCCTCCGGGTGACCCAGGAGAATCCGCAGCATGTCGAGACCAAACTCTATGTGGGCCAGAACAAGCTGGTAACGCGCATCCATATGGAGGTCAAGCTTGGCAATGAGACCGCCCAGATCGAAGTCGCGCTCAAAAACGTCAAGACCGACACGGCGATGAAGGCAGCGGACTTCGCCTTCCAGTTGCCGAAAGGCGCGAAGGAGTTCACTCAACCTTCGATGGATGACTATGAGAAGAAGTTGGTCGCGGTCGGCAAAGACGCGCCCACCTTCTCGCTGCCCACCTTGAGCGGGACCGAAACGACGATCTACGAGGCGACCAAGGACAAAAAGGTCATGCTGCTCAACTTCTGGTTCTATGGTTGAGGCGCGTGCCGTGAGGAGTTTCCTCACCTGCAAGCACTCTACACGGAACTGAAAGACAAGGGGCTGGAGTTGGTCGCGGTCAATGGAATTGACAGCAAAGACGTCATCAAGAAGTACGTGGACGAGAACAAGTTCACGTTCCAGATCGCTCTGGCGGGCAAAAACGGCGGCAAGGAGTACAAGGTCGCCGATCAGTACGGCGTGATGGCCTACCCGACCAACTATCTGATCGACGCGAAAGGTAAAGTCCTCTGGCGCGGCGTCGGCTTCGATGAGAAGGCCATCCGTGCGGCGCTGGAAAAAGCCGGTGTAAAGTGACAACTCCCACGGGATTACCCGTGGGCTTCTATCCCGTCAAGCAGGAACGCTGTGTTGCCCCACAGCAATTTTGAGGTGGCGAACTGTCGAATTGGTATCTCTATCCAGAGACAATCCACATTGCGGACACAAGTGCCAGCGATCCTTCAGCGTTTTCTTCGTGTCTGGCCGATATCCGCACCCGGAGCAATCCTGGGAGGTATAAGCAGGGTTTACGTTCACGACCTTACGCCCAGCACTTTCAGCCTTCTGCGTGAGGACCTTTCGGAACAGGAACCATGCAGCATCCCCGATGCTCTTGTTCAAACCTGCCTTGGCCGCATGACCATTGGGTAGATACTCTCCTGTCTCATCGTCTTGTTTCGGCGCAGGGCGATGAGACATATTCTTGACATTGAGTTTTTCGACAGCAATCAACCCAAAACGATTGACCAGTTTTCGAGCAGTCTGGTGAATAAAGTCATAGCGACGGTTGCGGATGCGCTCATGCATACGAGCGACGACCTTCTTTGCCTTCCGACGTTGCCGACTGCCCTTCGTCTGTTTTGCCAGTTTGCGCTGTGCCTTCTTCAACGCTTTCTCGTCTTTGCGTAAGAAACGAGGGTTCTCGACAAACTCCCCGTTGGAGAGAGCGGCGAACTTCTCAAGCCCGACATCGATACCGACCTGTTCGTTGCTTTCCGGCAACGATTGCGCCTCGACTTCGGCAGCAAAACAGACGAACCACTTCTCGCCTTGCCTACTCGGCCCAAACCCAGGGAAGCTGTCACCAGCCGCAAAGTAGCGCACGCCACCGAACTGAGATAGATACAGAAAAGGGTAAAAGGGCAAGAGAACGGACGGTGAATTATTGGCGTGCAGCACAACGAAAGCCGATGTCACTGCTCGTGACTGTGTAGCCGTGCGCACCACGGTACGAAGCGTCGAGTACCCCTTGCTCGGCCCAGGAACCGCCGCGCAGGACGCGAGCGTCGTCGTCGTCTGCACGGTATTTGTCTTCGCACCATTGAGAGACATTGCCATTCATATGCATCACGCCATAAGGACTCATCCCTTCCGGATGACTATACACCGATTCTGTTCGCATGGCCTCCTTGCCCACCGAATTCACACTCTTGCTCGCATCCCATTCCTTGCCCCAGGGAAACTTTCTCCCGTCTGTACCACGTGCCGCTTTCTCCCATTGTGCGTCTGTCGGCAACTTCATTCCTGCCCACATGCAATAGGCTTTTGCCTCGTCCCAACTCACATTGACGACGGGATTATCGTCATGCCAACCAAACGACGGCTCCTCCGGTTTGTCATGGCCTGTGGCTTTGCAGAACTTCATATACTGCTTTACTGTCACCGGGTACTTGTAGATATAGTAACCGGGTAGAGTCACCGTGCGGGGAGGATTGTCTGGGTTGAGAGTATCACCCATCAGGAACGGTCCGGCTGGAATCAGGATCATTTCCGCTCCATCCTTCGGATTGATTTTTGTTTTAGTTGGACTTCCCCCCGTCCTCCCCGATTCTGGCTGTTTGGCCTGGGGATGTACAGGGGTACAAAGACAACAGGTCGAGGCCAACAGGCTATAAACGGTCATGCAACTCAGAAAACGGTTCAGTGTCATGAGTGTTGTACTCCTCTATGATGCTTACCCTTCTCGTTTGTCCAGTAACACGACCGGTAGTACCCGAATTCAGGGTAGTACTGGAGTCTCGAAAACTGGGCAAATCACGTGCTTAGTTCCTGTCTGGCACCATTTTGTTCATTCTGCACACTTATGCCCATGCAATCTTCTCGACCTCATTTTGGAGATCGCCGGGAGTTCCCTGCGTGTAAATGCGTGTCGTGTCCAGCGAATCATGTCCCATAATCTGGGCCAACCGGTGCACAGGTTTAGAAATAGTCCTGACAAGGCAGAAAAACCCGACGATTTTGCCTCTTTTTTCACTACCAAATTCAGCCTGCAAGGCTGAATTTATCAGGAAACATTACTTTTCTAAACCCTATCATTCGCCCTGCCGCCGGTCTGTTTTGACTTCAGGACTGGCCGGTAAGCGTGGCGAGGCGTTCGACCATGCGCTCCAGGACGCCGAAGGTCTGCGCGACCGGCTCCGGAGTGGTCAGATCCACCCCGGCCCGCTGCAGGCCCTCCAGCTCGTACACGGAACTGCCTCCCCGCTGGTAGTCCAGATAGCGCTCCACTGCGCCCGGCTTGCCCTCCAGAATGCCCTCCGCCAGGGCGTGCGCCCCCGCGATCCCGATGGTGTAGAGGAACATAAAGATGTTGCCGTAGACATGGGTGGGGAACTGCGCCCAGATGATGCCCAGTCGATCTCTATCGGCCTCCACTGCGCCGCCGAACGCCTCCTCGAAGAGATCGGCCATCAGGGCGTTCAGGCTCTCCGCGGTCAGGGCCTGGCCCCGCTCGATGCGCTCGTGGATCTCCAACTCGAAGCGGGCCAGCGTGGGCATGATGAGGAAGTAGCGATAGAAGTTCGCCATCGCCTCTTCGATGAGGGCGATCTGGAACGCCGGGTCCGAGTTGGCCTGGAACAGATAGGCCCGTGTCAGGGCCTGGTTGAAGTTGGATGTCACCTCCGAACCGCAGCCCGCATAGACCGGCGGCTGGGTCTGCCAGGCCAGGTAGGAGTGCATGGAGTGGCCCAATTCGTGCGCCAGAGTGCTCAGGCCGAACAGGTCGTCGTGGTAGCTCATAAAGATGAACGGGTACGTCCCCTGCATTCCGGAAGAGAACGCGCCCATGTTCTTGCCCTTATTGGGGTAGACATCCACCCAGCGCTCCTCCGTGAGGCCGCGCCGCATCGCCTGCACATAGGCGTCGCCTAAGGGCTGCATCCCGGCGCAGATCCACTCGACCGACTGGGAATAGGGAACCTTCGGGCTCTCCCTGGTGAGGGGGGCGGTCAGGTCGTAGAGATGCAGCGTGTCGTAACCAAGAGCCTTGCGCAGGACCTCGAAGTAGCGCTTCCAGACCGGCAGGTGGCTGCGGAAGGTGGCGATGACGCCGTGGAAGACCTCGGTGGGGATATGCCAGGCGTGCAGGGAGGCTTCGAGGGAGGAGGCGTAGCGCCGGGCGCGCGCCCGAAACGCATCCTGCTTCACCCCGCCCCCCAGGCAGGTCGCCAGGGTGTTTTTGAAGCCGAGGTAGGCGTCGGCATAGCTCTCCCAGGCGTTTTTGCGCAGCGTGTGGTCGGGGCTGCCCAGCAGGGTATGGATCGTGCCCTGCGCCACTTCGTGCGTCGCGCCCGCGCTGTCTTCGGCGGGGCGGAAGGTGAGGTCTGCGTCGGAGAGCAGGCTATGGACGGTCCTGGGCGTGCCGAACGGCTCGCTCACCTGGCCGAGCAGCTCCTCCACTTCAGGCGAGCGCACGTGGGCGCGGCGCGTCTCCATCTCCTCGAAAAAGTGGGCATAGACTGCCAGGCGCGCCTCTTCCTGCATCCAGCGCTGCAGCGTCTCCATACCGATCTGCAGCATCTCCGGGGCCGCGAACGCTGTCGCCGCCGACATGCGTGCCCCCAGCCCCCGCGCCCGGCTGGTGCGGGCCGAAGCCTGCTGGTCCGTGGTATCCACGGTCGAAAACATCATGGCATAGAGACCGACCTTACCCATGCGCTTCATCAGCGCCTCGGTAGTCCCCAGCCACTCCAGCAGGAGCGCCGGGCTCTCGCCCAGCCGCCCGCGAAAGCGGTCCAGGGAGGGCAGATACTCCGTAATGCTCTGAAACTCCGCCTCCCAGGCTTCGTCGGAGGGGAAGAGGCTGTCGGCATTCCAGGTGAACTCACGCGGCACTTCGCTGCGGGGCGGCAAGGTTTCGGCCATGAAGCTAGATCTCCTTCTATTTTACACTGCCCTACTCTTATCCGCCCCTGCTGCCTTTTCCTTCTCCTTTTACGGCCTCCCTCACAGAAGGATTTCCAACCCTGTATGTGGAACGGATGCACGATCCAACTACCATGCACTCGGGAGAACCTTTATGCAAATCGGCATCTGCTCCTTCAGCTTCCATCGCCTGCTGGCGGCGGGCAAACAGGACATCTTTCAATACATCACCGACTGCAAGGCGCTGGGCTGCACGCAGCTCGACCCCTGGAATGCGCACCTGGCCGCACTGAAATCCGGCGACGAGGCGCTGCACGCGGGGCGCAACCCCTGGCAGTCACAGAGCCTGGCGGCGGCGGACATGGACTACATCGACCGTGTGAAAGAGGCGGCGGATGCGGCGGAGCTGCCCTTCGGCTGCATCGCGGTGGATGGGGCGCACATCTATGAGCCGACGGAGGAGGCCCGCGCGGCAAACCGCGCCACCGCCTACCGCTGGCTCGACATCGCCGCCCGATTGGGCGCAAAGCAGGTCCGCATCGACGCGGGCGGCCCGGAGGAGATGCCCGACGATGTGTTCGCCCATATCAACGAGGGCTACACCGACCTGATCTCCCGTGGCAAAGAGCGGGGCATCGAGATCATCGTCGAGAACCACTGGGGGCCGACGGTGCTGCCGGACAACGTGATCAAGCTGATGGAAAATGTAGAGGGGCTGGGCTTCCTGCTGGACACCCACAACTGGCGGGCCGATAAGCGCGACGAGGGCCGAAGCCGCTGTGCAAAGTACGCTACGGCTACCCATGTCAAGACCTTCGCTTTCGACGCCGAGGGCAACGAGACCACGGAGGATGTTCCCACCGCCATCCAACTCCTGCTGGACGCCGGGTACAAAGGCTGCTGGGGCATCGAATCCTGCCCTCGCGATGGCGATGAGATCGGCGGCGCGCAGAAAACCATCGCTTTGCTGCGCAAATACGTTCCCGCCTATTGAATTGTGTAACGTGCGGAATGGGCACGAGGAAGGTTATCTCTCGGATTGACAGAATAAGGGAGGTGGGCTATAATCCGGATAGCATTTGAGGAAAGAGGGAAACCATGACTGTCACGCTTACCCCGGAAATGGAACAACTCATCACGAAGCAGGTCCAAAGTGGCTATTACTCCTCGCCAGGCGAAGTTATTTTGCAAGCACTGCAACTGCTCAATGAGCAGGAACAATTGCGCGCGATCCGCCTGGAAGAGTTACGCAAGGAGATCGCCGTCGGTGTCGCGCAGGCCGACCGGGGAGAAACTTCTCCGCTGGATATTGAAGAGATTAAAGCCGAAGGACGCAGGGTTTTCGCAGCGAGATCCGGACAAAAGTAATGGCGTTCCCACTGAAGACGGAGCAAGCCAAGCGCGATCTGCTCGAAATCTGGGTCTATATCGCAGAAAATAGCTTCGATGCCGCAGACCGTATCCTCGACACCATTAACGAGACGTGTCAGCGCCTTGCCGAGATACCAGGCATGGGATTGCGAAGAGAGGAACTTGCTCCAGGATTGCGGAGTTTCCCGGTTGGCAAATACCTCATCTTCTATCGGCAAGCCGAGAATGGTATCGTGGTAATTCGGGTGTTGCACGGCGCGCGTAATCTGGAAAACCTCTTTCCTATGAAAGACACGGAAGAATAATATGCCTGCCCTCACTGCCCCCATCCGGATCGGGATCATCGGCTGCGGCCAGATCGCGCAGCAGCATCTTACCAACTATGCCAAGATCCCCGATGCGAAGGTGATCGCCTGCGCCGACATCGATCCGGTCGCCGCCGACACCACCGCCGCAACGTTCCAGATCCCCCATGTCTACTACACCGCCCAGGAGATGCTGAAGCGCGACGACCTCGACGCCATCGACGTCTGCATCCACAACAACCTCCATATGCCGGGCACGCTGGCAGGGCTGAATTCGGGCCGCCATGTCTACTGCGAAAAGCCGATGGCAGGCGCGTATGCCGATGCCGTCACCATGCTGGAGACGGCGCAGAGGCTGGGCCTCAAACTCCATATCCAGCTCGCTGGCCTCTACCAGGATGAGACCCGCGCTGCTAAGGATCTGATTGCGGCGGGCGAACTGGGCGAACTCTACCATGCTCGCTCCACGGGATTTCGGCGGCGGGGTCGCCCCTTTGTGGACGGCTACGGCAAGCCCCCGTTCGTCCAGAAGCCGAACTCCGGCGGCGGCGCGCTCTACGATATGGGCGTCTATCATATCTCTGCCCTGCTCTTCCTGCTGGGCAACCCGCAGGTCGAGCGTATTTGTGGCAAGACCTATCAGAAATTGGACATGGATGCGGCGCGGCAGGAGAGTTCCGGCTACAGCGTGGAGGAGCTGGGGTTGGGCTTTGTGCGGTTCGCCGGCGACCTCACGCTGGACATCATCGAGGCCTGGGCCTTGCACCT
>DATGIG010000194.1:0-9959 GCA_035295825.1 Chthonomonadaceae bacterium | reverse complement strand
GGCGAAAAACTGTCTTGACAAATGGGGTCACTATAGTCCGTACTCATCTCTATCGTAGCTCTGTTGTATGAGATTCATATCGGACGCATAAATAAGATGACGATCTTGCTCTACTGACTGTTCTTGAATACTTCTCTTAATCCGTTCCTGCTCCGCACGACGGAACTGATAGAACGTTGTGAACGCCAGGAGGACAACAACTAGAAATAAAGTGGACAGTGCGGTGGCACGCAGCAGTCCCAGGAAATAGGCGGCGCGTTGGCGGCGCAACTCCGCGCCGGGCATGTGCTCCCGAACCCATCGACGGTCGAAGACCCGTTCATAAATGCGGTTACGGACTTGCAGAAGGCTATGCACCGAACGAACGATACCGGAGAGCCGCAGAACTCCGACAAGCGCATCGGACTTCCGATCGGGAACACGCTTCCCGGCGACGATTCGGTCGTAAAGGGTGAGCAGGCTCGCCACGTCGCGCTCATCGTTCAGGCTGCGCAGCAAGCGGTCTCGTACAAAGACAAGGTTGTCGTCCTGCTCCTGCGCTCCCGACGATAGAAAGAGCCGCTCGCAGAGTTCGTCCACCTGCTGCGAGGTGCCCACCTCCGGCGCTTCGACGATAGCCTGGCAGAGCCCCTGCGTCAGATACGGATGCCCGCCCGTCCAGGAATGGACCTGCTCCAATAGCGCCTCTCCGACGATCTCTTCGCGGCCAAGACCCGGCTCCAATGCCAGCGCCTCCTCTAAGGTGAAGTCGTTCAGCTCGATGCGCCGTCCGATGTTGAAAGGCGTCAGGCGCGGGTCGCGGATCAGGTCGGAGGGAAGGGCAACGCCAATCAGACAGAAAGTGAGGCGCGCGAAGGCGGGATCAATGGAGCGGCGGTTGTAGGTGTTGCGGATCGAGGCGAAAAACTCATCTGTCGAGAAGGGTAGAGCGCGCACCTGGTCGATCTCATCGATAAAGAGGACCAGTGGGCCGGGGCAGAAGTTGAGAAGCAGATGCCGGATCGCGGCGGTCCACTTCTGCAGTGGCGTCGGACGATTACACTCCTGCCAGAAAGCTTCTAACTCCTCCTCGCAGTCCAACGGCTCCCCAATCTGCATCAGCAGGCTGAAGTACCACTGTTCCGGAGTCAGTTCCTCATGGCCGACGGCGTTGAGATCCAGGATGGCCACGGTCACTCCCACGGTCCGTAGCCGCCCATAGGTGCGTACCATCAACGAGGATTTGCCCATCTGCCGGCTGGTCAGAATATAGCAGAACTCGCCGCGCAAAAGGCTTTCGTACAGCTCTTCATCGGCTTGGCGCTTAATGTAGGAGGGAGCGTCGATGGGAAGATTCCCCCCCACGTAGAAGAAGGGCCTCTGGATCGGATCGTTCATCGGAGATGCCTCTGCAGATAGCTTTTATACAATTGGCAGCGGAAGCGCACGTTGTCGGCTGAGGGGCCCATCACCACCCCCGCTGCCTGCAGGCGCGCGAACGCCTCCGACGGGAGGGTCGCTTCCCCATCCAACAGGCTGCGCACCGCTCCGAGCAAGCCGGCGTCTTTGAGCAGTGCCAGGCGGAGCCGATCCAGGTGATCACCGAACATGCTGTCCTCCTGGGTGGCTTCCACCTCCAATAGGCCCAGATCGATCCGGCGCGTCTTCATCTCATGCAGGCAGCGACGGACCAGATAGGGATGCCCGCCGACCAGTCCGCAGAGGCGCGCAACTTCTGCCTCTTTGCATAGCGGCTCTCCGTAGCGTTCGTTCAAATCCGCTACCTGCTCCGGCGAGAAGTCCTGCAGGACGATGCGCGTGCCGACGTTGAAGGGCGACTGGTGCAGGTTGGGGATGAACAAGTGCGCTTCGGTGGAGTAGGTGAGGATGAGGACAAGCCGGCTCCAGGGACCGGCGGGATCGAGCGAGCGGGCGTTGTACCAGGCGCGAAACAGGCCGAAGACCCCGCCGCGATAGTCGCGGTCAAAGAGGCTGTCGGCCTCATCCACGCCCCAGACGAGCGGCGCGGCGCTGGCGCTCAGAACCTGGCGCTTGATGAACCGCTCGAAGTTGGCGCTGGCGGTCAGCTTTTCGTTCCAGTGCGTGTGCGGGGAGATGTCGAGGTCGAGTTGGTCGGCGATCCACTGGGCGATGGAGAGGAAGAAGGCTTCGAGGGTTTCGGTATCCGCCGGACCGAGCCGCTGAAAGTCGGTGACCACGACCCGCCAGCCGGCCTGACGCGCCTGCTCCAGACCGCGCGCCAGCAGGGAGGTCTTGCCGATCTGGCGGGGGCCGCGCAGCAGAAGGATGCCGTCCCGGCGGGCGATGGCCGCGTGGAACGCCTCATCTTCGGCGCGCTTAACGTAGAAGGACGAGTCAAGCGGGATCGCCCCTCCCACCGGCTCCAGTTGCATGAGGCTGGGCGCGAACTCCGGCACAAAGCCGGTTGTGACGCGCGGGATCTGCTCATATAATTCGGTCATTTTGCGTGGGGGATGCAGGCTCTGCTGTTGCAGCAACTCCGTGTCATATTCCTCGTAGAACTGTTTCGCTTCGACGTACTCCTGCGCGGCCATCAGCGCCTGCATCAAGCGGGTGTGCAGTACAGCGGCGGAATCTCGGACCAGCACGAGCCGGCGTAGAAAACGTCTGGCCTCCAGGAAGTCAGCGCGGGAAATAGAGTCTGTAGCCAACTGTTGCAGCACTTCATGATACTTGGCTGCGTAGCGGCTGCGCTCGCGCTCGACCCACTCCTCATACCAGTCCTGCAGGAGCGGCCCCTGATAGCGTTCGACCGCCTCTTTGAGGGCCATCCGGTCCTGCGCGCGGCGTTCCCAGGCGGCATTGAAGACGAGGACATCCACGTCCAGGTCGGTGCAGTCGAGATGCAGTGTGCCGGCGTGGGCTATCAGCCGGTCTGTATAGAGGCCGAGGGCGCGGCGCAGGTCGGCCACGGTATGCCGGAGGTTATCCAGGCTACCGATGCCGGGCCAGAGCTGCTCGGCAAGCCATTCGTTTCCAACAGGCTTATTCGGATAGAGCGTCAGCAGGGCGAGCAATTGGGCGGCTTTGCGATGCTCGCTCAGCCCGGGTAGCGCCGTCCCATTGAACTGCGCCTCCAGAGGTCCAAACAGCCGAAGGCTCAAGCCAGATCTCGTCTCCATCGCCGCTCCTTCCTCCGCAGGGATACGTTGACCATTATAACCTCTCCTGCGCGCGCTACACAGTTTTTTCATGGAAAATTCATTATTCGGCTTGTCCGCAGCGCGGGCCGTGAATTTTGAGTGAATTTTCCGTGTTGAGGGGGTTTCAGGCATTACCATGTACCTATCAAACACACCGGGCCGTCCGCTCCTGACTGGAGCGGCTTGCCCAAAACCTTAAGGAGGAATAGGTAGATGCGCAGTCAACTCAAAAGAACCATCAACGCAGCAAGCTTAGTTGCGCTGCTGGTTGGCCTGTTGATGGCAGCAGGCGAAATCTGTCAGGCTCAGGTTACCGGGTTGTATAGCTTTACCGGCGGCAATGATGGGGGCCGTATTGCAGCCGGTCTGCACCAGGCCTCCGATGGCAATCTGTACGGAGTTGCCAGATTAGGTGGCGCTAACAACTGCGGTACGATCTTCAAATTCGACCTGACAGGTAACTTTACGCTGCTCCACACATTCTCCGGAAGCAGCGATGGCGCCAACCCCTATACTGACCTGATCCAGGCCTCTGACGGCGTCCTCTACGGAACCTGTTTCAATGGTGGCGCTTACGGCTCTGGAACGATCTACAAGATCGACTTGACGGGCAATTTCACGCTTGTCTACACATTTACCGGGGGCAGCGATGGCGCCATTCCAGATGCCAGCCTGATTCAAGCCAATGACGGCAATCTCTACGGAGTTGCCAGATTCGGCGGTTCCTACAGCGATGGCACGATCTTCAAAATCGACCTGACGGGCAATCTTTCGGTGCTCTACTCCTTTACCGGAGGAAGCGACGGGGCGCAGCCTTACGGGGGCCTCCTCCAGGCCTCCGATGGCAATCTTTATGGCAGCACTCGGGTCGGTGGCGCCTACGGCGATGGCACGATCTTCAGAATCGTCCTGGCAGGTAACTTTACGCTGCTTTATACTTTCACCGGAGGCAGCGACGGGGCGCAGCCCTATGCCAGCTTGATGCAGGCTTCCGATGGGGACCTTTATGGAGACTGTATCACGGGCGGCAATTACGGCTGGGGAACAATCTACAAGATCGACCTGGCAGGTAACTTCACCTCGCTTTATTCCTTCACGGGAGGCAGCGATGCAGGTCATCCGTATGAGAGGCTGATGCAAGCCTCCGACGGCAACCTCTATGGAACCAGTCATGGATCCAGCCCCCCCAGCTATGGCACGATCTTCAAAATCGACCTGGCGGGGAATTTTACGACCGTCTACGCTTTTACCAACGGCAGTGATGGGGACTATCCAGGCGCCGGTCTCATCGAGGCGACCGACGGTAACCTGTACGGGACTACTGACGGCGGTCCGGGCAACGGTACGATCTACCGGTATGCCCTTCCCGCGCTCTCCAGTCTCAAACCCGGACAGGTGAAGGCCTACTCCACCAACGTGAAACTTACCCTCAGCGGCGCCAATTTTAGCTCGGCTTCCGCCGTCTATTTCGGAGCTGCCGCCCTTACAACCACCTTTGTCTCCGGCTCTCAACTCACCGCGACGATACCTGCAAATCTGCTCACTACTCCGGGCGTCGTTGCCGTCACCGTGGTCCAAGTCGGGGCAGTCTCCAATGCGCTCGGTTTCACCATCCTCCCTGCGCCGCATCTTGCCGCAAGTGTGGACCGTCTCAGCCGTGATGCCAGCAACAACATCGTGGTTCCCATTACGGTGACCAATAACGGCTCGGCGACGGCTCTGAATGTGCAGATCAAATCTCCGGCAACGCTGAACAACGTGGGCACGAGCACGACGCTTCCCCTTTCTCTGGGAAGTCTGGCCGTTGGATCCAGCCAGATAACCACGCTTGTGTTTCCCGGAAGTGCTGGAACGACAGGCAGTAGCGTACTCTTGAAGGTAACGATCAGTTACCAGGGAGGCAACCTGACGCTCAAACAAAAGGTACTGCTACCCTAATTCCTGAGATCCGCCTCCCTCCTGCACCTACTGCACCTGCAAGGGGTGACGAGAATGAGGCCGATCTAACTCGCCGCATTGCCCCCTTTCCCAGGGTACTTCGTTGGGCTTTCATAAGGGACCGTTCTTCGTGTATCTGCTTGAGGCGCAGATGGTTGCCTAGGCAACCATCTGCGCCACCGTTAACGACATCAACGCTGAAGATTGTGCTGTAATCCGCCTGCAGCCTGGCAGAACGAGCCTCCGAAGGAAGCACCAGAGGCTCGTTTCTTCTTTACTCTGGGTATGCACAAGGACCATGGCTATGCGCGCCATCTCTATCTAGACAGCAGAATAGCAGGTCTACTCAAGGTGTCAAATCGGACGTGCCCGTCCCGGGCAACAATGAAGCCAGATTTACTAGGCAAAAGAATCTGGCTTCTATATTGTCCTTCAAGCGGCGGCTAGTTCCACCCCTATCAGCGGCTCGCACTCGGTCGGCCTATGATGATCGAGGGATACTGTCAAGACGATGCACATTGTCTGGCCGGCCGCCAACGTCTTTGTCCTGCCGGAGACGATGAGCCTGGACACCGCGACGGTGCTGACCTGCGCGGGCGGCACGGCCTATACGGCCCTGCGGGAGACCGATCTGCGCGGCGAGGACCGCCTGGCGATCGTGGGGCTGGGGCCGGTGGGCCTCTGCCTGCTGATCCTGGCGAAATCGCTGGGGGTGCGGACCGTGGGGGTGGACATCGCTGCGAACCGGCTGGAGCAGGCGCTCGCGCTGGGGCTGGACTGCGCCGTGGACGCTTCGCGGGAAGACGCGGTCGCCGCCGTGCGGCGCTGGTCCGGCGGGCGCGGGTGCGACGTGGTCGCCGAGTGCGTGGGCAAGCCGGAGACGAAGCATCAGGCGCTGGAGATGGCCGCCACCCGCGGGCGCGTCGCCCTCGCCGGTCTGGGCGGCGAGCCGCTTGCCATCAATACCGGCCGCTTCTTCATCGGCGGCCAGCTCCGCCTGATCGGCATTCTCGCCACCCCCCTGCGTTACTTCGCGCCTCTGATCGAGCGCACGGTGGCCTATGACCTGCCGTTCGCGCGGCTGATCACGCACCATTTCCCGCTGGAAGCGGCATCGGAAGCGTTCGCCCTCATGGAAAGCGGGAGAGGGGGAATACAACTGCTCTCTTGTGCCTCTGCCCAGCCACCCGCCGCTACGCGGACTGCCTCCCTGATTCGCTCGCTACGCGAAGCCGGGAGGGGGAATACAACTGCTCTCTTGTACCTCTGCTTAAAGTTCCTCCAGCCTGCAAGCAACGGCAGAACCTAACGCCCTAGCTCCCCCTCGCCCCTTGAGGGAGAGGGGGTTGGGGGGTGAGGGGTTAAAAGAGGACGGGCGCCGGCCTCTTCGGTCTTGTGGAAGCCGGCCTTCTGGAGGGCGCGAGTGGACACGGGGTTGGAGGCGACGAGCTTCCAGATCAGTCCCGTGCGCGCGTCTTCGATCGCCAGCATTGCCATGCCCAGGTCAATGCCGATCACGTCCGGGTCGTACCAGTCGCGGTCTACGTTGAAGGCGTCCGCAAAGCCGTAGCGCCCCCAGATTTTGTCGCCATACTGCGTATAGAACGCCTGGGCTGCCGCCCGCGACAGTTTCGGCGTGAAGATGATCGAGGCGATGGCGCCTGTCGGCGAGACGGTCCCGTCCTCGTGGCCGGGCGCGCTGAAGGCGGTATAGCCGTCGGGATAATCGCAGGCGTTGAGACCCCAGATGTCGGGGCCGTAGGTCTTGCGCGTTCCGGCGTGATCGAGGCAGAACTGGCGATTGATCTTCGTCGCCTCGGTCGCGCTGACCCAATAGTCCCAGCCTTCCGAATCCCGCTGATCGCGCAGATCGTAGAAGATTTGCGACATCTGGTGCAGGAAGATCGGGCCGCCGGTGAGGGTCTTCATGCCCTTGTATTCGATGACCGGGCGCTTCCAGGCCGTCCAGGAGGCGGCGGGCAGGGGATCGCGCGGCGCGCCGAGACCCAGGAAGTAGAGCTGCATCAGCTCGTCGTAGCTATCCCAGTCGCTTTTGATAAACCCCGATTCCGGCCTCCAGCCCATGCTGACCACCAGCTTATCCGGTTGGGCGCCGCCGTTGGTGCGCATCCAGGTCCAGTCCATGCGCGCGTACAGGTCGCCGGCCAGGGTATGGACCTCGGATTTGGGCCAGTACTGCCCGCAGATCAGCGCGCCTTCCATCAGCAGCACCGTATCAATGGAGGACAGCTCGCAGTTCCAGACGCGCTCGCCGGTATGCTTATCTATAAAATGGTAGTACCAGCCGTGGACGCAAGGCAGCTTAGCGTGGATAAAGCGCAGGGTCAGGAGCGCGCGGTCGTAGGCGTCCTGGCGGGAGACCCAGCCATGCTCGGCCGCGACCGGCAGCGCGGCCAGGGCATAGCCGGTGCTGGCGATGCTTGCGACCGTGTAGGTGTCGTCCGGGCCGACATTGCGGGCGCGGTCGTTGGTCAGGCCGGTGTTCGGGTCCGACTTTTCCCAGAAGAAGCGGAAGGCGCGCCGCTGGACTTCCGTGAGCAGCCGGTCGGTGGAAAGCTTCGGCAGCGGCGCGGTCTGCGGGCCCGCCAGTGTGGTGGCGCTTGAGAAGCAGACCAGCAGCATAATGCAGGCAAGCGGAAAGAAGCGCATCAGAAACTCCGGATAGAAAGGGTAGGTGTGTCCGTTCATGGCTCACTTTGGTGGGCCGGAGGGCCTGGCCTGGCCTGTATTGAACGGCTTGCCGTCCACGGTCATCTTTTGCGGCCCCATCTCCAGGGAGGAAAACTTCCAACCCCCCGACGTTCGGACGAGCGTGTTGTGATTCAGGCCGGTCAGGGACAGGACGTGGACCTTGCCGCGCGGCCCCATCACGCCCTGGCGATCGACGATTTTCCCGGCATATAGATAGTTGGAGGTGACCGAAGCGACCTTTCCCCGGACGGCTACGTCCGCAAGATGGATTTCCATCTTGTCTATCGAACGCACCATCGCATCCTGACTCTTCATCTGCGCGGCTAACTGCTTGCCTGTCATGCTGGTCCGTCTGCCCATCTGCCGCGCAACAAAATCCGGCGTTTCCAGCGCGAGCGTCGCGTTCGGATTCTTGTGCAGGATCGCCTGTCGCAGCTTCGCATACACGGCCTCGATCTCCTTGCGGTCGTCGGCGCTGGCGCCGACCGTCGTTCCCTGCAGCGCGACCAGCGCGCCCAGCCATACCATTGTCCATTTCATCATTCGATTCTCCTTTCCCCCGGACTGACATGATACGCGCGATCGGCCATGAGGTTTGTAAATTGGCTGACGCGGCCATCCGGCCAGCGTATCTGTATTCGGTCTATTTTCGTACTGGCCCCCAGCCCGAAATGCACATCGGGCGTATTGGTGGAGAGATAGCTGCCGCCGGCCCGCACCTCTGCGATCTGCTTGCGGCCGCCGACCTGGAGGGTGACGCGCGCGCCGACGGCGTCACTGCCGCCGGGCCGCCACAGACAGCGCAGTGAGATCCAGTGATTGCCGGGCGGGCTGTCATTATGCAGCAGCAGCGGCGCGCCCTCATCATCCACCAGAAGCAGGTCCTCGCGGCCATCGCCGTCGTAGTCCCCCACAGCGATGCCGCGCCCGACGATCTTGCGGCTAAAATCCGGGCCGGCCCCGGCGCTGATTTCCTGGAAGCGGCCCCCGCCGAGGTTATAAAAGAACTGCGTGGTCTGGGCATACGTCTGGGCCGGGTCGGTCTTCTGGATCTCGCTCAGAACATGGCCATTCGTCAGCGCGATGTCGAGCCGGCCATCATTGGACGCATCCACAAAAACGGCGCCGAATGCCAGGGGCTGCACCGTCGCGCCGCCGAGCCCGCTCGGATAGCTCATCTGCGAGAACCGCGTGTCCCCATCGTTGTGATACAGGCTCTTGGGCTTGGAGGTGAAGTCCGCCACGAGCAGATCGAAGCGGCCGTCGCCGTCGTAGTCGCCCCAATCCACGCCCATCCCGCTTGGCAGCGCGCCGTTGGCGTTGTAGGCGACGCCCGCCTCGATGCCGCGATTGACGAATTTCCCGTGGCCGACGTTCACGAACAGGTCGCCGGGCTGCTGGTCGTTGGCGACGTAGAGGTCGGGCTTGCCGTCGCCATTGAAATCGCAGAACATGCAGGCCAGCGCATTGCCATGCGCCGTAGCCAGCCCGGAGGCCACCGTCACATCATGGAAATGGCCGCCGCCCTCATTGTGATAGAGCGAGCCTTTTTCGGACGGGTACGTTTCCGGCCCGCAGGCCATCATCACGTTCGTGCCGTCGAGGGCCCGCCAGGGGCATAGCTGCGGGCGGTCGGGCGAAAACCGGACGTAACGGCAGACATACAGATCGGGCCTGCCGTCCCCGTCCACATCCGCCCAGGCGGCGCTGGTGGTCCAGTCGTAGGGTCCTCTGGCCTCCAGTCCAGTGCCGGCGGTGACATCTTTGAAGGTGCCGTCGCCCTCATTATGATAGAGGATGGTTCTCCCATAGCCCGTCACGAAGATGTCAGGGCGGCCGTCGCCGTCATAATCTGCGACGGCGCAGCCTAGCAATTCGTAGCGGCGCGGCGCGTTGGGAAAGGCCCGGTCAGTCACGTCCTCGAACGTGCCGTCCCCCTTGTTCCGGTAGAGCAGGCAGTGGTCCGATCCGACCAGCAGGATGTCCAGCTTGCCGTCGCCGTCATAGTCCAGGAACGCGCAGCCGTGGCCGATGGTCTGCAGGATGTTCAATCCCGCCTGGCTCGAATGGCCCCACCGGTACGTAAGGCCGGCGGCGGGCGCGACATCGTGAAATCGCACCGGCGCATTCGTCGCGTGAGCAGGC
>DATGIG010000193.1:0-6920 GCA_035295825.1 Chthonomonadaceae bacterium | reverse complement strand
GCATAGACAACCCCTTGATATAGTGTAGCACCTTTCTGAACATGCGCGCATCGCTTCGAGAGAATACCTGCAACAACCAAATACGCTCTATCCGGTAGCGCGCACCTTTACTTTCATCAGATTGGGAAGAGGAGAGTTTGCCGTCGTCTGCCAGTTCGCCGATGCAGATCGGTGGGTGTGGCCGTGACGGTCAAACGGTCAAACAGAGGCGCTCTGCGACAGGGTCTCACAAACCCTAACCTGACTTCTCAATGAGACGATGATTCTTAGGCGGCTAAGGAACGGAAAACGCCAGCAATCTGGGCCGGATCGCTGGCGTTATGTAAGGCGTCTCATTGGGAACGTTTTTGAGACAATAAAATTGCTCGATACACGTCACTTCTCACTATAAGCAGCCGACTATTGCGGGTACAGGGCGTATCAGACCCAAAAAGAAGATCATGTGTTCGACTGCGTATGTCGAGTTATCAATTCATTCCTCGGCTCCATACTCCTTGAGTAAACGGATAATGCCTTCGGTTGCGGCGTTGCGATCCTCCCATGATTGCTCATACTTCAGCTCATATTCTGGATCTGGATACTTCTCCAATCGCTCTTTGATCCTGGCATTGGCTGCTCTCGCAGCTTCTCTGGCTTTTGCTTCGATTTTTTCTTTCTCCTCGGGTGGCAAGGGAAATGAAAGTAATCTGTCCGCCTCGCGCAGGCGTTGCAGCGGCGTAAATCCCCGGCAGGCTTGATTGGGATCAGATCCCCGCTCCAGCAGCAGTTGAACGACCGAAAGGGATCGATAATCTACGGCCGCGCACAACGGAGTCTCTCGCAGGTAACCTATCTGGTGCATATCGGCTCCATGATCCAGAAGGTATTCAGCGATCTCCCTCTGATCGGATTCCGCCGCGAGCACCAACGGGCTCTGGCTCACATCAGAGGCCGCTGTATTGACATCCGCACCTGCCTCCACCAGCGCCTTCACAATTGGGATGCTGATCTCTTCTTCATCATGACCTGCAAGCCAGAGCTCCCATGCTTCTTTACGATAATGCCATGTGAGAGCGAGTTCAAGAGCCGGCAATTTAGAGGAATCCCAACCATATAGGCTAACCTCGGCCACAGCATTGGGATCGGCTCCCTGTTGCAAGAGCAAAATGACCGTCTCTGCATCCCCGGCTTTGACAGCGGCGATCAGCAGGTCGTTCAGGCGCTGTTGCTCCGATATTTCCATAGCCCTCCTCTCGCTACAATTATGTACTCAGCTTACGCAAATTACTGGTCTGCTTAAGGTAAGTTGCAACTTGAGGAGCAGAAGTCAGGTATTCGATCTTCCCTGATCGCTGAATCCCATGCAGCTAGGTCGTCTGTTCCCAACTTCCAAAATTTCGAGCATGCCATCAAGTAAGCTAATACGGCTTCTTTCTCCTCCTGTTCTAATAACTCCCTTGCCAGTGTCATATCGGGACCGAAAGAGTTAAGTTGTGGCGAGCCGGGAGTATTGCCTGCTTCCTGCAGATGGAGTTTAGCGGCTTCCCTGTCGCCTTGCTGGAGGGCGAGTTTGCCGAGTACGATGTGGCTCCAATGCAAAGCATTCCCATAGTTCCAGTCATGATCTCCATCCTTCCCTAAGGAAGTGCTCTCCAGGAGTTTTGAGGCATATTCTCCCGCATGAGAAAATTCTCCTGCGAGGAAAGCGTTCCGGGCCAGGTCATTCAATAGAAGAACTCGCCTCTCTTCATCTAAAGTGAGATCATAAGCACATACATAATACTGAAGTGCATTATGTACTGCTATCTTCTTCTCCTCGCCCTGAAGTTGACGTCCTTCAAATTCGAAGAGCAACCCCGCCTGTTCTGGCCACTCAGGATTGGTGGAATCCAATTGCTCCGCCGCATGTAACCAATTTCGTGCCTGTAACCAATCATCAGGAAAGGTGTGGATAAAGAACTTCGCCGCGTTACCCAACACCATCGCATTCTCCGGATAGTTTGCTACCTGATGTATCCACCACCACTTCATATCCTCAAGCGCTTCTTTGTTTTTGCGGCGTTGGGGTAGAACGAATGGTGTCCCTGCCAAATCTGAATCAGGATGGTGCTGGATAAGCCACAGACTATGGCGCATATGAGATTTGAGCGCGTTCTTAGAGTGGAAGGACTCCATCATATAGTGAATCAGCAACTCTGTTCGTGCCTGGAGATCTTCGGGGTCTTCCAGCAGAGAGTGTTCTAATTCCTTAACTTCTTCTGCAGAAAAATGGGGTTGTCTTTCTGAACGGCAGATATCATCGGACATATCTCTTCTCCATCAAACAATGCATTTGACAGCTATTTTCATCTGAATTGAATGAGTTCCTTCCGTCTTTGTAAAAGCTCGTTTGAGGAAAGCGTGAGTTTCCCCAATCCGTCCTTGATGGCAAGTTCCCGTATGCTGGCAATGCTGACGTACTTCTCATGCCCATCGTATTCAATGAGATCCTTGACGTGAGCAGGCATCTGCGGATCGTCTTCTACAAACCAGAGCAGGGAATATGTATCAAGAAGAAGCCTCACGGCATGTAGTCCTCGAATCCTTCCGGTGTGGCGTCAAAATCCGGGGCGATATAGAGGATACTCCCCTTTGCGCTGCCACGGCGAGCGCGAGGGCGGCTTGGCGGCATGGCAACCAGTTTTGCAATCGGCAGGTCATTTTTAAGTAAAATGACCTCCTCGCCTGAATTTGCCTCCTCTACCAGTTCCTGTAATCGCGTTGCCGCCTCTTCCAAGGTTACTTGATGCATCTATACTCTCCTCAACCCCTATCCCCAATTTCCCACAATTACCAGGTGGTGTTGCCGACTTCGGGCAGGCCCCGCCCGTTGCGGTCGCTGACTGTCAGGCTGAACTCGAAGGGTTCGGTGCTCCGCACCCACTTCACCATGATCGGGTTGTCTCCGGCGCGGAGGGTCACGTCCACGGCCCAGGGTCCGCTGCCCAGGACAGGACGGAAAGTCTCGCGATGGAACCGCCGCAGGATAAGCTGCCCATTGTACCAGACCTTCACGCCGCTGTTGGTGTTGGCGACGATGCGCGCCTCGCGGGTGGTGGGGCTGCGGAGGATGGTCTGCCCATAGTATACGCCGGAAGAGCCTTTGAAGAACGCTTCCAGAGGGAGGGCGCTCTCCGGGAAGCTCGTCTTCTCCCAGCGAATGGATTGGAGGTTACGGCTGATGTAGGATTCGCCCAGACCGGGGCGGTCTTCGGGCGTATAGGAGCGGTCGAAGCCCTCTCCGTCGAAATTGGCGAAGGCTCCCACGGTCCACCAGCAGGACGCACCCAGGAGCAGGAACTCGGCTTCCATCGGCGCGCCTCCGCCGTCCGGAGTGAGCTGCAACACCAGGTTGTTGGCGATGTCGATGCGGGCCTGACCCTCGTTCGCGCGGAGGGTGAACTCGATGCGGAGCACGCCGGTGTGCGCGGCGATGTACTGGCGCTGCCCCAGGTTCGGCGGGCTGGACACCAGCCAACCGGGAGGGGCCAGCATCGAGAGGCGTCCGCTGAACGGCTGGTCTCCCCGATTGGTGATGGTGAATGCCAGGACCTTCGACACATTGTAGACCATAGCGGGGTGGTCACCCGCATCCATCATGACCTCGAAGTGATCCGCCATGGCGAAAAAGGCGTTAGGCGGCGTGACCAGCAGCGGCTTGACCAGCGTGCTGTCCGCCCAGGCGATAGAACTGGCCGGGTCGGGAGCGAGCGCCAAAGCGGGCGGGACGCTGGCGTCGGCGACAGTCTCGAGAGGCGCAGGCTCCTCACGGCTGACAGCCTGGGGCGCAAACCCGACGGGTGGAGGCGCATCCGTAAGAACGGGGGGTTCCGTCGTCTGCGTTGTCTCCTGCGGTTCCGGTTGCTGCTCAGCCGCCGTCTCCCCGGCGGAAGTCGTAAACTCATAGGCCGGCGGCTCGACAGGCGCGGGGGTCAGATCCTCGCCCCCCAGCGCCTCCAGGCTCAAGCCATGCAATCCGGTAGGGGCTACCGGTTCCGGTGCAGGCGCAGGTGGTTCCAATTCCGGGGCCGCAGCAGCGGGCGCCTCTTCCATTCCGGCAGCCTCTGCCTCGACAATTGCAACCTCCGGACAGCGTGCCTCGACCACCCGCTTCCCCAGCGCGACCGTCCGCGCGGTCACTTCCGTAATGGTGAGCGGCGTATCGAAATCGCGCAGGCCATAGCCCGGTATCACCAGATCGCCGAGTGGGCCGGTCCAGTTCGTCGGCAGGCCGCTCTTGCCCCATTGAATGCCCAAGACAGCGCCCAACGCTCCTCCGATGACCTCCGCATCGTAGCCGCAGTTGGTCGCGGCGCAGAGCGAGGAGCCGAAGTCCTTCAGGCCATAGAGCAGGCCGATCGTAAAGAATCCCATATTTTGCGGCACGTCGGTAAAGTTGGGATGGCCGACCTCATGCTGCACGCTCTCCCGCGCCTCCAACCAGGCCCCTCCCCGCTGGGATACCGCCAGCGCCGTCTTGATGGCCCGCGCCGTGCGACAGGTGCGCGGGATCATTGCCAGACCGATGGTGAGCAGGGTGAGCGGGTCGGTGAGGAAGAACGCGGCGCTTCCGAGCGCTGCCAGGAACATCGCCGCCCAGAGCCCCTCTTCGCTATGGTCGAGCTTGGCGTCATGGTACGCGTAAGCGGCGGCGCGTTGGGGATTGCCAGGCGCGATCATGGCCCAGAAGTCGGCGCGCATGATACCGCCCGTGCCGTTGGAGAACCAGTTGGAGTGCGCCCCGGACGCGGGAGGCGGCAGGCCCCGGCGCAGGTTCAGCGCCGCATAGCCGAACTCATCCTGCGAATAGTCCAGATGCTCCAGCCAGGCGACAGCCAGGTCTTCCGGCATCACCTCCGGCCCCGTATCCTCCAGGGTCTGCAGCCAGACCAGGGCGAAATCCAGCGCGATGCTGGCGGCCGGCTGGCCGGGAACCGGACTGTAGTAGTTGAACCGCCCCGGAACCATCTGCCCCCGCAGGGGCTGCCCCAGGGTGATCCCCACGCTCTTGCCCTGCCATGCGCCGAATACTTTGTCGATGTACGTTTCACTCGTCAGCGTCAATGCCGCCATGCTCTGCCATGCCTCCTACCCCTTTAGATAATGCGCGATACGCTCTGCCTGCTTGCGCATTATAGACTTGCCATGCCACATCCGTCAAGACGACGCCCTACCGCGTTCCGTTTCATTCTGGGAACCGTAGCGCCGGTTGCTCCGTCGCTCTCTATTAAGCATAGGGAAGAGATAAGGGAGAATGGACAATGTATGAGACCAGCGGAACGCATCTGATAACTATCAGCGAGGAGAGCTTGCCCTCCGGCGCGCATACACCTCAACGCCATCGTATCGCAAAACCGCGCAAAAAGAGAGCGAAAGCGCCGAGCGCGGTGACTTCCGTATCGGAAGATTCCCTGGTGGAGATCGATGGCTGCCAGATGCAGCGCTTACTGGAAGAGTACGTTCCGGATACCGAGGAGCCGATGACGCTACGCGATGAGAGCGGCGGTCTCTCACCCATTGCCCAACGGCTTCGGGCGCGCTCCGCCCATCCGCAGGTCACCTCCGTACCCGCCGACACCCACTCTTCCCTGTTACAACCTGGAGGCAAGACCGCCCTGCTGACGCCCTGCCAGGAGATCATTCTGGCGCGGCGCATCGAAAACGGCGACCGCGTGGCAAAGGAAGCGCTGATCAACGCCAATCTGCGCCTCGTCACTTCGATTGCCCAGCGGTATCAGGGGCGCGGTCTGCCTATGGAAGACCTGATGCAGGAGGGTGTGATCGGGCTGATCCGCGCGGCGGAGAAGTTCAACTGGCGGCGCGGGTTCCGGTTCAGCACCTATGCCACCCACTGGATCCGGCAGACGATCCTGCGTGCCATCGCCAATTCCGGACGCAGCATCCGCCTACCTGCCTACGTGGTGGACACCATCTCCCGTGTGGCTCGGGTTCGCGGAGAGTTGGAGAACGAACTCGGACGCCAGCCCACACGGCAGGAACTCGCCCATGCCACCGGAATGACCGAGAAGGAGCTGACCCAGCTTCTGCAGAGTATGGTAGACCCGATCTCGCTCGACGCCCCCATAGGCGCAGAGGCGGATACCACGTTCGGCGATATGCTGCCCGCCGGGGAGAGCCAGTCGCCCTCCGCACGGGTCTTCCGCCATGCGGTGCAGGAGGAGGTCACCCGCGCCCTCCACAGCCTCTCTCCACGTGAGCAGGACGTCCTGCGCCTCCGTTTCGGTCTGGCCGGGAACGAGCCGCACACGCTGGAGGCCATCGGACGCGCCCTGCACATCACTCGCGAACGCGCGCGCCAGTTGGAGATGCAGGCCCTCGAAAAACTCCGCGCAGACCACGCAGGGCACCGTCTGCGCGAGACCATCGGCCCTGCGTGAACCATCCCATCGCGAGCTTTGTCTTAGCGCTTGACAGCACACCTGCCCCCAGGCTCATAGAAAGCGGTCCTTCGGAAACAGAGGTATACTGAAGCCAGGGAGTGAACCGCCATGACCATACGTGACTATTTATCGCGTGAGGCACGACGCATTACCGACCGCGCGCTGGCCGATTTCACCGATGCCGATGCCTGGAAGCGCCTGATACCCGAGCGCCGCAGCCAATACCGCGAGATGATGGGGCTAACGGCCCTACCCCCTTACGAGGAGCGTCCTCCGCTGAATGTGCGGGTCACCGGAGTGGTGGACCGTCCGAACTACCGCATCGAAAAGTTAACCTATGAGAGCCTGCCGCAACTCTATGTAACGGCAAATCTTTATGTCCCGAAGGCGAATCACTCTCAGGGCGCACAGCCGCCCTATCCGGGCGTACTCTATGTCTGCGGACATTCGGACACGCAAAAGGTGCACTATCAGGCGCATCCACGCCGCTTCGCCGAACTG
>DATGIG010000192.1:0-11850 GCA_035295825.1 Chthonomonadaceae bacterium | reverse complement strand
GGAGGCGCTGGAGGCGCGCCTGAAGGCGAACAGCCCCGCCCATATTCAGCTCTACCGGGAGGTGGCGCCCGGACTGCGCGACGCCGACATCATCATCACCGTGACCAGCGCGGTGGATGCCGTGATCCTGCCGGAGCACATCAAGCGCGGCGCAGTCGTCTGCGATGTGGCGCGACCCCGCGATGTCTCCGTGCGTGTCGCGAAAGAGCGCGACGACGTGCTGGTCATCGAGGGCGGTGTGGTGGCCGTACCCGGCAAGATGCACCTGCCCCGGACCGACCGGCCCGGCCAGGAGTTCAGTTTCGGTTTCCCCCCCGGCACCGCGTACGCCTGCATGTCGGAGACCATGATGCTGGCCCTGGAAGGCAGGTATGAGAGCTTTACGCTGGGCAAGGAGGTCTCCGTGGCCCAGGTGGATGAAATGTGTACCCTGGCGGAGAAACATGGGTTCTGCCTTGCCGGCTTCCGCTCCTTCGAGAAGGCGGTGGATGAGGCGACCATTGCCCGGATCCGGCGCAATGCCTTCGGCTCCAAGTGAAACTCACCATGGGAGGGCCAATTAGGGGCGGAAAAGGGCTTGCAAGGAACAAGGATTTGCGCTACAATGGGGCCACTATTTGCAGGAGAATTTGATGGGAACCGATTCGACCGTGCCGCTGATACCACGTGCCGTCCTCTATGGCAATCCGGAGAAGACCGGACCGCAACTCGCCCCCGATGGCAAGACCCTCGCCTATATCGCCCCCTTAGAGGGCGTGCTGAATATCTGGCTCCGCACTCCCGGACAGGAGGACGACCGCGCCCTCACCCAGGATAAAAAGCGCGGCATCCGCTCCTACTTCTGGCGGCCCGATAGCCTGCACATCCTGTATATACAGGATCAGGATGGGGATGAGAACTGGCACCTCTACCAGACCGACATCCATACGGGCGAGACCCGCGACCTGACGCCCTATCCCAACGTGCGCGCCACCATCGTTTCGGTACACCCCGACTTCCCTGACGCGATTCTCATCGGCCTCAACCTGCGCGATCCCCGCTTCACCGACGTCCACCGGGTGAACCTGATTACCGGCGAGGTCACCCTGGACACCGAAAATCCCGGCGATGTCACCGGTTGGGAGGAGGATAACACATTTCAGATCCGGGTCGCGCAGGCCATGCGCCCCGACGGAGGCACGGAGATCCGCCTGCGGGCGCACCCGGGCGCTCCCTGGCAGACTTTCCAATCCTGGGGGCCGGACGAGTCCTTCGGCGGCGTCCTCGGCTTTACGCCCGACGATAACTCCCTCTGGCTGCTCTCCTCGGTCGACGCCAATGCCGCGCGGCTGTTGGAAGTGCGTGTCGCCGATGGGCAGACCCGCGTGATCGCTGAAGACCTCGAGTACGATGTCACCACCATTCTGCGCCACCCGCGCAAGCGCACCCTGGAAGCGGTCGCCTTTTTGCGCGCCCGTCTCGAATGGGTGCCGCTGACGCCCGACCTGGAGGCGGATTTCGCGTTTCTCCGCACCGTCTGCGATGGCGATTTCAGCGTTGCCAACCG
The DNA here is from genome assembly GCA_035295825.1 of Chthonomonadaceae bacterium. Taxonomy (GTDB): domain Bacteria; phylum Armatimonadota; class Chthonomonadetes; order Chthonomonadales; family Chthonomonadaceae; genus DATGIG01. The sequence goes on along the minus strand of DATGIG010000192.1, from coordinate 10,304 downwards.
CACGCTCGACAACAATCTCTGGCTCGTCTTCTACAATCGCGAAAAAGGCTCGCCCCACTACTACACCTACGACCGCGCGGCCAAAAAAGCGACCTTCCTCTTCGCGGTTCAGCCCGCTGTAGACAACTACCCGTTGGCTTCGATGCAGCCGATCTCCTACACGGCGCGGGACGGGCTCAAACTGCAGGGCTATCTCACTCTCCCGCCCGGCGTGGAATCGAAAAATCTGCCGCTGATCCTGCTGGTTCATGGCGGTCCCTGGGCGCGCGACGTATGGTCGTTCAATCCCGAAGTCCAACTGCTGGCCAATCGGGGCTACGCCGTGTTGCAGATCAATTTCCGGGGTTCCACCGGCTATGGCAAGGCTCACCTCAACGCCGGGGAGCGGGAGTGGGCGGGCAGGATGCACGACGATCTGCTGGACGGCAAAGCCTGGGCCATCGCACAGGGGATCGCGGACTCCGCCCGCGTCGCCATCATGGGCGGCTCTTACGGCGGCTACGCCACCCTGGTAGGCCTCACCTTCACCCCGGAGGAGTTCGCCTGCGGCGTGGATATTGTCGGCCCTTCCAATCTGCTGACCCTGATGCAGTCCATTCCGCCCTACTGGACCCCCATGCTCGCCCTCTTCATGCGCCATATCGGCAATCCGGAGACCGAGAGCGAATTCATGAAATCGCGCTCTCCCCTCTTTCGCGCCGACAGGATCACCAAGCCGCTGCTCATCGCGCAAGGAGCCAACGACCCCCGTGTCAAGCAGGCCGAGAGCGATCAGATCGTCGAGGCGATGCGTAAGAACGGCCAGCCTGTCGAATACCTTCTCTTTCCCGATGAGGGGCATGGCTTCGCCCGGCCCGAAAATCGGCTCATCTTCATGGCCGCCGCAGAGGCGTTCCTGGCGAAGTATCTCGGGGGACGCGCCGAGCCGCCCTCCGAAGCCGAACTGCCCGGCGACATCCACCGGTAGAAGTGTACTATACGCCCCCTCAAGGACGTTAGGGGAGGACATCTGACGTGAAACGTTTGCTATGTATCTGGCTCTTTACTCTTATGATCGCGGTCGGAGCTGCGTCGGCCCTCCGGGCGGACGTCGCGGTCTTTGTCGGCTTTGCGGAGAACGAAAGTCCGCCGCTCTTCTTCCCCGATCCCTGGCGCGGCAGCGCCAACACTCTCTTCCTGGGCGATGCCGGCCCGACGTACCATGCCGGGGCGATCCTCCTGCGTAACAACGGCAATGCCCCGGTCCTGCTAGGGCCGGGCGCTTATGTGGATGGCTTTGCCAACGGCGCCCACTTCCAACTCTGGGACCGGATGATCGGCCACGGCATCCTCCTGCAGCCCGGCCAGAACCTGATCCTGACGCAGACCGCCGGGCGCAACTTCGACACCAGCGCGCAACCCACCATCACGAATCCGATGCAGCACAACCGGAACCACCCGGTCGTCCACGTCACTCTGGATGGGGGTACCTACCAATTTACGGATACGGCGCAGGTGCTGAATACGGGCGGGATCGATCTCAGCGTGGTGCAGCAGCGCAGTTCCGCCATGCAGTGGCGGCCCATCGGCACGACCGGGATCGATGATCCGGCAGGCACGGGCGTCGTTCTTACCAGCGTCCTCACCCACCATAACGACCAGGCGCGCACCGGGCAGAACCTCACCGAAACCACCCTCTCGCCCGCCAATGTGCAGGTCGGCTCCTTCGGGCAGTTATTCACGCGCCCGGTGGATGGGTATGTCTACGCACAACCCCTCGTGCTTTCCAATGTCAGCATTCCGGGGAAGGGCACGCACAACGTCCTCTTTGTCGCCACGGAGCATGACAGCGTCTACGCCTTCGATGCGGACGACAACACCGGTCCGAACGCCCAGCCCTTATGGCAGCACAGCTTTATCAACCCGGCGGCGGGGGTGACCTCCGTGCCGAACGATGAGGTCGGTACCGGGGACATCGTGCCGGAGATCGGCATCTCGGGCACGCCCGTCATCGATCCCGCCACCGGCACACTCTATGTGGTGGCGAAGACCAAGGAGGTCAACTACAACGCCAATATCTTCTACCCCTATGTGCAGCGCCTGCATGCGCTCGACATCCATACGGGCCATGAGAAGTTCGGCGGCCCGGTCGAGATCAAGGCGTCCGTAAACGGCAACGGCGACGGCAACGACGGCCAGGGACACGTTCCCTTCAACCCGCTGCGGCAGCACAACCGCGCCGCGCTGCTGCTGAACAACGGGATCCTCTACCTCACGTTCGCCTCCCATGGCGACAACATTCCCTATCACGGCTGGATCCTGGCCTACGCGGCAAACACGCTGAACCAGATCGGCATACACAACAGCACGCCCAACGGCAAAACCGACCCGTCCGGGTATCCCCTCGGCGCGGGCGGCATCTGGATGGCGGGGGCAGGCCCGGCGATGGACGCCCTGGGGCAGATCTACTTCGCCGTCGGCAACGGGAGTTTCAGCGCAAATAGCGGCGGTATAGACTTCGGCGACAGCATTGTGAAGCTGAATACCGCCGGCCCCGCCGGCGCGCTGGGGGTAGCCGACTACTTCACGCCCTTTAACCAGGACCCGTTGAACCGGTCGGACGCCGACCTGGGTTCCGGCGGCCTGCTTCTTCTTCCCCCCTCTGTAGGCAGCCGAGCGCACAAGAACCTGCTGGTGCAGGCAGGAAAACAGGGCACGATCTACCTGGTAGATCGTGACCGCATGGGCAAGTTCCACGCAGGCGATGATAGCCAGATCGTTCAGTCGCTGCCCGGCGCGATCGGCGGGGCATGGAGTTCACCCGCCTACTTCAACAAGATGATCTACTACGAGACGGCGGGGGACACGCTCAAACAGTACAGCATTTCCAATGCGCTGATGTCGAAGTTGCCGGTCGTGCAGACCTCCGCTCCCTATGCCTATCCGGGCGCAACGCCCAGCATCTCCGCCAGCGACACCAATAAGGGGATCGTCTGGACCATCGAGAACGGCGGAAATGCCATCCTCCACGCCTACGATGCCACGAATGTGTCCAACGAACTCTTTAACAGCAACCAGTTTGTGGGCCGGGATGGCCTAGGCGGGTATGTGAAGTTCACACTGCCGACCGTGGCAAACGGCAAGGTGTATGTGGGGCAGCAGTATGCTGTCTCGGTCTTCGGCGGCGGCTTCTGGACGGAAGCGCCGATCATATCTCCCAATAGCGGCACCTTCGCGTCTTCGGTTTATGTGTCCATCACGGACGCGACGCCCGGCGCGGACATTCGCTACACGACGGACGGCTCGGACCCAACCCCTACGTCCACGCACTATACCCGCCCGTTTCCGGTCTATTCGTGCAGCCAGGTCAAGGCGAAGGCGTTCGCCTATGGTTTCCGACCGAGCGGTGTGGTTACCGCAACCCTTCGAGTCGGGGTGACGATTGGTACAGGAGATGGGCTGACGGGAAACTACTTCAACAACATAAACCTCAACGGCAACCCTACCACCGTGCAGGTGGACCCAACCGTCAACTTCAACTGGAACGGCAACTCGCCTACCACCAATATCCCTCGCACCAGATGGAGCGCTCGCTGGACTGGAAAAGTGCAGGCGCTCTGCGGCGGGGTGTACACCTTCCAAACCATTACGGACGATGGCGTGCGCCTCTGGGTGAACGGGCAACTGATTATTGACAACTGGACCGACCATGCGCCGACGACCGACACCGGCACCATCACGCTTGCTGCCGGGCAGAAGTACGACATCAAACTGGAATACTACCAGAATGGCGGCGGCTCGGTGATGCAGTTGTTCTGGTCCGATATGGGCTTACCCTTCACTGTCATCCCGCAGAACCAGCTCTACTCCCACTGAGGTTTATCATTTAGGGATGCTTGCCTATGATATAATGCAGCTACCGGCAAATGGGAAGGAGATAGGCAATGACGAATCCGATGTTGAACCGCACAGATGTCGGCGAACGCGGTAAGCGGCTCTACGAGCAGAATATTCGATCTCAAGTGGAGACACCTGAGAACATAGGCAAGATGGTTATTATTGACGTGGAAACCGGCGAATACGGTGTGGATGCTACTGGCTTGGAGACATCGCGCCGCCTACACGCCAAGCACCCCGATGCTCGGCTTTTTGGAATACGCATCGGCTACGATGTAGCGGACGCGCTCGGAGGAGCCATGGAGCGTACGGCATGATTACAGGCCGTGTTGAGAATCGTCAAGCTCTTGTCCCTATTATATACCGACTTCCAGGACAACCCGACCTGGCTATCGAACACGTCGTTGACACAGGCTTTACGGGCGAATTGACACTATCGCCTGCAGCAGTATCTGCGATGGGACTGATGTTTGCATATGACGAAGATATCAAACTTGCTAACGACAACCGAGAGCAAGTCGCCGTCCATACGGCAACGATCATCTGGCAGGGACAAGAGCGAGACGTGCGTGTATTTGCCACCGGGCGGCGACCGCTATTCGGCACCGCTTTACTGGACAGCAAAGAGTTGGTAATCCAGTTCGCGGACAATGGATTGGTAACCATAGACGATTTTTGAGAAGGAGGTCGTCAGTCCGCATCGCACTCGCCGAGGATCTTGCGGTAGCTCTCACGGGCATGTTCGTAGGCATCCTCGGCGTCGCGCATCTCCTCCGGCTTGATGAACTGCCGCTTCTGCTTCCAGCACTGATCCACGCTCTTCAAGCACCAATCCGCGCTGCGGCGGCTGGCGCGGATCGGCTTGTCGCCGACCAGCACGAAGATCGGATTGGTGTGCGACGCGCCCAGAATCCGTAGCGCAATCCAACTGCTTCGCTCGATGGGCACATCGAAGGCGATATCCTGCGCCTTCCCGTCTGCAACCAGCGTTCTGCGCGCGACCGGGACCCCATTCACAACGACCTCGACCGGGACCTCCCGGCTCTCTCCGATGCGGGCGCGCTCGATGTTCCAGTACATGCCGTTTTTGTCGTATGGGGCTGGCTTCTCCGGAAGCAGGGCGGCGACGCGCGCCGTCGCGTGCACGGTCCCTGGCTTCTCCAATCGCAGTTCGCTGCCCCTCTCTCCCAGGTTCGCGTCGTTCACCTTGAAGTCCATGAGGTGGCTCTTCCCCTCGCTCACATAGCAGCGCCCCTGCCGGATCCCCTCGCACCAGGCGGCATAGTCCAACTTGCCGTCGAGTTTAACGTAGGAGCGCCCCTTGCCAACCCGCTCGCCGGAGATGCAGGGGAAGTCCGTCTCCCCGCTGATGCGGGTGCGATAGCCGCAGTTGAGCGTGTGGTACCAGATGTTCAGCTCCGCCAGATAGGGCGTATCCACCGTGGACATGAAGTCCACTGCGGGAACCGGCTTCCCGTCCGGGCCAGGGATCTCGTGCGTGACATCCACAATATACTCCATGGCTCCGATGCCATCGAAGGGAGGGATGACATAGTTCGGCAGATCCTGGCTGTTCACTCTCAGGCCGGTGCCGGAGTGGGCGGGGCCGCAGACCGCGCCCTGCTTTTTGGCCCACTTGAGCGTGTTCAGGCAGAGCGTGGGCCAGTGGGTGTCGGACGTCCCGCCGGGATAGATCTGCTCCTTGAGGTTCAGCAGGCAGAGATGCCCGGACTGGTGGGAGCCGAAGCCCGAGACCTCGATGTCGTAGCGGAGCAGGTAGGGATACTGCGAGACCTTGTCCACAGCCCCGGTAAAGAACTGCTTCTGGAAGTCGAAGCACGGCCCCCAGGTGAGGTTGCAGCCGATTTTGAGGTCTTCGCCGAGGCAGTGGCGGATCATGTCCTGTGCGAGGACCCCCTCCGTCGGATTGGTGTAGTGGGCGCAACCCGCCGCGTGGATGTGGTGGTCGCCCGACCACCAACCCGAGAGCGACGGGTCGATCCACCGCTCCAATGGAAAGGCGGCGGCCTGCGCTTTTGCGCCAACGGTGAGCGTCAGGGTTTTGGTCAGGTACTCCGGCCCTCGTGTGTAAGCGACGGTGTATTCGCCACGGGGCAGTTTGATCTTCTCGCCGTCGGCGCGATAGATCTGGGGTTGAAAGGCGAAATCGGGCGCAAGCCGCTTGGCCTGGGAGGGATAGACATGCCCCTGCTTGTCCCGGATAAGGAGCATGGCGGTCGTCGGCTTCCTATTTTCATCCAGAACATGAAAAGTCACTTCCGTGGAGGGCTGTACGACGAACAGAATATCCGCATCGTTCCGAAAGCCCAGGTCCTGGGTCCCCTGCCCGACGTTGAAGGCGATCTTCGCCTCCCGCCGGCCCGCGTCGCGGCTATAGAGCGAAATAATGCGGTACTCCAGCCCCAGGCCGCTCAGCTTTGGCAGGAGCGGCTGGCCATTGACCATCTGCAGGTCGAGCCAGCGGTCGCGCAGTTCGGCCTTCGGGGAGTTGTGCAGCGGCAGCGCGTTAGGACTGATGGCTTTCAGCTCCGCTGTGACGCCTGCCTCGTTCTGGACCTTCACCAGGAACTGCCGCCAGCCCTGTTCGATCAGTTCCGGCCTGGCGGGGCCGGTTGCGACCTTGACCCGCGCCTCCGGATTGATATCGACCGCCAGCAGGCAGTAGGGGTCGAGCGCCTCCTGCACCAGCTTTACCGCCTTCGCTTCGTCCGGCTCTTCGGCGGCACTCTCAAGCCGCGCTTTAGTGCGTTGCGACAGCGGGCTGCCGAGAGCGTCCAGCGCCTCGGTCAGGCGCTTCACCTGCGCCAGAAGCGGCTGCGCCGTGACCCTCTCCACCAGCGGCAACGGGGGCGCCTGCTGCGCCCTTCCTCCGATACTTGAAGAGACAAGAATTCCCAACGTGCAGGCTGTTAGAATCCCTGTTGAGACTTTGCATAACATTGCGATGCCTCCTTTGATTTCAGGGTGAGGGCGTCACTTGATAATGGTCAGGATCTCCCGAAACTCGCTCGTGCCGGCTTTGCGCAGCATTTCATAGAGCGCCATCTCGACCGAGGACAGCAATACCCCGCCCTGCTTCAACTTCTCCAGGCCCAGCCGATAGTTCGCCTCGGAGCGCGAGGAGACCGCGTCCGCCGCGACATGCGCCTGATAGCCCGCCGCGATCAACTCGTGGGCCGTCTGGCTGACGCAGATATGGGTCTCGATGCCGCAAAGCAGGATCTGTTTGCGGTCCGACCGGGCCACTTCGGCAGCAAATGCGGGGTCGGCGTAGCAGCTAAATGTCATCTTGTCGAGAATGGGCTGGCGTCCGGGCAGCAGACGCCGCACCTCCGTCACCACATCGCCCATGCGGGCAACGTATTGGGTGGTGCCGAGGACGGGAACGCGCAGGGCGTTCGCGCCGGCAATCAGGGCGCAGACATTGGTTATCACGCGCTCACGCTCGAAGATATTCCGCAGGAACGGCTCCTGCATATCCACGACGACGAGCAGAGTCTTCTCCGCGGAGAGCAGATTGGGGTGACTTTCGGGTGCGGACATGCGGCAAGGCTCCTTTCCGGTTCCTAAAATCACTATTCTTCCGCCTCCCGAGAAATCCTCCTTTTGCGGAGGGGGCCTCCTCTCGTCAGGGCTTAGGCTAACCATTTTTGAGGAAAACTACCAAAAAAGTTTTCCTGTGCCGTATAATAGATGAACACCGATCCGAAAACGCGAGGGCGTAGTAAACGATGCTCATCGCGGCGCTAATGCCTGTCAGCACCAGCACCACGACGCCCAGGACATGGAGGATCTGGTCCATGTGGGTCTCCTGCGTGCCTGATCTCGCTCTGCTTCCACAGACCGCCTTAGCAACAGGCGCACGCGGACCTGCCGCGCAGCCCAGGATTGAGGGAGTGAGAATCACTAGTTCTCACTCCCTTTTTGCTGAACGCGATTATTATGGCTCAGGATTGAATCGAGAACAAGGAGAGACGCATGCCTGTCGTAAGAACCAGCGAAATGCCGCTCCATGAGGGCAATCGGCCCGAATGGTGCCAGGTGACGAGCGCCGGGGTGTTTCGGGTGCCGACGGAGGGCGGGCGATTTGATCGCCACTTCCACGACTTCCACGAGTACTGGCTGATCTTTCGGGGCAAGGCCAAGATCCTGAGCGAGGGGCAGGAGTACTATGTGAAGCCCGGCGACATCGTCTGCACCCATGCGGGCGACGAGCACGATATCCTGGAAGTCTACGAAACTCTGGAAGCCTTCTGGTTCGAGGACCCCTGCCCGCCCGGAGGCCGCATCGGTCACCTCCACCACGACCCCGAGCGCGCGCAGGGCCACCCCGTGCCCTGCCTGCCGCTCCCCTTCGACTTTCCCGGCTAAGAGGAGCCCCAAAATCACTTTGGGGCTCTATAGTGAGTGGGCACAAAAATCCGTACTTTACGGAACACAAATACGTACTTCTCCGTATTCCCCTCCGCCCGTGTCGCCGTTACTATGGAAGCTGGAAAAAGATAGCTTTCTGTTGACCATAGGGATCGCTGCAGGGCACTTCCTTCCCCTCTTTCGCGGTAAGATTGTTTACGATAGGGAATCAGCGCGGGCGCGTCCGCCGGAGATCCTCCGGCGGACACCCTGCGCAATCCGGTATCGGAAACATCGAGGAAATGAGATCGCGATGCAAATCTTATCCCTGCAACGACGCTATGGCTTCGTTCTGCTGGCGGTGGGTACCGCCTGGGGCGCGACGCTGCTGCTGCAATCCGTGATGCACGAGAAATCGTTCTCGCTGGTCTTCTTTTTCGCAGCGGTCACACTGAGCGCGGGCGTAGGCGGGCTATGGCCGGGCGTGCTGGCGACGCTGCTCTCGGCGCTGCTCTGCGACTACTTCTTTCTCACGCCCTACCACTCCCTCTCGGTGGCGCGCAGCGACCTGCCGCTGCTGGTGCTGTTCTTGCTGGTCGCCCTGCTCATCAATGGCCTGAGCGCGCGCCTGCGCGCCGCGACACAGGTCGCGGACCGCCGCTTCCATGACCTGGTGCAGAACCTGGAAGCCATCGTCTGGGAGGGGAACCCCAGAACGCTGCAGTTCACCTTTGTCAGCCAGCGGGCGGAGGCGCTGCTCGGGTATCCCGCCCGGCGATGGCTTGCCGATAGCGACTTCCGGCAGCGCATCCTCCATCCGGACGATCAGGAGGAGGTCCTGGCCCGCTACCGGAAGGCGGTGGAGGAGACCGGCGAGCACGACCTGGAGTACCGCGTCCTGACCGCCGAGGGCAGGGAGGTCTGGCTGCGCGAGACGATCCATGTGATCCGTGATGACGGCGGGCAGCCGATACGGATGACCGGGCTCTGTATGGACGTTACGGAGAGGAAATCGGCGGCGAAGGAGCTCTCGCGCCAGGTGGTCCGGGTTCAGGAGGCCGAGCGCCGCGCGATTGCACGTGAATTGCACGACGAGGTGGGACAGGTGCTCACCGGGCTGAAATTGAGCCTGGAAACGGCGCTCCGCCTGCCCCCGAACGCGACCGAGAAGTATCTGCGCGAGGCCATCACCCTGGTAAATGAACTGGTGGCGCATGTGGGAGACCTGTCCCTCGACCTGCGTCCGGCAATGCTGGATGACTTTGGACTGCTGCCGACGCTGCTCTGGCATTTTCAGCGCTACACCACCCTGACAGGGGTGCAGGTGCAGTTCGGACACACCGGCCTGGAGAGGCGTTTCCCCCACGAACTGGAGACCACGGCGTACCGGATCGTGCAGGAGGCGTTGACGAATGTGGCCCGCCACGCGCAGGTCCAGGAGGTCGCGGTGCGCCTCTGGGCGACGCATGGGATCCTGGGAATCCAGGTGCTGGATCGGGGGGGCGGGTTCGATCCGGCGCACCTGCAGAGCGGCTTCGGAACGGGGGGGCTGGCGGGAATGCGGGAGCGCGCTACCCTGGTGGATGGCCGCCTGACCGTCGAGACCTCTCCGGGGAACGGGGTCTGCCTGACGGCGGAGTTTCCCTGGAGCGATCCGGAAGCGGAGATCCCAAGGAGGCTGCAATGAGCGCTGTGACCATCGTTCTGGCAGACGACCATCCGGTCGTCCGGCAGGGGCTCCGGACCCTGCTGGAGGCGGAGGCCGGCTTCTCCGTCATCGGAGAGGTCTCCGAAGGCCTGAAGGTGCTGGAGGCCGTGACGCGCCTGAAGCCGAGCGTGCTGGTGCTCGATATCATGATGCCCGATCTGAACGGGCTGGAAGTCACCCGGCAGGTGAGCCAGCAAGCGCCGAACACACGTGTGCTTATTCTCTCCATGTATCAGAATGAGGCGTATGTGCTGGAGGCGCTCCGAAACGGGGCGACCGGATATATCCTGAAGAGCGCGGGGGGCGAGTTGCTTACCGAAGCGGTGCGCACGGTCGCCGCAGGTCG
>DATGIG010000191.1:0-14336 GCA_035295825.1 Chthonomonadaceae bacterium | reverse complement strand
AGGTCAGCAACGATCCATCATTTACGTTTACGTTTGTCGATACGAAAGGGATAGTCGTTGTAGATCAGGCAGATGTCAAAACGTTTGTCGCTGGACTGTACATTGCAAGCGCACTGGTACAGTTTATCCAGGCTTACAACTACGACTGGGGAACCTTTCCTTTTCAATCTGCCATCTCGGATGTGTTCCCAGGAATTAGCGTTCTCACCCCCAGTCTTTACATGCCTCCTGCTCCCTTCGTCACGCTCAATTCGGGTGGCACTGCACGATTTCCGATCATCAAAACCGATCTTTCTATGGCGATGAGCAAAGCATTAGTCGCCTTAGACGCACTTGCGGCGCGTCAAGACAACGTCCGTCATCTGATCAATGCTTCAAATCTTGATATTCCCACGCTTCGGAACGACATTAAGGAGTTCCAGTCCGCTCTCACGCGGCCTACGACCGTTACAGTCTTAGGAATTCCGACTGGAGTGGTGATCAATCTGAATGCTTGGTTTATCCATCCTCCAGCGGACCTACATCTGTTTGAACCTACCTATACCCTGGACCTCCTAGACCAGGCCGGACAAGGTAATTTCATCGCTACTGTGTCGAATTATCCTGACAAAACTTTCGGCGGCCTCATTACTGGACTACCTGACGCGAATTACTATCGGAGCGCATACATGAGCAGTAAAGTTGGACAACTGTCCGATTTGATCATTCGCTCTAGTTCGCTATAATATTATGAAGTAAAAACATAAGATCGTTATATTTTGAGTTGTAGAATGGCATATACTCCGAATGTTATGTAAACCGGTAGTTGCTTGTTCAATATTGCTGCTCGTGCTTTGTGTCTGGTGCCACCCACTGCAAGCACAGAGCTTTTCTCCCCTTTCGCTTGTGGATAATCCCTTTCTGCCAAGCGGCGATCCATTCCGAATCTATTCGGATCTTCTGCCCTCTTTTGTTGGGCTTGGTTATGACCAAGCACCATACTGGGCTATGGGTTTTAATGCGATGGATACGCTAGAAACGAAACAGAAGGGTAGAGACACGGGCCATCTCTACGGTGATATATACTCCGCAGATTTAGCGTTACGGATCAGCAGGAAGGTAGATTTTGAACTTCATTATCAGAGGATAAATCAAACGGGCTATGATGCAGCAAATAATCTGAAACCAATCCAAGTACAGTCCGATGCAAACGAAACGGAAGTACGTTTCATACATCACCTGGGAACACATCGAATCTATTGGGGATGGGATTTTGTGGAAACCGGGGTAAATGCCGCTACGAACCAGTTGAATGATGTTCTCTTTGTATTCAGCCAAACCCCGGTAGCAATGTGGAACCATGATGCGGCAAAAGGAAACATCGGGCTGATCTACTCCATCTCCCGAAAGCTGTCGGTCGATCTCAGAGGATCTTTCGTTAATCTTACAGGGCGCGCGGCCCTATTGGATGAGATGACCTCGGTATCGATTCCAACCAGTGCCAATGGCTGGGAGCAAAGTGCTGTCATCCGTGCGAACGTGGATCGCCGTACGGAAGTAACCGGTCTATGGGAAGGAGCGAGATATACTGGAGTTCATGACGTACTGAAAAACAGCACAAAACTTGGTGATGGCAGCACCACTTTGACGAATAGCATGTGGGGCTTTGGGGTCAAGCGTGCTTTCGGCAACACGGGATCGTTGGGATTGGCGTTCTTTTCGACCCTGGCAAAGATCGATTGTCACTCCTACGATCTTGATCCGGTGCTGCTAGGCTTCTCGGTGGACCGCGTCGGATATTATTTGAATGGATCGTTTCCTCATCGGTCCGTAAGCTTGAACTGGAGACAACAATGGTCCTCCAATCATGGGCTTTCAATAGGGTTTCAATGGATCGACATCCCGATTAATGTTCAATATGGCTATACCGCTGCAAGCTTTCTCACCGGTACATCACAGGGGGGAAGCCTGGATTTGACTAGTTCAAAAGGGTTACTTCTGCGTCTGCTCTACACTATGCCAATAAAGTCGCTTGGACTCTCATTTGACATAGAACAATTTGTCCCGGTGACCTCCCATAGTTCTGGCATGTCCACTCACACTGATGCTACTTCACCACAGACGAGTTCTGGAGGATTGTTTTGGAGTATCTATCTGAGTGAACACTTTTAAACAACGGGATCGCCTGACTTGAAAATCCCGAATATGCGTCTTCCTTTGTCTGGTATTCTCATGCGATAAGGTGCCCCGCTGGGCATGGGGCTGAGGTGAAAATGCCCGTGTTCAGGCATCATGACCATTCGACTTATGACGCGCCAACCAGTTTTCCAGATCAACTATTGAGGTGAAATCAAGCAAGTCTTCGCCGAGTTGGTCGAGTTCGTCGGAGGACAAGGCATCCAGGCGCTTTGTAATCTCCGGCGAAATCGCGCCAAAACGTTTGCGCATTTGGCGGACGACAAGCGTTTCTTTTCCTTCATGGCGCCCCTCGCGTCTAAAACTGGATATTAATTCCATGGTTGTCTCCTGTTCTTTCGGATCGAGTTGTGCAAACTCGCGCTCATATTGTTGAGTCTCTTCCGCCGTGAGTTTCAGGTAACTCTCAGCGAAAGTCCAGATGAGTTCTGATCGGGCCGCGTCCAGTTTCAGCGTTGCCAGCATCCGAGCGCACTGAATCAACACCTTTGGCCTGTCAATTGGCTCGATCTTCATCTTTGCCATTAAAGCGGCGGCCACGGGATTGAGTTTGTTGACAAAGTCCCGCCAGGGCAACCGGTTTAACTGGATCACGGTATAGTCGAATTGTAACACAGTTTTATCGGGAAATGCCACCTCATAACGATGCGGTTTCTGACGCAACGGCTTATCGAAAGAGAAGATCACCACCGGATAGATCGGCAGGTCATGCTTTTCATGCAGTCGAGCAAAGTAAGCAAACATGCGCTTGGGAAAGTTCGCTTTGGATGACGCCTGGTTTTCCACATGGACCAGGAAGAAGGTTTCCTGTCCCCGAAAGCGGGCTTTGACCAGGAGATCCACGATATGTTTCTCCCTGGCCCGGACATCAGTAATGACTTCCTGGGGCTGGAATTCAAAGCCTTGCGGGTCGAGATATGCCGCCACTTCGGGCAGGAACAACTCGACGAATTCGGCGAAGAATGTGGTGAGCAATTGTTTGAAAGCGTTGTCGTGATCCATACCCCTATTGTACCTCCCAGGAGAATTTTCACGGGTGGTATCAACCATGGTGGGGAATGGTATTGCGCTTGCTGCTGCTTCCGCTCAGTGATTGAATTGAAATTCCGGCCCGCTCAGCAGTGCCCAGAGCAGGTCGGCAAAGACCTGTTTCCGGGTCGCCTGCGCATCTGCGGGCGGCCCGGATTTGTCGGCGGCGCTGGCAGAGGGCTGTGCGGCGCGGAGCGCCTGCTCGATGGCGGTGCGCTCCTGCGGGGTCGGGAGGCGGCTCAGGCTGGTGAGATAGAGGAGGTCGGTGATCTCCCGGTCCGACTTCCCGGAGGCGAGGTACTGCTGGAGTTGACCGTCTTTTGCCTGAATGCGGGCGTTGAGCGTCTGCGCGTTGATGAGATGGAGCGCCTGCGCCACATTTGGTTCATTGTTCCGTTCGCACTCGCAGGTCACCTGGCGGGCGGGCCGCCCGAAGGTATCGAGGAACATGGAGGTGATCTGTGTATCGGGTAGGGCGGCGGCGCGCGTCCCGGTAGGAAAGCCCTCGAAGGCTTCGGGCTGCCCCGTGACCTGGCTGATGGCATCGAGGAGCGTTTCGGCGGGCAGACGGCGGGGCAGGCAGCGGGAGTAGAACCGGTCGTCGGCGCGGTTGGTGGCGTTGGGCCGCGTGGAGCGCTGGTAGGCGTTCGATTGGAGGATCATGCGGAGCAAGCGCTTGATGTCGTAGCCATGCGCGGCGAAGTCCCGGCTCAGGGCATCCAGGAGTGGGGCATTGGAGGCGGGGTTGGTGAGGCGCATATCGTCCACCGGTTCGACCAGGCCGCGCCCCATCATCCGCTTCCAGACCCGATTGACCAGGTTACGGGCGAAGTAGGGATTGTCGGGCGCGGTCATCCAGTCGGCCAGGAAGGCGCGCCGGTCGCCGGTCGCCTCCAGGGCCAGCGTGGGACCCTCGAAGGCAGCGGGCGGTAAGGAGCGGTGCAGGCGGGGGTGCTCTACCTCACCGCTCTCGGCGGCGTAGACGGTGGGGTCGGCGTCTCCGCCCTTTCGGCCCACGCGGGAGAAGAAGTTCGCCATCCGGTAGTAGTCCGACTGCGTCCACTTCTCGAAGGGGTGGTTATGACAGTGGGCGCACTGGACCCGGATGCCCAGGAACGCCTGCGAGACGGTCTCGGCGAACTCCTCCGGCTTGGCGCCCATGCGGTAGAAGTTGACCGGGCCGTTCTCGGAAGCCCGCCCCTGCGCCGTCACGACTTCCCGCGCCATCCGGTCCCAGCCCACATTCTCCGCCACACAGGATTGCACCCAGCGGTAGAAGCTCCACATCCCCTTCTCGCCGAGCATGTCCCGGTTGACGCGCAGCAGGTCGCACCAGACGTAGGTCCAACGGTCCACATACTCCGGGCGGGCCAGCAACGCCTCGATGCAGCGGTCCCGTTTGTCGGGTGCGATATCCGCTGCAAAGGCGTTCAACTCTTCCGGGGTGGGCAGCACGCCCAGCGTGTCCAGCATGGCGCGGCGCAGGAATTCGGCGTCGGTGCAGGGGCCGGAGGGCCAGAGACGCATCTGTCGCAGCTTGGCGTGGATCTGGGTATCGATCAGGTTGCGGGCGGGAAGCCGGTCGTAATCCTGGGCCGCGATCCGGTTGGGGAAGGGAACCCGCAACCGCGCAAAGGTGACATGGCCCAGATACCAGACGGAGATCGCCGTCTCCCCTACGGCGCGCATGCTAGCTCTGCCGTTCTCGTCCACGGTCGCCAGGTTCTCTTCGTTGCTGCTGTAACGCGCCCAGCGGGTGACATCCTCCGTATGCCCATCCGAGAAGCGCGCCGTCACCAGCAGGCGCTGTGAGGCTCCGGGAGCGAGGGCGCGCTCGGCAGGAAAGACCTCCAGCCCCACAAGGGTAGGCGTATCAGGCTTCGGGCCGGGCGCGCCTGCCGCGACCCACTCCTCCACCACGCGATACTCCAGGGAGCCGGGCGGGAGGCGCAGTCCGCCATAGTGCGCCAACGCCAGCGAAGGCTTCTTCAGGAGCAGGCTCTCGGTCGGTGAGATCAGTGAGAGGCGGCGTCCGCGTCCCTCATGCCGGAGGCGCTCATAGTCGGCTTGCGGGTCGAAGGCCCGCAGCGAGAGCCGAAAGCCGCCCTTCCCGCTAGCCGCACCATGGCAGATGCCCATATTGCAGCCCTGCCGGGAGAGCACGGATTCGACGTGGTTCTCAAAGCTCCAGGTGAACGGCCTGCGGGTATGGCGCGCCTCCACCGGTACCTGCGCCGTCCGCCCGCCGACCTTCACCGTCAGCGTCGTCTTCCCATCCGCCACCGGATGCGCCACCCCATCCTGCCCGATCTTCACCGTACCCGGCTCAGAAGAGACGAATTGTGCTGTCTCCGTCACATCCGCCAGGCTGCCATCCTGCCGCACCCCCGTGATGAGCAGTTGCTGCCGCGCCTTCCGTCCATCCAGCAGAATAGACGCTGGTGTGATCTCCAGGCGAACATAAGATGCTGCCGGGGCAGGGTGGGCATGTTTATCGTCGGCTCGCGCTGTAAAGGAGAGAGATACAAGGAGGGTGAGAGCAAGAGTGAGATGGAAGTAGCAGATTTTTCCAGAGCTTCTATTCATGGTCCGATCCCTTCTATTGCACTCAGGGACGCGACTTGGTTTCTGCTTTTGAATATTGTGGCGTCGTCCGAAGACCAGCATGCCTTGACCATTGGACTCTACATTGCCGCCTTGTAGAAAATCTGCCAGTTCGTCGGCTCGTCCGAGTTGCTCCGCGACTTTTTTTAGGTCAAGGCGATTCAGCACCTCTGCGGTGACCGGACGCTTGCTGTCGGCAAAGATGCTCGATTCGAGGAACCGCAGAACAATATCGGAGTTCAGCAGTTCGTAGAGTAAGCGGGCTTCCCGCTGATCGAAACTGCCGATGAAGTAGCATGTATCGTCTACGAGGACAGGTTTGCCGTTATAAGGCGTAAGCAGTGTGAAGGCCAAGGACTTATGCAGGCCGGAGATAGCAACCTTGAACGGGGCGAAGGTGTATTCACCAATTCCAAATAGGCAGTATTTCGGTTGGCCCCGATAAATGGAACTCTTGCGCTCTGCGAAGAGCGCATCATGCTGTTCCAGATAGCGATAGGTGCGCGGAGCGGTATCCCGCAGATGTTCCGTCTCCTCACCGATGGCGCTCTGCGTAACAAGGACGTATCGTTCCGGTAAGTTGTTCCCTTTCGCCACATCCGTAGCTTTGAGCAGGGGATAGAGACAAGAATCCTCGATGTCTACTTCCTCACCAAAGCCATTCACCAATTGCCCATCCACACTACGCAGTTCCATCACTTTTGCCAGATCATGCTTGACGCCTGACCGCCACCGATAGTAATTGATACCCTTCAGATGCGAAAGCGCCTGGTAAGTATCCACGTTGGACACGATCTGACCGTCTACGATTCCGAACCGGGTCGAGTGAACTGTAGTACTCAGTGTATCATACAACAGGGCGCTTCGCTGCGTTGCGCGCGCTGTTCTCGAACGCGCGACAAACAGGCATGCATCCACAGCGGCGTCAAACCATCGGGCTGCGTCTATCCGAAAGAGCGCACTCTCCGGCAGAGTCTCTCCGTTTCGCCACTGATACTCTAGCGCCTTGCGCGCCACTCCTGTTTTGCAGAGCATGGCAATGGCATAATCACGCTTGCCTGCGGCCTCCATCAGTTTCAAAAGCATCCATTCCGAGATATCGAAGTTGGCTTTGCCCGTGAGAGCATCCAAACCATCGAGGCGTTTCAGATTTGACTTCAGAGGTAAGTTGTCCGAATTCAGCGCTCCTAACGCCGCACTGGTGACCCAAGGCGGATTACCCAAAAACAGAATAGGTTGTGCGAGGCTTTGTAGAAACGCCTTCCAATCGAAGGCGAAGAAGTCCTGTGTCTTGAGATGGACGATCGCGCTGGGATGGCAAAGGCGCATCCGTCGTTCTGCCGTGGCGATGTAATCGGGGTTGATATCGAAGCCGAAATAGGCTGCATCTGTCCCGAAGATATGTGCCGCCGCTTCCAGAAAACTACCTTCTCCGCAGGCCGGCTCGACGATGGTACGTGGGCACACATCCAGGCGATATAAAAGAGAACATACTTCGTCCGCCAGCGCTATCGGCGTCTGGAAGTCGCCGTATTCGATTTTGCGTCGTCGTTCAGTCATAGTACGCGAATTACGCCTTCCACATCGTGAGCGGCAGCCTGTTCTCCATTTGCCCATTATAGCCTTCCACCAGAAGGATGTCAATGAAAAAGGTCCGCTTTAAGATGTGCGCGGGATTAGGCGTCGCCTGGATTTGCGGAGAGAAACTCCTGGAGCCAGCCGGAGACAGATCCCGCTGCCTGTTCTTTGAGCGCTCCTTCCAGACCGGAAGCCAGCCGATACCAGGTGAGAGCGCGGCAGATCATGCCCAGGTGGTAGGCCAGGGAGAAGGCTGCCCGCAGATTCGCATGGGGCCGCCAGGATAGCCTGGAGATCCAGGTGTTCAGGTAGAGGTCGCGCAGTTTTAGGAGAGCGGGATCGTCCTCCTTCAGTTCCAGGGTATGGGCGGCGCTACGCAGCACTACGAGCATCGAGAAGAAGGGATGGGAGATGCAACTGTCACCCCAGTCGAAAATGATATACTGATCTCCCTGTACCAAAATATTGCCATCGTGTAAGTCATCGTGCTGCAGCGTCTCCGGGATCCCATAAGCCGCCAGGCGCTCACAGAGTGTGACCAATTCCGGTGTGAACGTACGGAGGCGCTGATACTCTTCGGTGGAAAGCCCCTCCGAATGTCCGATTCGCAGAACCTCGGTATCCGCGAGCAGGTTTACATATTGGGTGGGCAGGGTAGCCAGACGGCGGTCGGGCAGGCCCATCTCCCGTATCGGCGTGCGGAACACCGCATCGCTCTGCATCCGGGCATAGCGCGTCACCACGCGATGCCAGTGTTGGATGTCTTTATCCTCCTGAAGCACGCTGCGCATCCGTGTGCCGCCGTCGGCCATCAGCATCCAACTGCGTTGGAGATCCGCCACCAGAACGTGGGGGATGCTTTTGGGATACCAGGTCGAAAGGGCGGCGGTGAGGGCCGTCTCATGCCCGGAGAAGAAAGGAGCGGATGCCTTGAAATAGAGCATGCCTTCTTGCGTGGGTATCCGATACAGCGTGGACCAGGGGCGGACGTGGAACTGCTCACTCGGACCGCTCGCCTGGATGCCCAGCCGGGACATCTGTTCCTGTATCCAACTCTCCGCTTGTTCTCGCCATTGTCGTTGTGTCCAGAGAAGATCAGGAAGTTGCTCGGCCATTTTAGAATACCTCTGTCCGATGTACGAGGAATATCATTCCCTTGTGTGTGTCGTGACCACTTGCTCCAATCGGTTGCGCTATTCATAGCGGACCCCGCGTTCCGGCAACAACATATCTCCTGTCTCATTGTCCGTATTTTGAGCAAGGAACATCTCTTCCTCACTGATCTTTACCCAGGTCAGCTCCCCTGTTTCGACGCCGACATGATATCCCCGCAACTCCTTGATGGGATAGCCTGTCTCCGGATCGCGCTCATCCTTCAGAAAAGAACGCATTATCAGCCCGCCGAGCTGGCACTGTCCCAGCCGCCTGATGAAGAGAGCTTTGTGTTGCACCGCATAGCCATAGGTGAACCCTGTCTGAGTTTTCTCCATATCAATGACGAAAGGCTGCTCCTGCCCGTCGCTAAGCGTGATAATGGCAGAAGTATAACAATGGGACTCCAACTCTCGTAAGAAGGAACTAACGTCCACTAACGTCTCTAACTGATACCGTGCGTTCTTCTTCTTTCTCATGCTACCTCTCTTTACGATACCTCCGCGAGATAGAGATCGGTGACGTTATCGCGCCGCGAGACCCACACCAGCGCGCCGCTATCCGGTCGCCAGGCAGGGAATCTATCATAGGCGGGATGGTTGGAGATATTGATTGGGTTCTTGCCGTCCGTGTCTATCACATACACCTCCCAATTCCCGTCCCGAAACGTGGTGAAGGCGATGTATTTGCCGTTCGGCGACCAGCGGGGCGCTTCGTCCGCCGAGGGGTGATCCGTCAGCCGCTGCACGTTCTTGCCGTCGGGGTCCATGGAGTAGATCTCCAGGTTGCCGTCGCGGTCCGAATCGAAGGCGATCCGGCTGCCGTCCGGCGACCAGGTCGGGTGGTGGTCCAGTCCGGGGTTCTGGGTCAGCCGTCGGATGTTCTTGCCGTCGGCGTCCGCCACATAGATCTCCGGATTGCCGTCACGCATGGAGCAGAAGGCGATCTGCTTGCCGTCCGGCGACCAGACCGGGTGCTGATTGAACTGCGTTCCGCTGATGATCCGCTCGACGTTTTTCCCGTCCGGCGTCATGGTCTGGATATGCTGGGAGCCATCCGTGCCCGCAAAGGTGAAGAAGGTATAGGCGATGTGCTTGCCGTCCGGCGACCAGTCCGGGTGGTACTGTGGCGCTTTGTCACCCCGGTGCTCGGTGATCTGCCGGAAGTGCGTGCCGTCCGCCTGCATCACGCAGATGCTGAACTCATCGTCGTAGTGGCGCACAAAGGCGATCTCTCTGCCATCCGGCGAAAAGCAGGGGTTCTGTTTGAAGCAGCCGTCCGTTGTCAGACGGCGCAGGGGTCCGACTTTCACGCTAGCTCCTCGATGACCTCACCCTCCGGCGCGATCTCCAGGGCCAGCAGATTGGTGCGGGAGATGCCCAGCCGGTCGAAAATGGTCAGGCAGACGTCGGCGGGCTTGATTGGGCGCTCCACCGGGAACTCGCCCCGCGCATCCGACACCCCGACGACCCGCCCTCCCGGAACGCCGCCGCCCGCCAGCAGGGCGGAGTAGCAGTTGTTCCAGTGGTCGCGCCCCGCCTTCTCGTTGATCTTGGGCGTGCGCCCGAATTCGCCCATCGCGACCACCAGAGTATGGTCCAGCAGACCGTGCTGCTGCAGGTCGTCCAGCAGCGCGGAGAGCGTCTGGTCCAGCATCCAGAGATGGCGCTCCTGAATGATCTCGAAGTTGCGGTAGTGCATGTCCCAGCCGCCGTCGCCGTAGTCCTCCTCGGCCTCGACATGGCTGGACCAGTTGACCTGCACAAACGGCACGCCGCTCTCGACCAGCCGCCGCGCCAGCAGGCAGGACTGCCCGAAGCGGTACCTACCGTAGCGGTCGCGTACTCCCGGCTTCTCTTTGTCCAGTTCAAAGACCGCCTTCGCGCCCTGCGAAGCCAGCAGGGCAAACGCCTGTTCGTAGGAGCGGGAGAGCGCGCTGGTCTCCGTCTGGCCGTAGAGCTGTTTCTGGGCGGCGTCCAGGGTCTCCAGAAAGTGTTTGCGCCGGTCCAGGCGGCCCGCCGTCAGCTCTTCCGGCGAGACCAGGTCCCGGATCTGGACGCCGTGGACCTCATCGTACTCGACGCGGAAGGGGTCGTAGGGCGCTCCGAGGATGCCGCCGCCCTCGCCCTGAATGGGGCGGTGGCCCTGGTGGAGCGGCTTGCCGACGGAGACGAAGGAGGAGAGCGGCGGGCGATAGCCCTTGACCCGCGCCACAACCGAACCCATGCTCGGCATAACGCGCCCGCCGGAGGCTGCCTTTCCGGTCAATCCGATGGTCCCGGCGATGCCGTGGTCGTTGGTCTCGTGGTGGATCGTGCGGAGGAGCGCATAGCGGTCCGCCCTTTTAGCCAACTCCGGTAGGTACTCACAGACCTGGATGCCCGGCACATTGGAGCCGATGGCGCGGAAGGGGCCGCGATAGGCGGAGGGCGCGTCCGGCTTGGGGTCGAAGGTGTCCAGGTGGCTCGGCCCGCCCCAGAGCCAGAGCAGGATCACCGCCTTCTGCGGCTTGCCTGCCTCCTGCGCCTGAAGCAGTTGCGGCAGGCTCAGCCCCATCGCGCCCAGCAGGCCCACCTGCAGCAGCCCACGACGCGTAACGCCCTGGCACGTCTGCCCGCGCTCTTCGCCGAGTATCCACATCGTCCTCGCTCCTTTCCGCAGGAATATTCACGATCCAGTGCGCTTCCTCCTCTCCGAGCAGTCATTCCAGCGGTACGAAAAAAAGACTTGACATCTAAAACAGAATGGTTTACAATGGACGCGCGTTACTGACCCGGGTCAGTAACCATTTTGCGGTGCAGGAGGGGCGTTCGGATGCAGCGTAGACCGACGCGCGCGGATGTGGCAGACCAGGCGGGGGTCTCCAAGACCACCGTCACCTATGTGCTGAGTGAGCGGCACGACATCGCCATTCCGGAATCCACGCGGGAGCGGGTCCGGATGGCAGCGCGCCAGCTCGGCTACCGCCCCCATGCCGCCGCGCAGGCCCTCGCCGCAGGACGGACCCACACCGTCACGGTCGTGTTCCCCATCCGTATCATCGCCCACTACGCCCACGTGATCCAGATGTTCGAGCGGCATACCAACGCACATGGCTACCATATGATCGCCAGCACAGTCGGCCACATGAACATGGAAAACGTGCTGCCCGACCTCTGGTCTCTGCTCAGCAACCTGACGGACGGCGTCATTCTGGCGGATATGCCGGGCGTCTTCCTGCCCTATATCGCGGAGGTGTTGCCTTCGTACAAACCCATCGTCTCCATGGGGATCTTTACCGTACCGAACATCGACTGTGTCGAGATCAATCTGACGGGCGGCGCCATGGCGGCGATGGAGCATCTGCTTGCCGCCCACCCCCGCCGCCTGGCCTTCTTCGGGCCGGGGATCCCGGACGAACAGAACGTGCTGGAGACCTTCGCCCCGGAGGGCGCGCTGGACCCGCGCCTCTTCGCCTACCGCCATGCCATGGAGCAGGCGGGCCGAAATATGGAGATTATTCGCGGCAACCCTGCCGACCGCCGCGCCAGCATGGCGGCGCTCCGCGATCACATTGCGGAGCAGGGGTGTCCGGATGCGCTCTTCTGCTTCAATGACGAGATGGCGATCAGCGCGCATCGCACACTCCGTGAGCTGGGATTTCGCATCCCGGAGGATGTCCTCCTGGTCGGGTGCGATGGGAGCGAGGAGGCCGAATACGTCGCACCGCCGCTCTCCACGATTGTCCAACCGATTGATACCATGTGCGCTCTGGCCTGGGAATATATGTTGAACCGGCTGGAAAATCCCGACATGCCACGGCAACATATCACCGTGGATGCGGGGCTTGTTATCCGTGGCTCGTCGCAGCGCGAAGCAAACTGCAAGCAATAATATGCCTGTGCGAATATTCCGTTTGATCGCGCTAGGACCCGCCGCCACTCCACCCAACAACCCTCACGAAAGGAGAGGATCAAATGAAACAAAGAGGATTCACACTGATTGAGTTGTTAGTGGTGATCGCAATCATCGCTATCCTGGCCGCCATCCTGTTTCCTGTCTTCGCCCAGGCGCGGACCAAGGCGCGCCAGACGGCGGATCTGAGCAACATGAAGCAGCTTGGCACCGCCATGATGATGTATGCGCAGGACTTCGACGAGCGCTACAACCCCACGGGCAACGGGAACGGGGCCAACTGCCCCGGCGAACCGAGTGCGACCTGGGACCTCTGGCCGGCGCTGCTCTATCCGTATGTCAAGAACGGGCAGGTCTTTATCTCACCGCAGTTCAAGGCGGAGGACAACCTCTGGGGCACAAGCTGGTACTGCCACGACCACCTCAAGCCCATGCTTATCGACGGCAAGTTCTATATCTCCTACATGATGAACAGCTATGAGACCTGGAGTTGGGTGGATACCTCCTGGAGCGATGGCAATGCCAATCACTACGGCTTCCGCTATCTGCCCCAGGATGCCGTCATCATGGCGGAGGTGAACGATGTGGCCGGGACCATCTTCCTGGTCAACGGGATCTACACCGACCTGGGCTGGGAGCCCTTCTCCGACTACTACAACCTGGCCCACCCGACGGCCCCCGGTCCCACCTATGTGGGCAAGGACTACACGGCCCATACGGCGGACAAAGGCGGACCCTTCAACCAGCGGGTCAATGTCACCTGGGCCGACGGGCACGCCGGTTCCAAAATGTGGGGCATGCTGAAGCCGGATCTGTGGACCATCCAGGACGACAAGAACATGTGGTCCAATCCGTACACCTCCCCGTAGGCCGAGGAAATCTAAAGATGAGGATAAACCCTACAACGCGAGATTGGCTCGGTGGGCTGTTGGTGTTGGGGGCGGGACTGTTGCTCGCGGGATGCAGCGGTCAGGGAACCGGAGATACCGTGCCCTCTCCGCCCCGCGAGTTGGTCGAGAAGAGCTTCCATCCGCCCGCAGGTGGCAGCCAGCCTTCTGAAGCCATAGGGAAGCCCGATTCGAAGAGCGGGAAAACCACACCATGAGCAAGTACAGCCGCAGGCAGATCCTGCAAGCGGGATTGACGGCAGGCGCTGCGATGCCTGCCGTCTCTCTCCTGGCTGCGATGGCGGCGGAAGCGGCAGAGCCTGCTATTTCCGCCGGTCCGCTCGTTCTGGATGCCACCGCCCGCCCGCCCGCGCCCACGACGGGGTTCCTGCACATGGGCGCGGCGCGCCGCCCCGATGGGCAGACCCTGACCGCCGACAGCCGCAGCCTGCTCAAAAACGGTCGGCCCTGGCTGCCGGTCATGGGCGAGTTCCACTATGCCCGCTATCCCGAATCGGAGTGGCGGAACGAACTGCTCAAAATGAAGTTGGGCGGGCTGGATATCGCCGCCAGTTATGTGTTCTGGATCCACCATGAGGAGGAAGAGGGGCACTGGGACTGGTCGGGCCGGCGCAGCCTGCGCGACTACCTCCGTGCCTGTGCCGACGCCGGCCTCTACGCGGTTGTCCGGTGCGGTCCCTGGTGTCATGGCGAGGTGCGGAATGGCGGTTTCCCGGACTGGCTGCAGCGCAAAGGCGTGCGGCTGCGCAGCGACGATCCCGGCTACCTTGCGGAAGTACGCCGCTTTTACGCGCAAATCGCCGCCCAGCTTCAGGGGCTACTCTGGAAGGACGGCGGCCCGGTCATCGGTATCCAGTGCGAGAACGAGTACGGCGGGCGCGCGGAGCATCTGCTCACCTTAAAGCGGCTCGCCCGCGAGGCGGGCCTGGACACCCCGCTCTACACCCGGACTGGATGGCCCGACCTGGCGAACCCGATGCCGCTCGGCGAGTTTCT
>DATGIG010000190.1:0-11515 GCA_035295825.1 Chthonomonadaceae bacterium | reverse complement strand
TTCATCGCCGTCTACGGCGCGCTGCACCGGATGGGCAAAGCGCACAGCGTGGAGACCTGGCGGGAGGGGCGGCTGGTGGGTGGCACGTACGGCCTGGCCCTCGGCGGCGCGTTCATGGCGGAGAGCATGTTCCACTATGAGACGGATGCCTCGAAGGTGGCCCTGGCGGCCCTGGTGGCGCGGCTGCGAGAGCGGGGGTTCGCTCTGCTGGACGTGCAGTACGTGACGCCGCACCTGGCGCGCTTCGGCGCCGTCGAAATTCCGCACGCCGTCTATTATGCTCTCCTGCAGCAGGCCCTCACGCTTCCCTGCCGGTTTTAGCCCGATGGACTGAAGTCCTTCTCTGTGAGGCGCTGCGCGCTGGGCGTGCTTCGCACACGTTTCCAGAAGGGAATGCATGGGAACAGGAAGAAATTTCCATTCAGAAAAGTGGGAAGACTTCCTTTGGAGAGAGGACGTTTATGAGCGTTCGGATCGGCTTGATCGGCAGCGGCTTCGTGGCGACCTTCTATATGCAGGGCCTACGCCAGGTGACGGGCGGGGAGGTGACGGTGGTCGCCTCCCCGCAGAGCGAGCATGCCCGGCAGTTCGCCGCGCAATGGAGCATCCCGGAGGCGACCGATGACGTCAAGGGCGTGATCGCCCGCAAGGATGTGGACCTGATCGTCCTGGCTGCGCCGAACTACGTGCATAAGGACCTGGCGCTGCAGTGCGCGCGGGCCGGCAAGAACCTGGTCTGCACTAAGCCGCTGGGCCGCACGCCCGAAGAAGCGAAGGAGATGCGCGACGCCGTGCGGGCGGCGGGGGTGCTGCACGGCTATGCCGAGACGGAGGTGTTCAGCCCGGCGGTCATCAAGGCGCGCGAGTTTATCGAGCGGGGCGGCATCGGAAAGGTGCTGACGGTGCGCTCGCGGGAGGCGCATGCAGGCCCGCATACGGACTGGTTCTGGAGCAAGGAGATGGCGGGCGGGGGCGCGCTACTGGACATGGGCTGCCATACCATCGAGGCGGCCCGCTACTTCATCGGCAAGGACAATCCCGTCGTCGAGGTGATCGCCTGGGGCGACAGGCTCTTCCATGAGCGCACCGACGCCGAAGACAACGCTGTGCTGCTCATGCGCTTTGCGGGCGGCCAGTTGGGGCAGGCGGAACTGAGCTGGACGGCGCGAGGCGGCCTGGACCTGCGCAACGAAGTCTATGGCACGGAAGGCACGATCTTTACGGACGTGACCCGCGAGACGCCCATCAAGGTCTTCTCCCGACCCGGCGCGGGTTACGTCGTGGAGAAGGCGGAAGCAGAGACGGGCTGGCTGTTCCCGCCCGTGGATGAAGCGTGGGTCTACGGCTACTGCGAGGAGATGCGTCACTTCATCGCGTGCGTGGCTGCCAACCAGATGCCCCGCGAGAATTTTGAGGACGGCTATGTCGTCAACTGCGTCCTCGCCGCGGCCTATCGCTCCATGCAGACGAAGACCTGGGAGCGGGTCCAATATGAGGCGTGAGCAGACGCTTTCTTTTTGGAGTGCGGCGGCTCGCCGCCGCTTTCTGTAAGGCGGCTTGCCGCCGTAAATTCGCGGTGGCAAGCCACCGCGCAAAAAAGCGGGAGCAAGCTCCCGCACTCCAAAAGGGAGGCAGCCAGGAGAAAAGAAAATGACCGGTTTTCGGCTGCGCGGCGACCAGGTCGCCCGGTTCGACGAGCAGGGTTACCTGATCGTTCCTGCGCTGCTCTCTGCGGAAGAGACGGCGGTTCTGGCCGAGGTCGCCCGCCTGGACCAGGCGCTGATCTCGCGTATGGCCCTGCGCAAAGATGCCCAGGGCGGAACGGCGCAGTTGGCGCTGGACAATACGCTCTCCGATACCATCTACAGCGCCATCGTGCAGTCTGAACGGCTGGTGCGGGCGATGGAGACGCTGTTGGGCGGGGAGGTGTATCACTACCACCATAAAGTCTCCGCCAAGCAGCCCTATGAGGGCGGCGCGTGGGAGTGGCATCAGGACTACGGCTACTGGTACAACAACGGCTGTCTGTTCCCGTATATGGCCAGCTGCTACATCGCCATTGACCGGGCCAATCGAGAAAACGGCTGCATGCAGTTGCTTGCCGGCTCGCACAAGATGGGGCGGATCGAGCACGGCAAGACGGGGGATCAGACGGGGGCGGACATGGAGCGTGTGAACGCGGCCCTGGAACGCATGGCGCTGATCTACGCGGAGATGGAGCCGGGAGATGGGCTCTTCTTCCATTGCAACACGCTGCATCGCTCCGATCAGAACCGCAGCCCCTATCCGCGCTGGGGTCTCATCTGCTGCTACAACGCCGCCCGAAACGACCCTTATATGCCAGGACCGCACCCCAATTACAGCCCGCTGGACGTGCTGCCGGACACCGCCATCCTGGAGACCGGCAGGCGGCAACTGGAGAGACTGAAGGCGCAGAGCTAGCCTCGTCGTAGATGTTTGATAGTCAAACCCTGAAGGCGAGGACATTCTAACAAGCGCGCCTCAAAGGAACTGTCAAAATCGAGCAAAACTGTAAAGTTAAATCCATTACACTAGACGTGGAAAATGAGTCACAGGGCAAACGCCGGAAAGAGGAGATCCTAATATATCGGGAACATAGATCTGTTTCACTCCGTATGTATCGTTCCAACCCGGCTGGAAGAGCCTCTGGCAGGGACCAGAGCCCTGCCGTCTGTCAACGCCGAAGTCCTGCCGCTTCCTGTAAGGCCGTATGCACAAGGGAGAAGGTATGGAGACCGTGTTTTGCGAAGTAATCGGCTGTGGAAAGAAAGCCGAATGGAAACTTTGGCTCCAGAGAGAAGCTATGCCGGAAGAACCTATTCTGGAAGAGTATATCTGTGAGGAGCACAAGGGTGAATTGACGCTCCTGCATCCCGATCTTGCCTGCCTCTACATGCCCCTGCAGTCGAATCTGGAGACGAAATCGGGATAGGTTCGATTGTTGTGCTCTCGCCTGGAGAAAACCTATTTTTCTCTGGTCGCAAGACTCGACCTTCCTGTCATTCCACTTTTCCGGTGCCTTCGTGCACCGACCCGATCCGGTCGCAGCCGACCCCGGCAATCCGGTCTACAACGCCCGAGGGCCAGTGTATCTCCACGTCCGCCGTTGTCGCCGTTCCCAGCCCGAAGTGAGGTCGTAGATCGCTCTGCGAGAGATAGCTTGAGCCGCTGTGGACGAGTTCGCGCTGCGTCAGCCCGCCCGCGCGCACGACCACCAGCGCGCCGATGCCGTCTCGATTGCTTTTCGTGCCAATCAGCTTGAGCGTCAGCCAGTGGTCGCGCGTGAGAGTCTCGTTGCGCCACAGCAGCGCCGGGCCGTTGTTTTGCAACAGCAGCACGTCGAGCCGCCCGTTGTTGTCAATATCGCCCACGGCCAGGCCCCGGCCCACGATCCTGCGATCGAAAGGCGCTCCGCTCTTCAGCCCCACCTCTTCGAAGCGGCCGTTCCCCTGGTTGCGAAACAGCAGCGTCGGCTGGGCATAAGAGATGCCAGGCTCACGGTCTGCGACGTCGTCTATCACATGGCCATCGGTCTGGAGAATGTCGTTCCACCCGTCGTTGTCGAAATCGAAGCACAAGACGCCGAAGCCGAGCACCCCGACGGTCGCAGGACCGATGCCCGAGACATCCCCTTCGTCCTGAAAGATCAGCGGATGTGTCTCATGGAAGAGCAGGGAGCGCCGTCCCTGGAAGTTGGTCATCACCAGGCACATCGTTCCATCGTTGTAGAGATCGGCCGCGTCTATGCCCATGCCGCTGGGCGCGGCGCCGTCGGCCATGAAGCCGATGCCCGATTCGGTGCCGATGTCCTTGAAGGTGCCGTTGCGCTGGTTTTTGAGCAGGAACGTGGCGGTGCCGTCGTTGGCGACGTAGAGGTCCGGCCAGCCGTTGCCCTCCTCATCCCAGAGCGCCACGCCCAGCGATTTACCGGCGAGCCGTCCGATCCCGGAGGCCGCCGTCACATCCTTGAAATGACCGTGCCCCTCATTGTGATAGAGCGTGCAGCGCGTCGGCTTATAGGCGGTCGGGTCGCAGTAGACGTGTTTGCGTTTCTCTCCGGCGAAACAGGGCACATCGTCGGCCAGCGAGCGGTAAGGCACATAGTTGCAGATGAACAGGTCCAGCTTGCCGTCTCGATCGTAATCCACCCAGGCGCAGGAGGCGCCCCAGTTGCCGGCATTGGCGACCCCCGCCTGCTGGGTCACGTCTTTGAAGGTGCCGTTGCCTTCGTTATGAAACAGGTGGCCCGGTCCCAAGACACAACTGACATAGAAATCCTCATGCCCATCGTTATCATAATCCCCCACAGCCACGCCCATGTCATACATTTGCGTTTTATCCAGGCCGGCTTTGTGGGTGACATCCGTGAAGGTGCCGTCGTGGTTGTTATGGTAGAGCGCAAGGCGGGGATGTCCCACGACCGCCCCGCCGGTGAGGGGAGCGTCGTTCAAGAGCAGGATATCCTGATAGCCATCGCCGTCGTAATCAAGGAACGCGCAGCCGGACCCCATGGTCTCCACCAGGTATTTGTTTTTCGATTTGGCGCTCTGATGCGTGAAATGGATTCCCGCCGCCGAGGTTATATCCACAAACTTAGGGACGACCGCCTCCACTAACGGCGCAGCCGCCGCGCCGGAACGGGGAGGCATGGCGGCTGGGAGAGAAGGCTGCGTGCAGCCGGCCAGGGCCCCTGCGAGGCCGAGCATGGGGAGCAAAGCGAGCCTGCGGAAGTGATTTTGTAGGATTTCGATCCTGCCACCGCAATTCAAATCCAAGAACCTTCCTCTGTTTCCATACGGCGTCCGATGCTCACGATCGCGTTTGCTCCAGATGGGCGAGCATCTTGCGCGCGCCTTCATGGTGGGGGGCGATCTCGAGAACGCGATGGAGCTCGACGATGGCGCGCTCGGGGTTGCCGGAGGCCACGTAGATGTTTGCCATCTCGAAGTGAACGGCCGGATCGCGAGGCCGGGAGGCGAGCAGCAGCGAGACGCGGGCATATTCGCGCGTGCGCGCGTGCTCTTGCTGGTAAGCGCGCAGCAGTCTGCCTCCCTCGGCGGCGCGCCCGGTGCGCAGATAGAGCTGGCCCAGCATCAGCCTGGACTCCTGATAGCCGGGCGCGAGGCGCATCACCGTCTCCATCTCCTGCACGGCTTCCGCCGTCTTACCGATCTGGCGGTAGCACTTCGCGAGGCCATAATGGGCCTGGACATCGTTCGGCGCTGTCGCAAGGATCGTCTGCCACGTCGAGATGGCGCCGGGAATGTCCCCCGATTCGAACAGCGCATCCGCCAGGCTGTGCGAGATGGCCGGATCCCCCGGTCTTAATTTCTGGGCTTCGCGAAGTACGCCGATCGCCTTGGGAAACTGCGCCTCCTTCCTGTAGAGGTCCGCCAGTGGC
The DNA here is from genome assembly GCA_035295825.1 of Chthonomonadaceae bacterium. Classification (GTDB taxonomy): domain Bacteria; phylum Armatimonadota; class Chthonomonadetes; order Chthonomonadales; family Chthonomonadaceae; genus DATGIG01. Next base: position 6,093 of record DATGIG010000190.1, on the reverse strand, counting down.
AGCCAGAGATTGGGTTCGTCGGGCTGCTCCTGGCGGAGTTTCAGCAGCAACTGCTGGCTGCGCTGGAAATCATGTGTCTGAAGGTAGGTGAGAGCGAGCGCGACCTCAAGATGCGGATCGTCAGGGTGGACGTGCAAGGCCGCTTCCAACAGGGCGCGCGCGTCCGTGGTCCAGCCGTAGGAGATATACAGCCAGCTCAGCCGATTGGCGGCATCACTGTTTCCGGGGTCATGCGCGAGCAGATCGCGATAGGTCTGAATCGCATCGTAGTGGCGGCGCAGCCGCTCGTAAATATCCGCCAGCGTCAGTTGGATGCGCGCATCGTTGGGGGCGCGGTCGGCGCACTTGCGGACATAGCCGAGCGCTTCGTCGGCTCTCCCGGCAGCCACGAGCGCGGAGGCGAGCGCCATGTTCGCGTTCAGGTCGTCCGGCGCCTTCGCGACGGACGCGCGGGCCGCCTCCAGATCGCTGCCCGGTCGGACCGGCGGCGTGAGCGCCGCATTGTGGCGGGCCTCCTCGCGCCGCAGCCGCTCGGTCTCCGCCTGCATGCGTCGCAGTTGCGGCAGCAGCGCCACATACAGCAGGATGATCGCGACCAGGGCGATAAGCAGCGGACGCATGTGGTTGGATTTCGATGCGCCCCCCGCCGATTTGCGCGCCGGCGTCATTCGGCTCCCCCGGAACCGTGCATAATGAATAGAGTCTGATCTGCCATAGAGGTTCTGCAGGCACTCACCGCCGCGCCTCAGAAAAGATTAGAAGCGGACGGCAGATCTCCGCGCAGAAGCAGATTAGACGCTGGCCTTCGTTAGTCCTCTTCCGACGCAGGCAGGGGCGCTAGGGGGCGTGCAGGGATTCGAGGCGGGCGTTCACCTCGCGCAGGCGGGTGGTGAGAAGTTCCCACGGCGAATCGTCGATCTTGACGAGACCGTAGTTGCAGTCTTCGCCGTCGAAGCGGCCCTGTTTGGGCTCGTCGGACCATTCGAACCAGTGGAAGCCGACGCAGCTCGGGAGAGCGGCGATCGCCTCGACATAGCCCTGGAAGAGGTCCGCCCGTTCCCGCTGGGTTCCGACGGGCTGGCCGCCGCCCTTGCTGTTCGGCAGACCACTATCCATGGCTTTGAACGAGAACTCGGTCACCATCACCGGCTTGCCGGTCAGCCCGGATAAGTGCTGCAGCATCTCGATAGGCGCCTGGTGGCTATAGTTGTTGTACGAGATGACATCTACCGAGCCGCCCATACTGCGGACGACCGGGTCCGGCGCATAACCAGCGAACCGGCAGCCCAGGATGAGGTGGTTGGGATCCGCATTTCGGATCGCCGCCGCGCAGATCCGGAAGTACTCGCCTGCTGCAAGCTCCAGGAACGCGGCCTTCTCTTCGTCGGTCGGCGGGCCGCTCGGGTTGCTGTGCTCGGCCATAAAAGCCTCGGCCCGCTTCCGGCCCGGCGCGCCTTCCGGCAGGTGCAGGAAGCTCTCCAGCAGGCTCTCCTTACGGCGCCAGTCCGGTCCCCACCGCAGCTCGTTATCGGTGAAGTAGCCTAGAAGCAAGCGGTCGTTCTTCCGGGGGCTGCAGAACGTTCTCGCTTGCTGGTTCACGCCTTCCCGAAAGGAGTCGGAGAAGACATCCGGAAATCCGCCGTGCAGCCACAGGTTGGGCACACTGGCCGCGGCCAGGTCGGCGATGGGCGAGTAGACGATGCCGTGCTGGTGGAGGCCGTCATCGGACCAGGCGCCGGCCGTGTTGAGCCCCCACGCTTTCAGTCTGCGGACACACGCGCTGGCCCAACCTTGGCGACCCCCATACTTTTCAGTCACGGCTCGCTCATACGGGGAGTAGCCAAGCGCGGGGCAGTTGTCGCCCGTGAAGGAGACATGACAGACGCCTTTGCTGAAGAAGCCGTTTCCATCCGGATCGATGATCCACCACGTTTCTGCCATCTTCTCCACATGGAAGAACCCTGTCTTCCTGCCATGGATGCCCGTCCAGCCGCCATAGCGGTCGTATCCAGGCAGGCCATGGGTTGCCGTCGCCGTCATGAGAATCATCACTCCCAGCATCGCGTTCATCAGCGATCGTCCTCCCTGGCTTCCCTCGGGGAGCCAGGTGGTTCCCATCTTTTGCGTAACGGTTCAGCTCTCGATTTGAGGACAGAGCCGCCTATCTGTGAAGGCGACGAGAGGAATGGGAAGTCCCCGAGCCGTTAAACCGCGTTAACGCGGTCCAGCAGGCGCCGTTGCGGAGGGCGCTACCGGCACGGCGGTTCCCATCGGGGCTCCGGCCTTGGCGGCTTCCTGTGGAGAGGAGAATTTGTGCTCCTGCCGCTTTTGCTTCTGCTCCGCGTAGTATTTGATTTTATCCTGAGTTATGTCCGCGTTCGGTCCCCCTCTCAGGGTGCGCCATCCGAAATAGGCAAGGACCACCGCTACGAGCGCAATCACCGCGACGATAACGCCCGGCGATAAATTCTGTTTCATAATTCCATCTCCTTCCGACCCATGCCCAATTGCACGCAGGTATCGCCGGGCGCATGGCCCGGCGATACCTGCCGGAGATCAGGGCTACTGATTCGCCCAACTGTCGTACTGGTAGTCCCAGGTGATTCGTGTATCCCGGAGCCACTTGGAGTGGCCGTCGCCGAAGGTCAGGTTATCGCCAAAGCTGTGGCGCGCCTGCGGATCGTAGAAGTTATCCGGGTGTGGCAGGTGGCCTGGGAGGGCGTACCCATTATTGTTGAGAGCCGCGCCGCACGCCGGGTTGAATGGGTTATAGCAGGGGGTGAGATCTTGCGGCCAGGCGACGCGGGAGATGATGGCCTGGTGGTATGGATCGTTGGGATTCGTTGGGTCCGGCGCGGGCGACAGGAAGTTGGTCTCGCCCTCATCGCAGTCGGCGATCGCCAGCATCTGAGCCGGCGTCTTGATCGCGGCCAGGGTTGTTGCGCTGCCGCCCGTCAGGTTGCCTTCGGCAAGCACCTGGTTATATGCGTAGCTGACGGTCACGTTGGCAAGCGCGGACGCGAAACCATACTGCACCATGGTGTTGGTCGATGTGTTGTCGTTGGTCCAGCCCCAGACACCGTTTTGCAGGAGGGTGGAGCGGTCGTTGGTCGAAGGGCAGGCAAAAACCTGACCGTTCTTGACATAAGGATAGATGGCGTTGAACCAGAACGACTCCCAGTGATTGCAGCCGGCGTCTAACGGGCTTCCATCCGACCGGGGACAGCCGCCCACATCGGAGGAGTACCACCAGCTCCAGTAGGGAAACGTCTCGTCATAGTCCTGGACGTACATCATCAAGCCCAGGCCCATCTGCTTCGTGTTGGACAGGCAGGAGGCGCTGCGGGCCTTCTCTCTTGCCTGGGCGAAAACCGGGAAGAGGATGGCCGCCAGTATTGCGATGATCGCAATAACGACGAGCAACTCGATCAGGGTAAAACCGGAACGACGGGATGCTGCAGTGCGTTGCATGGGTAACCCCTTTCCTTAATGTGAGTGCGTTGGTGTCAGGAGGCTCTGGGGGGCGCCGTCGTGTGGCGCACCACCAGCTCGGTAGGAAAAATGGTTCTGGCCGGTTCGGGACGCTGGCCTTCTCTGGCCCACTGGACCAGAAGCCGCATGCCGTGGGCGATCATCTGCTGGAGCGGCTGGCGCACTGCCGTCAGATCGCGCGACGAGAGGATGGCTTCGGGAAGGAAGTCGTAGGAGACGATGGAGAGCGCCTCCGGCACTCGAAGCCCCAGCTCCTCGGCCACATGGATGGCCGCCAACCCCGACTCGTCGTTGGCCGCCAGGATCGCCGTGGGAGGCTGCGGCGCCATCAGGATCTTGCGCGCCGCCTCCTTGGCGGGGCCGTAGGCGAAATCTCCTATGGCGATCCACTCCTCGCTGATCGGCAGGTCACGCTCCTTCAGGTAGGTCCGATACGCCTCATGCCGCTCAAAGCCATCGCGCATCGCCAGCCGGCCCACGATATGCCCGATCTGCCGGTGCCCTAACCCCACCAGATGGTCCAGCGCCTGGCGGGTGGCCTCGGCGTTGTCAATCGTTACCGTCAGCGTTCTTTCCGGACCTTCGGCGGAAAAGACCACGCAGGGGAACTGATAGGAGGCGATCTCCTGGGCAAGCGTGGACTGGAGGCTGGGAGCGATCAGGAAGATGCCGTCCGCGCGCCCACCCATGACCGAGCGCGCGATGCCTTCGGGGTCGGCGTCTCCCTGGGCGGTATGCAGCAGGATGTCCTGCTGCAGCGCCTCGCCGGCCTCGACGATGGCATTGAGGACCGCCTGGATGTAGGGGGAGAGCACGACAGGATGCGTGCCTCTGGGGGGGACGATGGCGATGGTGTCGGTGCGACCGGTGACCATGGAGCGCGCCAGGGAGTTGGGGCGGTAATTGAGCTCACGCGCCACGGCCAGCACCTTCTCCTTGACCTCTTCGGGCACGCCGCGGGGTCCGCCGTTGAGGGCGTAGGAGACGGTGGAGGTAGAGATATTGAGCCTTCGGGCGATGTCTTTGATCGTGGCGGGCATAGCTCTTCCCTCTGAGGGAAAACGTTTCGCGAAACGTTTCGGACATAATACAGCGGATTTTCAATTCTGTCAATAGGCTGCAAAAAATATTTTTGCGGATGCTCAGCGAAGATGCAATGGGCGCATCGCCGCAACCGCAGCCCTCTCAGTGAACCTGTATATCAATGCTCAGCTTGAATGGCTTTATGCTCCCAGGCACGGTGATAGTCAGGGTGACGCGCCAGGGGCCGTTCATCGCAAACGGCATACTCCCCTGATAGCGCCCCTCTCCCATCTCCGTAAAGGCAGGATGTTCCACGCCCATGCTCATGCTGGTCATCTCCACATCCGCCCTTATTTTCCCCCCAGTGATGGGCTTTCCATCCCGGTCGGTCAACTGAACCACCAGGCTTGTCTTCTGCCCTGCTACGGGCTGTTCCGGCTGGGTTGTCAGGGCTATGCGCACACCCTGCGTCGCCTCAGCAGTGGCTCCTGTGGGTTCCGTGTTCGTTTCCTCATGGCTCATGTATCCACCCATGCGGGAGGGGCGCAGCCGCAAAAATATTTCAAAGGAGACGGGCGTTCCGGGTCCATAGAAGGTGTCAAGGGAGGAGGGCTTGGTGTTGAATGTGACCGCCCCACCGATACCTGCATCTATTCCGCTTCCGTGCGTCAGGTCGTGGATGTAGCCAATGGTATACGCTCCCAGAGCATACTTGTTGGCGTTCAGGGCTTCCGGCAAGACCAGATCATGGCCGGACTTGGTGATGTTCTCGATGCGCCCGAAGACGGCATTGCGGCCCCGCTGGTAGACCGCTTCCAACAGATAGGAACTGGTCGTGCCTTCGGTCGGCAGGAGGTTCTGGCCCCAGGAGAGCGTGGTAGTGAAATTGGCATCGTTTCCCAGCGGGTGGTTGTAGGCCCAGGAGGCGGTGATGCGGTGCTGGCTGATGCCGTCGCCTTCTGGGTTGCGAATGAACCCGTAGGACAGTTGCAGCGTATTGCGCACGTCTGGATTGAAGGAGAGCCTGCCGCCATACGAGTCGAAGCTGGCAGGGTCGAAATCGTAGCGGTTCTCGTCGGGCTCGCGGCCCGTGAACACGCTGCCTTCCAGCTTGACCCGGCTATTGAAATTGATGCCCGCCGTCGCCACCCCGAAGGTAATATGGGTGGCGTCCTGCCAGTGATGTCCGATAGGCGCTTCGGGCAGGTAGTAGGCGATCAGGCGGTGCATGTAGGTCGGCGGCCCCAACGCCGGTTCGCCGGGATCGCCAAAATACAGATAGCCGGAGGTGTCCTTGCTCAGGAGCCGGGAATAGGTGACGGAGAGTTCGTCGAACAGGTCGTGCGGGTGCTGCCGGTCGTGCAGTGGCACGCCATGCCACGTCTCGCCGGTCTGGAACAGGAGCGGGTAACCCTCACGTCCCATGAGCGGATCCCCGGAAAGCATAAGGCGCAGGCCGAGTGCACCGTCGTCCAGCTGTCTGCGTGCCATCAGCATGAGCATGCTTAAGGAAAACGTCTGCACCGTACCGCGTGGGCCGCCCTGGTCATCGTAGATGGCATCGATGAAGCCATGGAT
>DATGIG010000189.1:0-8994 GCA_035295825.1 Chthonomonadaceae bacterium | reverse complement strand
GTGGGCATGAAAATTAGGCTCACTTTGTTGAAACCTCGGAAGGAGGAGACGCGTCTTAGTGATTAAGCGCTTCATCTATCGAGGCGGCATGCAAAATAAACGCCTTGTCCCGATCTCAAACTTCTGATGGGGATCGCGGGTCTACAATAGAGCCTGCTTAGAAAGGGGACATCGTTGCTCTACCGATATCCATTCAGCCTTGGAGTGTTGGCTCTCTTAACGAGTTTGATCGCAATCCTTCCCCGCTCTCCAGGGCAGCGGAATGGCGAAGCGCCCCCAATCACCGTTGGGCCGAATGTCCAGGTCAGTGCGGTGAGAGCCAGAATCAACCACGCAGAAGTCACACTGGCTGCCGATCCGACGAATCCGAAGCGGATGTTGGCGAGTGCGATGTACTATCCCGAAGGGGTTGCCGGCTCAAAGGTGGTTGGGTACATGTCGGGCGATGGCGGTAAGACCTGGGAGCTCTCCTTCGAGCGATTAGAGGAAGCGAAACGAATGGGGCTCGACCCTGCCGTGGCGTACGGACCGGACGGAACGGCCTACTGCATGGATTTGTCGGTCCAGTTTCCCGAAAAGGAGCCGGCAACGCCGGAAGAGGAGGCCAAAGCCCCGAAATTCGGCGATCCGGACGTAGGCTACCTTCACCTCGCTCATTCGCGTGATGGCGGGAAAACATGGGCGCCGATATCGAAACTCAACCGTTGGATCGACCGCCCCTGGCTTACGGTAGACCGTTCGACAGGCAAATATCGCGGTCGCCTCTACTGCGTGGGGAGTATCGGACAGCCGTTACTCTACACCTCCGATGATAAAGGACAGACCTTCTCCTCGCCGCATCTCTGGTCGGTAAAGCCAGGGTACTGGAGTTTCGGGATCGGCAACCCGGTCACTCTGTCCGATGGAACCCTCATAGCGCTCTACGATGGCTACATCGGCAGTTACGCGAAGGATCGCACTCCCTATCTGGCGGTGCGTCGTTCGACCGATGGAGGCGTGTCGTTTGGCGACGAAGCGCTGGTGGGAAATTGGAACGTACAGAACAACCCACAACTCTGCCTTCCTGCCATGGCGGTCGATTCCGGGAGCACCAAATACAGGGATAGGCTCTATGTCGTCTGGGCGGAAGAGCGGGAGAGCGGGCTCCAGGTGCGCTGCTCCTACTCGAAAGATCGGGGCGCCTCCTGGTCGAAGCCTGTCCTGCTCAGTGAGCAGCCGGAAGGAAAAGCCGGAGAAAAGACCTACAATGCCTGCATCCCATCCGTGGCTGTCAATAAGGCAGGCGCGGTCGCCGTCCTCTGGTACGATCAGCGTGGACTGCCATCAGACGGTAAGGGCTGGAATGTGCGCTTGCGGGTGTCTCCGGATGGCGGCGAGACGTGGCTGCCAAGCGTTCAGGTGAACAAGGTGACGAGCGAGAAGGCGAGCCTCGCGTTGCTCGGCCATACCAGCGGATTGGCCGCAGACGCCGAGGGCGTCTTTCATCCCCTCTGGATTGACAATCGCACCGGCGTTCTGCAGGTCTGGACCGCAGCCGTCACCGTCACCGCCCTGGTCAGCATATAATGGAACCCATTCCGAACCTATGAGAGAGGAGACGTGTCCATAGATTAACCGCTTCATCGTATTGGAAAGGTAGGCTCATGGACATTCGCAGAGATTGCAATACCGGTTTCACTCTCATCGAACTGCTGGTGGTGATCGCCCTTGTGGCGGTCCTGGCTGCCCTGCTGGTTCCCGTATTCGCCCGAGCACACGAAAAGGTGAAGCAGACTTCGTGTGCCAACAACCTCAAGCAGATCGGAACGGCCTTCAAACTATATGCGCAGGATTATGACGAGTACCTTCCCCAGGGCTATCTGATGGAGTCCAGTTCAATATGGCCCAAAACGTGGGACATACAGATCCAGCCCTACCTGAAGAACGCTCAGGTCTTAATGTGTCCGAGCGACACCATTTCGGCGCAAGTGGATGTGCCCGGGCTCGGAAAGCAGATCTATCGCTCCTACTCTCTGACAGACAACCTCGCCGGAAAAGCGCTGGCGCAAGCGCCGGTTTCGAGCTCAACGGTCCTTCTGCTCGAGACCTTTTCCCTCTCCCAGGAAGGTGGCCCCGACTTCTGGATCATCTATGCCACGGCGTACCAACTCGGGAAAACCAGTTTAACGGTAGAGCCTCCTGCCACTGTGGAATATCCGGACTTCCGGCACAGTGAGATGGGCAACTATCTCTTTCTGGACACGCATGTGAAGGCACCCAAGGGACCGAACCCTTCCTTCCCAGGCTACAAACGCAACAGCCAGGGTGTCGCCTTATGCGGCACGATGGATCCGCTGCCGCAGTGAACCGATTGGCTTCGACGCTTCGGCGAAATCCAAACGATCTTCTTCAAGGACAGGGTGCGCTATGAGAGATTTCGTCGAAAGCGAAAAATCTTCACAAAAATATAAAAACCATGTAACCCCATGACTACGTCCGTCGTCATATTGATATATAACTACGAATGTAGTGAAAAACGACGCGCGTAGTTAAATGATGATCGAGGTGAATCATGAGATCCCCTTTAGGAGAATTGGAACTTGAGGTCCTGCGCTACATTGCCGAACGCAGAGCGCTTACGGTAGGCGAAGTCACCGAAGGGTTCGGCGTTCCACGGCATCTCGCGCGCACTACCGTACAGACGGTTATGGAGCGGCTCTGGAAGAAAGGCTACCTTGTCCGTGAACAGCAACCCGGTGTTTATCGCTACTCCGCGCAGGAAGCGCAGGAGAGTGTCCTGCGCGGTCTGGTGCACGATTTTGTGGAGAAGACCCTGGCCGGATCCCTGTCTCCCTTTGTTGCCTATCTCTCCGAAACACAAGAGGTTTCTCCTCAGGAGTTTGAAGAGCTACAAAAACTGGTTGCCAGACTGGAAGCGCAACGGAAGGAGCAGGAGAAATGAACTCTGCCCTCCTTTTGTTGCTGAACCAGGAGGCTGACCGCTGGACGGATGCCATGCTACGTGCCTGCTGGCAGGGCGGGCTCTTCATTGGTGTGGTCTGGGCCATGGGGCGCCTATTCCCTCGCCTGCCTGCCTCTCTGCGTTGCGGGCTCTGGTGGCTCTCCTGCCTGAAACTGCTGTGCGGGCTGGCCTTGCCCTTCGTGCTCCCACTGGCCCTTCTGCCCGGCCCGCCCGAAAAGAGCGTCGCCGAATCGTCTCCGCCGCCTCCGCTGCTCTCTCCGACGCCTGACAGAATGGCATCGCAACCTGAAGACGCTTCGCCTGGAAGTCCGAGCCGTGTAAACAGGAGCCGCTCCCCGGTTTTCCCAACAGCCGACTCTTCAAAAGCCGTCGTTACTCTGCCTGCGCTCTGGCCTGCCCTAACGCCGCGGCTCTCGCTTCCTGCTCTCTGCCTGCTGCTCTGGCTGACCGGGCTCCTGGCGCACCTGGTCCTGGCGATACGCCAATTCCGCACGGCCCGTCAGCTTTTGCGGGAATCGTCCCCCTACGAGAACACCACCCTTCTCGGGGAAGCCGAATCCATCGCGCGAGGATTAGGACTGCGCTACAGACCTACATACCGTGTTTCCCGCCGCATTGCCAGCCCGGTCGTCGTCGGGTTGTTGCACCCAGTGGTTCTGCTCCCGGAAAAAGGTTTCGATAGGCTCAGTAAGCCGCATCGTGAGATGGCTCTGGCCCATGAGTTGGCCCATCTGCGGCGGGGAGATCTCTGGCTCAGCCTGCTTCCCGTTCTGACACAGGCCCTCTTCTTCTTCTTTCCCCTGGCCTGGCTGGCGCGGCACGAGTTCGCGCTGTGCCGCGAGGCCGCCTGTGATGCGGATGCCGTCCGTGTGACAGAGCAATCGTCCGCAGACTACGGACAGCTCCTGCTCGGTTTCATCTCGATCCGTTCGGCGCACGTTGCTGTCGGATTGGGGGCTTCTTCAGGCTATCGTCAACTACAAAGGAGATTGATTATGTTGCAACGTGTTGCTCCGTTATCACGTCGGTGCTTGCGATGGAGCCTCGCCCTGCTGCTTCCGATCAGCATCTTCTGCTTGCTTCCCTGGAGCGTGGTCGCGGCTCCTCCTTCGGATGCCGATCCGCTGGCGGACAATCCCCGTCTGGATCAGAATGTGGAAATCCATGCGGAAGGCATTCCCCTGCGCGAACTGTTGGCTCTGATCTCCCGAAAGACAGGCGTCTCTCTCCAGACCGACTCGTATATCGCGGATGAAAAGATCGTCCTCTTCAGTCCGGCGCGTCCTCTGAAAGAGGTGATGACGGATATAGCCGCCGCTTTCAACGATACATGGCAGCATAGCAAAAGCGAGCAGGGCGCCCATACGTATCGGCTGGTGCGATACGTCAAGGCGAAAGAGTACGAAGACAACCTGGATGCCGCCGCGTTCGCCCATATCAGCACCCGACTGGACGCGTTGGTCCACGCTCTGGAGGAGACCCCGGAACAGGTGGAGAAGCGCCCGGCGAACGATTTGCTACGTCGCTTTCTTTCCGATCCGGATGCCAGGCTCGCCGCTCAAATCTATGCCGGTTTATCCCCGGAACAGCGCACCAGGCTGTTTCAAGACGCGGTCGTTCATCTCCCCTTTTCTGCTCTCACCCCCTCCCTACAGGAGGAAGCACAGAGGCACTGGCTCGACTTCCTGGATGCGGAACAGCAGCGCAAACAGGAGATGCCTGAGATCCCAAGACCGGAATTCAAGCCGGAGGATGTGCAGCGGAAAGGAGTGACCCTCTCTCTTTCCAATCGTTTCGGCAGTTTCTCCCTCGAGGTGCATCCGATAGGCGGCTCCATCACATTCCAGAGCGATCATCAGTGGCAGTTGCCCGCGCATGGCAACCCTTACACGCATGCGATGGTTCCTCTGAACGCTCTTCTTCCGGATGTCCAAATGTTGACTACGGCAAGAAAGGAGGCGACGTGGTTGGATCGTTTGCGCAAGTTATCTGAAACCTCGGGCAAGACGGTCATTGCGGATTACTACCGGGCAAGAGCCATTGCGCGTCCGAACCCGGAAGAGGAATCCTTCGCTCCGGGGCTGCGCGAGGAGAAGCAACGCGAGGAAATCGCTTCCCTCGACAAAATGTGTCAGCCGGAGGGTTATCTCTGGTGGGCCGGCGACAAAACGCTCTTCTTTCGCAAGCGGGACTGGTATACACAGATGCGTTATGAGATCCCGGATGCCTGGCTGCTCGCGCTGCCGGATCATCTGAAGGCGCAGCACAATCGCCTGACGTATTCCGACGTCTTCCATCTTCTGGATCTGTCGATGCGCCAACTCGTTGGGTTAAACAGTATGAAATTCAAAAACGCTCCCGTTGGAACGCGCTCTTTAGGAGAGAGCAATGAAGAGGAACTCGCCGGGCTGCATGATCTGCTGGCGTTAGCAAAAACAGTATGCCCCCGTCCTGACGATCGGCTTCCCAGCAACTCTGAACCGGACAGCAGGGAAGCCTTCTGGCGTCTGGAAGGCTTAACGCCGGAACAGAGCGGTCTCCTCTCGGCGTTCCTGGAAAAACAGTCGCACAATCTGGAATATTCGCCTGGCGACGCCTGCTTCTTACAGATCCTCTCCGGGAACGCGGCGCAATTTAATGAGGAACCTTCCGAGGGTAAGTGGATACCGGTCCATGTCCAACTGGAGACACAATCAGGGCGCAATCTCCGCAAACCGGGAGTTCCGGACGGGAATAGACTGATTTTGCTCCTGTTGCCTACGTCTCTGCCGGATGATCACCGCGATAAGACAAAGGTGGAAGTCGTGCCCTGATTTGAAACCTAGGGGTGAACGAGGTGACGAGCGAGAAAGGGAGAAATCTGGAATGACCTGGAAGTGGAAACCGAAGGTATGGCTGCTTCTGGTTCTGCCGCTCATCCTCATCAGGGACGAAGCAGGAGCCAGAGCCACCGAGCCGGCGAAACTTAGCCTGGATGAGATTATCCAGGGCATAGAAAGTAACCAGCATTTGTGGCAGGCGCAGAAGAGTTGGATGGTGAAGTACACCCATATGCGTGAGCGCATTGCACCGCCTCCCGGCAAGGCGGTTGAGTTTCCTGATGTGGAACTGATCAACGCGCGCCGGGGCAAGACGCTTGCCAGTTACCACCGTCAGGCGCTGGTCAACGGAAGCGGTTTCACCGAGATCTGGCACCTTTGGGATGGGCAGCACTATATTGAGCGCAATGGCGCCAATGCTTTCAAACAGGATTTTGTATCCGAAAGCGTTCTCAATTATTTCTGGTATCCCATGGGCTTATGGCGGGATCTGGTCTCGGACACTATCCCGATTCCGGAGGCGGCATTCACACAGGATAGGGAGTTATCCTTATTTCTTCCCCACTGCCTGAAGGCGCATAAGCAAGAATACACCCTCCGTCCGAGCCTTGAGGAGATAGACGGGATATGGTGCCACGTCCTGGAACGACCCGGGAAAGACATCCTCTGGATTGCCACGGATAAGGGGTTCAACGTCTGTCGGCGGACCATCTACCAGGAATCCGGCGCGCTTGTGGCGGAGTTCAAGGCCAACGGTTTCAAAGAGTACGCCAAAGGGATCTGGCTGCCGCAACGGCAAATGAGCGTGGCCTTTAACAACGATTCCGACCCCAGGGAGTATCAGGGGCGTGTGCGGTTCGTGATGATCAACAACCTCCGTGAGGCTCATATCGGCGACGTGCCGGACAGCGTCTTCAGGGTACCGCTCCCAAAGGGAGAACGGTTGGAAGTCCGCCCTCGCCCTCCGCACATTACCGGGTCTGCGGTCCAAAAGCTGACGCCTTATATGCGGGCTCAAATTGCGGAACTCAGCGGCGATATCGGCGCTTCGAAATGGACGGTGCTGCTTGCCGGAGCGCCGGGCAAGAGTGCGTACATCGCGCAGCAGGTCGTTGTAAGCGGCGGTTCCGTCCAGTATCGCATGGATAGTGTCGGCTATATTCGCGCCCGGATGCCCCTCAATCGGATCGAACGCCTTGCGGATCTGCCTGAAATCGAGGCGCTCGATATCCTCTCCCTGCGCCCGGCCTCGGAGCTGCCCTTCATCCACCCCTCCACCTGGCGTATTCCTGCGCCGCCGTCCCTTCCGCCGACCGGCCCTTCGGAGCAAGCGGCCCACCGGAAGGCGCAGCACGCCACATCGACTCCTATTCCGCCTCCGGATGCGCATCTGCCCGCCATCAATCCCTATCTCCCATCGTGCGACATGGGCGCGCCGCAGTTCGTTGCGGCGCATCCCACGTTCGACGGTCGCGGCGTCACTATCGCCGTCATCGAAGGGGTTCCCTCCCTGCTCACTCCGGAGCTTCTCCAGCCCGCCGCCACTCTGAAAGGCAAACCGATCCGCAAACTCGCCGGCATCTATTCCGCAACCGGGCCAGAGGAAGCAAGCCCGTTTCGCGTCCAATGGGAGGGCAGCGTAACCGCTCAGGAGGGCCATTTCACTTTCCGACAGAAGACGTACACGGCTCCCTCAGACGGCGCATACCGTTTTGGCGCCTATGACATAGGCTGGATTCGAGACGAAATGACGCAGGGGACCACGGACCTGCCAGGCTCAAATTCGCAGGTAGCCGTGCTCTGGAACGAAAAGACAAATACGGTATGGGTGGACACCAACCAGAATCAGAGCTTCGCCGATGAGAAGCCCCTGCACGATTATAACACCTCCGCAGAGGTCGGTGTGTTCCGGACTGCGGCGAGCGCCGCGTCGCAGCAAAGCGGTATTCCCTTCGCCATCGGCATCGATGCGCAAACCCATACCGTCAATCTCTATGTCGGCATGGACGAACATACGACCGGCGTCAGCAGCGTGGCGGTCGGCAAAGGTTTTCTGCACAGCGCCTCAAACGGCGTGGCCCCCGGCTCGCAGATCGCCGTTGTCCTATCGAGGGCAAAAGTCTATGGCCTTCTGGAGAGCCTTATTTGCGCGATGACCCTTTCGAAGGTGGATGTCATCTTTTGCACAGAGAAATGGGGAGGGGAAGCCTCCGGGCAGGATGCCTTCAACCGGATCGTCCAGCGGCTAATCCATCGCTACCACAAGCCCATTTTCGCCAGCGCCGGGAACGATGGCCCCGGCTTGACCACATTGAGCCAGTTGGCGGCAACCCCTGGAGTGATCGGCATGGGCGGCTACATCAGCCGGGAGACCTCCCGCACCAATCTGGGAGCCGTCGTACTCGATAGAGATTATGTACACAATGTCTCCTCCTGCGGCCCCGGACTCGATGGCGCTTTCAAGCCCGACCTGCTCGCCCCTGTCTCCTCGCTGGCCGCTGCCCAGCCGTATGATCCCGGCAACCGCTTCTACCATGAACACGCCGGGATGTACGAACTGCCGCCGGGCTACAATATCTGGAGCGGCACCTCCTACTCCGCCCCCATGGCCGCCGGGGCGGCGGCGCTGCTGATCAGCGCCGCCAGGCAACGAGGCATTCCCTATGACGGCGAGCGTCTGGGCTGGGCGCTGAAATCCAGCGCGCGGCGATTAAAAGGGTACCAGGCCTATGAGCAGGGTTCCGGCTTGATCGATGTGCCTGCCGCATGGGAGGCGCTACAGCACGCTCGCGACCCGGTTGCCATTGCAGTGCGCGCCCCCGTCCATACCGCATTCAGCAAGGATCTCCCGGTTCCCGACGAGGGCGTCGGATTATACGAACGCGAAGGCTGGCGCGCCGGCATGAGCGCGATCCGCACGATCCGCCTGAAGCGCACTTCCGGCTCCCCCACCCCCGTTCTCTATCTGCTGAAGTGGGCGGGCAATGACGGCGCTTTCCATTGCGCCTCCTCGATCCGGTTGCCCCACGACGAGGAAGTCACGCTTCCTATCACGGTACATCCCACAGCGCCAGGCATCCATAGCGCCAGCCTGCAATTCCGGGAGCCGACAGACGGGAGGGTGATCTTCGAGATGTCGGCCACCATTGTCGCAGCCGAACCCCTGACGTCGGAAGCCGGGTTTAGGGTAAGCGTCCACGGCAGTGCGGAGTG
>DATGIG010000188.1:0-4208 GCA_035295825.1 Chthonomonadaceae bacterium | reverse complement strand
CTGGACCAGGGCGGGCTCCGGATCCGGCGGCGTAATCCACTGGCGCAGCATGTTCACGCCCATCAGCAGGCGGGCAGGCTCATCGTATTCGAGCAGCGGGACCATGTGCGCCACCAGTCCGTAGCCCGCCACGGGGTCCGTCTCGAGGATCTCCAGTTTGCCGTCGCGGATCTCCGCGCCCATTGCGACCGTCAGAACCCGCCCGATATTCGGGCCTTCGGGAGTCTCGACCATGCAGACGCGCCCATAGTGGCCGGGAAGATAGACACGGCGGCGTTCGGGCAGAGTGATCCGCCGCAGATGGGTGCGGGCGCTGAGCCAGTTCGTCGCATCCAGGCGCTGCCCGGTGCGTTCCAGAAACTCGCGGACCCAGGTCCCGAGCGGCAGCCAGGCGCGCGCCAGGCTCTCATCCCAGGGCAGGTCTTCGGGCGCTTCCCCCAGGCGCGCCTCGATGAGCGCATAGAGCTGTTCCCCCACGCAACGGATCTCGGCGGTCTCCAGTTCGTCGCTGGAGGCCGTCGGTACGACCACCAGGCGCTGCCCTTTGTAGGCGAACAATCCCTCCGCGTCCGGGGTCGGAAGATCGGTGTAGGCGACCTCCACCTCTCCGGAGGCGGAGGACAGGGTCAGGGTGACGGAACAGGCGGCCTCTGCTTCCGGCGTCACCCGATAGCCGCAGAGCGGCAGACGGCGGGCCAGCAGTTCCGGCAGCCGCTCCAGCAGAAACCGATCGTACGAGGCGCGGTGCCAGGGCGCCGATGGATTCCAGGTCGTCATCTTTTCTCCTCATGGCTGTGCCATTCCCGCGCGAGTTGCTTTTTGGCGTAGTGCAGACGGGAGCGAACGGTCCCTTCCGGGATACCCAGGTTTGCGGCCACCTCCCGCACCTCCAACTCCGCATCGTGTATCAGTCGGAAGACCTCGCGCTTGTCTTCGGACAGTTCCTCCAGGAGGCGCTGAAGGCGTTCGCACTGCTCGGCATCCACGAGCGCCTCCTCGGGCCGCCGGGTCGCCGTATCGATCATCCAGATGGGAACCGGCGTGAGTTCGCTCTCTTCGGTCGGTTCGGCAGGAAGTTCGAGGGGCAGTTCGCGGCGGCGGCGGACGGTGCGCAGATGGTTGAGGGCGAGGTTGGTCGCGATCCGCAGCACCCAGGCTTTGAACGGACCGCGCCCGTTCCACTGCTCGGCATGGGTCCAGACGCGGAGGAACACCTCCTGCGTCAGGTCTTCCGCCGTGTTGGGGTCGCGCACCATGCCGAGCAGGCGCTGACGCACAGGCTCCTGGTACCGGGCGAAGAGGACTTCGAAGGCCCGGCTATCCTGTTCGCAGACGTGCCGTATCAGGTCGTGATCGGATTGTTTTTCCACCGTCTTCGCGCCTCCCACTACCAGAGACACCGCCGGAGGGAGCGGCGTTCACTGCGTGCGAAACCCCGGCACAATAGATTTCCGTAGTGCAACGGAGCGGCGCTCGCTGCGAGCGCACTCTCCGGAAAGTGGGGGCTTCTGTCTTGTATCGTGGCGCTCGCACGAAAACCGCGTGACTTTCGAAGCGTATTCGGGCCTTGCTGATTTCGGCAGCGAGACGTTTCGTTCTGGCCGCTCGGAATAGGCGGGAGGCCGCCAGGTTGCTGCCGCGCCGCATCTTACCTCGGAGGCGTTGACTTTGGCCTACCAACAGAATACCGCAGTCGCCAGGAAACGGTTTGACCACAGGCTCCTTGTCATACAGGCCCTGTGGAGGGAGTGAACAAAGGCTTAATTGGCGATGGGGCTCTTCACATGGGAGCAATCGAATGCGATGGGGCGGTCATTACGGAGCTTGTACGGTTGGTCCGACGTGTACTGTTGTGGGGACTTGCGAGGGGATCCCGCGCGGTAAAGAACTGCGTTCCCTGGTCGAAAACGGCGGAGCCGATACGTCGGGTCGCCCTGCGGCCGCCCACTCCCGGCCCTTATCCCGAACGATGCCCCGGAGATCCTGCTCTGTAAGCGCGCGCCGCCAACAGGCCTGTAATGCTGCTCCGCCGACCAGGCAGCGCTTCGGATTTTCCGTTGTCATAACCGGACTTTCCCCTGGCGCAGCAGTCGTTGCATGGCGAAACGTCGGAACCAGAACGTCAGCCGTAAGCCGATGGGCGTAAACAGCAGACGGGAAAGGATGCCACGGGCGTCGTTGTAGTGTTCGTACTCGATATGCTCGGTAATGGATGTGATTCCGCTGCCCGCTTCGGCAAATGTGTGGGTATGCACCCAACGCTTCATCGGTCCCCGGATCTGGGTGTCGGTAAACCCATGTTCGGGATCGACCTTGCTGTGACGCGCCGTCCAGTGTATCGGCAGGCAGCCGAACCAGAGGGTAAAATCGGAGATCGATTCCTCCGCAAGCGGCTCTACCTGATGAATCCGCACCCGGATCGGCGGTGGGGTAAGCCGTTGCAGCGCATGCGTATCGCGGTGCAGAGCGGCTACCGCTGCAAGCGGAGCGCGTATGGTAAACGTAAAATCGAAAGTAGGCATTAATCAGACCATCCGTCTCTTCATCAGTAGTCGGTGCGGCTTACAAAGCGACGGTGGCAAAGAGCGCTCACATTTGGAAGCGAACCGGGCCTTCTGTCACGATAGGCTATCTCGGCAATATCGTCGAAATCTCGGAAGATGGCTGGCTCTGGGATCCGCGGATGGTTTGCGTCTGATGCTGTTCCGCCCAGCGGACGAGGCCGCGCGCCATCCCACGGAATACAAAGAAGTGTACCGGGATCAGCAGATACCAGTAGAGCATCCCCCAGAAAGAGCGGGGCGCGTAGTAGGCCGTCTGTATCAGGGCGCGACTGCCATCGCTGTTTTCGCGGATCTGAAACTCAAGCCATGCCCGGCCGGGAAGCTTCATCTCCGCATGGAGCCGCATACGCTCAGGGGCGTACTCCTCCACGCGCCAGAAGTCGATGGCATCTCCTACGGCGACCTGTTCCGGGTGCCGCCGCCCCCGCCGTAGACCTACCCCGCCCAGCGCCCGATCCAGCGCTCCCCGAATCACCCAGAGCCAATCCGCGTAGTACCAGCCGACAGCGCCTCCGATGCGCGAGATAGCCCGATGGAGCGCCTCGGTCGGGGCAGCGGTGTTCACCACCCGCTGGTCCTGGAGGAGGCCATGCGCCGGAATCGTCGCCGGATCAAAGACCTGAGGAACGGCGCCCTGCTGGGCGCCCGTCCAGCGTGTAGGCACCTTCAACTCGTCCGTCGCCCGGATGGTGCGCTTCAACGCGTCACGAAAAGAGGTCAGGGGAATGGGCATCAGCCGCCTGGCCTCGTCGTTCTCGCAGACGGTTTCCGTTTTCAGCCCTTCGATCAAAGGAAAGGCAATGGAAGCGGGGATGGGCGTCACCAGATTGACCCAGTAGGCCGAGAGACGCGGCGTGAGTACAGGCACCGTCAGGATGAGGCGACGAAGGCTCTTAATACCGGCATAGGTCAACATCATCTCCCGATAGGAGAGCACATCCGGGCCGCCGATGTCGAGGATACGTCCCTCCGTCTCGGCTGTCTCCAGAGCGGCGATCAGATAGGCCAGCGTATCGTTGATATAGATGGGCTGGGTTCGGGTTTCGATCCAGCGCGGGCAGACCATCAGCGGCAGTTTCTCGGTGAGATGCCGTAGCATCTCGAACGCGACGCTACCGGAGCCGACGACCACGGCGGCCCGGAGTTCCGTTACCGGAACGGATCCGGTGCGCAACAGGTCCCCGGTCTGATGACGGCTGTGCAGGTGTGCGGACGTCTCGATGTCCCGGCGTCCCAGTCCTCCCAGATAGATAATTCGGCGGACCCCCTGCCTGGCGGCGATGTGCGCAAACTCCGCGGCGCTCTGTTTTTCGCGTTCCACAAATCCCTTTTCGCCGTCTCCCATCGCATGCATCAGGTAATAAGCAACTTCCACGCCCTGCAAAGCCGGCGCCAGCGTCTCCGGCTTCAACACGTCTCCCGGCACGATTTCCAACTGTCCCTCGGTGGTGACGGCGGCGTCCCATCGCCCGGCAAGCTTGCGCGGGTCGCGCGCCATACAACGTACAGCATAGCCCTTTTGCAGCAGGAGCGGCACCAGTCGCCCTCCAACGTACCCGGTCGCTCCCGTAACTAAAATGCGTCGCTTTTGCATGTCAGCCTGTAATCCGGCCCAGTGGACCGGCTCCCGGATTGCGAGATGCG
>DATGIG010000187.1:0-11445 GCA_035295825.1 Chthonomonadaceae bacterium | reverse complement strand
CGACGATGCTTCGGAGACGTTTGAAGCGGGGGAGGACAATGGCAAACAATCGGTTCGCCAGGAGCAGCGTGGTTGCCGAAACCAAGCCCGCTTCCAGCGAGACATTCCCGGCGATCATGTCCGTCTCCACGGCGGAGCCTAAAATCAGGATGATGACCAGATCTATCAGCGTCAACTGCCCCAATTGACGCCGACCGAAGATGCGAATCATCGTGATGAGAAAAACATAGATCAATAGCGTATGTAAGACTACGATCCCTAATTTGTGAACGTTTTCGGCCAATGGAACTCTCTTCCTGTGCGTTTCGCTTATCCTGGAAATGCACATGTATCGATTATAGGCATCGGATCCCAAAGAGCATATGAAGGAGTTAAAGCATGCTGGCACACTGGCTGGCGGATGTCTTCTATCCGTTCGGTAGCTTTTTTGCAGATATGTTTCACCATGATGGCACCAACACGGAGTATGGACACACTCTGCTGCTGATCGCCGGAAAGACGTCTCTCATTTACTTCTTTCTCATCCTTGGCCTCCGGCTCCTGGGCAAACGCGAATTGGGCCAGATGAACATCTACGATCTGGTGCTGATTATCATTCTGGGCAACGCGGTTCAGAACGCAATGGTCGGCGACGACAACACGCTCACCGGAGGTCTGGTCGGGGCGACCACCCTGCTCATCCTGAACCGGCTATTCACCATCGCGATGGCCCGCTCCAAGCGGCTTGAAAAGCTGATGGTGGGCGAGCCTCTGCTCATTCTGAACGACGGCAAACTCGTCGAAGAGTGCATGCGGAAGGAGGGGGTCACGCGCGAACAGGTTCTGGCGGCGCTCCGTGAACATGGGTTGGATCAATTGGAAGAGGCGCATATGTGTGTCCTGGAAGTGGACGGAACGATCAGCGTCGTTGCCAATGATGCCAAGGTCCAGCGCACCAAAAAACACTACCGCGCCCTGCGCCTGCCATGAGGAGTCGCCCGTGAAACCCTCCGATATTTATGACCTCACCGTCATCGCCGGTCGCACCCTGGTCGTCATGCTCTTCATCGTGTTCGCCTTCCGGCTGCTTGGCAAACGGCAGATCGGCCAGATGAACGTCTACGATCTGGTCTTTATCATGGCGCTCTCCAACGCGGTGCAGAACGCCATGACCAAGGGCAGCGGCGACCTCGCGGTCGGGATCGTCTCCGCAGCGGTCCTGTTGTTGGCAGGTCGCCTATTCTCCGCCCTCTTTGTTCGCGCCCCCAAGCTTGAGGAGCACCTGATCGGCTCCCCCACCATGCTCATTCACGATGGCGAATTGGTCGCGGACCATCTCCGACGTGAGCATATCACGGAGGAACAGTTAATGGCAGCGTTACGCCAGCATGGACTGAATTCCGTCAACCAGGCGGAACTGGCCGTACTGGAAGTGGATGGGACGATCAGCATCATTCCCCGCGATCCCAAGGCGTCTCCACCGAAAAAAATGAAGATGAGCTGATCTTTCCCTTGGTTTCCTATAGGGCAACCCCCTGTGGTTGCCCCTACGGCCCAGGGTTGGGGGTTGCCCCTACGGCCCAGAGTTGGGGGTTGCCCCTACGGCCCAGAGTTGTAGGGGCAGGCCCCCGTGCCTGCCCTTTACCAGAAGTACCACTGGTGCGTGCCCAGAATATAGATGCCCAGCGCCAGATTGGTTACCGCATGGGCCACAATACAGGCGAGCAGGCTCTTCGTCTTACGCAACAACAGACTATAGATCACCCCGCAGAGGATCCCGGCCAGCCATTCGGGATGAGCCAGGCCGAAGGCTCCAGCTACCATAGCGAAAGCGCCCCACGAGAAAGTTCCCATGGGGATCTTGGCAAAGTCCGGATCGGTCAGCCACCGGAGCAGGAAGGATCTCCAGAAAAGCTCCTCCATGATCGGGACGAGGATTGCCAATCCTGTAAGGCGGACCGCTACAAAGCAGACGCGGAGGAGAGGCTCCTGAATCGTATTCGGATCGAACCCAGTGCGCGCACCGAGGAGCGCAAAGTGGGGGGTGATCCGGTCAACAAAGATCCACTCGAAGAACACGGCGATGCCCACGAGGATGGCAATCGGGAGCACCCGCCAATCCGGACGAATATCCTTCCAGACACTGCGATAGAGGATCAGCAGCGCTGCCGTCACACAGGCTTTTGCCGTGTAGAGCCCGAGATACCAGCTCTTGGGCAGCATCCCCTCTCCGGCGGTCAACAGGACAAACGCCACCATCGGGATGACATAGCCCATCCAGAGACGGGGGGCAGGCCGAACCTCATGGTTTGTCTCCTCCTGTGGGGTTTCCGGTTCCACACCGTCTCCTCACCCCTACTGCCATCGGGCATTGGGGCCGAAATCCGCGCTGTAGTAGTTGCTGACGTGCGTGCCCGGTTCGAAGATCTCATTGACACGCCGGGCGTCGTCCTCGGTGACGGTCAGCTCTCGGGCAATCAGATAGTCCTCCAACTGCTCCATGGTGCGCGGCCCGATGATCGGGCTGGTAATGCCCGGCTGCGCCAGGCACCAGGCGAGGGCGAAGTGCGCCGGGGAGTAGCCCCGCTCTTGGCAAAACTGCACATAGACCTCGATCTGCTCCAGGGCACGGTCGTTGTCCCGATTGGCGAAAGCCCCTTTTTCGTAGCGCGCCCCGGACGGACGCGGCTGACCGACCCGGTATTTACCCGTCAGTAAGCCCCCCGCTACCGGCGCCCAGGGAATAACGCCGAAGCCATAGGTGCGACAGAAGGGCAAGAGTTCGCGCTCGATCCGCCGATCCAGCAGGTTATACGGCGGCTGTTCGCAGACAAATCGGTTCAACCCCAACTCCTTCGCTGCCCAGAGCGATTCCGTCAGTTGCCAGGCCGCGAAGGTGCTGGTGCCGATGTAGCGTACCTTGCCCTGGCGGATCAGATCGTCCAGCGCCCGGAGCGTCTCGTCAATGGGGATCGAAGCCTTGGGGCGGTGCATCTGATAGAGGTCGATGTGGTCCGTCTGCAGGCGGCGCAGGCTATCCTCGCAGGCCTTCATGATATGAAACCGATGGGAGCCCCACGCGTTGGGGTCCTGGTCCTCCATCCGGTTATAGACCTTGGTGGCGAGAAAGACGCGGTCGCGCCGCCCATCCATCGCCAGCGCTTTGCCTGTGATCTTCTCGCTTCTCCCCCGCCCATAGACATTGGCGGTATCCAGAAAGTTGATCCCCCGCTCCATTGCCCGATGAATGATACGAAGGGAGAGCTCTTCATCCGTCCCGCTGTTGGTATCGCCGAAGTTCATGCAGCCCAGGCAGAGCGCGCTCACCTGCACGCCCGTTCGCCCCAAAGACCGGTATTCCATCTGATTTCACCCCCTATCTGCCGCATCCGCCCCTGCACCCTTAGCGCGTCCGATTACGCCCCGGCGGTATCAAGTTGAAAATGAGGTTGAACTGAGAAGAACGAAAACGGTACGCCACCCCAAATTGCATACAGTCGAGATTACGCACAACCGCTATCTCGGCATCATAAGGCCGTGAGCGTTCGATATCGTACTTGCCGACAACGCCGAAAGTGATCGGGCCGCCTACCTGATACTGCAGACGCAGCTCATGGCGAATGTCACGCATATCGCTGACGAACGGCGTCGTGCCGTTATCGTCCAGGTAACGATACGCGATGTTGAAGACCGAGGTGGACGTCGGGATATAGTCCACTTCCGCTTCCGGCGAGACGATATTGTACAGAGATCCCTGGGTATACACGTTGAACCAGTCCGAGATGCCCGCGCGAAACGAGAGGCGTCTTCCTATCGGCGCTGGCTGGCTGGCGAGATTGATCCGGCTCGCGAAACGCCCGGCAGTTATGTTGGTAGGCTGCTCCCGGAGTACGCCGGCGGAGCCGTATATATCGAGCAGGAAGGGCGCATTGGGCACACGCTCCAGGAGAGACGTCTCTACAGGAATCGGCGATACGGATGCCGGCGGCAAATGTCCGAACACATTGGCGTAGCGAAAGCCGAATTCCGGGAAGCGTGATAGGCTCAGGTCGTTGCGACGCCGGTTGAAGATAAACTGCTCATTGGAAAGGATGCTATACACGGTAAAGCGACGCGGATAGGGTTCCAGCGTGCGGACTTCCGCATAATCGCGATATGTGGGCGGCGCGATGGTCTCCAGTATCCCGCGCAGAGGGTCTCCCAGGGTGGGAAGGACGCCACGGGGCGGCAGTGCATCGCTCGGGGTAGGCGACAGGTCGTGCTGGTAGAGCAGAAAACCGGTCGGCCACCGTCGGAAGTTGAGGCTTGCGGCATAATCGAACGTGGTGTGCGTCTGCTGGATCGGCGTATCCGCCGTCTGCAGTGTAAGGCCGTCCTTGCTGTTATACCCCGGCTTGATCAGGCCGGCCACCTGGCTGCTGCTCTGAAGGTTGCGCCTATAGGAGGGAACGGGAAGGAGTTTCACCCCACCCAGATAGAGCGTGATATTTCGCGCCGAAACATAGTGGTTCGGATAGACCGTCAGGTGTGCCGCAGCGACCTCATAATCCGGTTTATGTTTGTTACAGGTGGTGAAGTGACCCCGCGTAACCGTGAAGGTTCCATCCTTGTTCGCCTGGATCTTCTCGCCGCTGAGCCGAAAGAACTCCGATTGGACCAGGGCTTGTTCGACGAGCCCGATGCGATCATCGAAATCGTACTCGATGCGGTTTCCTGTGAACGTCCCATCTTCCCGCTTGAGGGTGATCGGATGCTCCACCATGCCGTTGGCAAGCACCTTGCCGTAGCCCACGGCGGTGACCTTACGCGTCTGGTCATCGTAATCCACGGTCTGGGCAGAGAGCGTGGTGAGTTTGTTGGTCTTCGGATCCGTGTAGACGATCAGGACATCCCGCAGTTTCGGGTCGACCTGAGTGGGGTCTCCCTCGGCGTGAAACGAGAGGCTATTCAGGCTGCCGTGGAAGGTTCGGACCTGGAACACCTGAAATCTGCCCACGGTGATGGGCTTCTGCCCCCCTCCGATGGGTGTCTGCAGGTCGCTCGGTCGCCAATCCGAAAGATCGTACGGCTCTGCTGTGAGCGGTAGAACGAGCGTATCGGCATCTTCGCTCACCCACGGTACAGGTAGATCCTGCTCCGTAAACCGCCGCCCCTGCATCTGGAGGGCGCTCTCGTCCGCCAGTGCGGGACGGGATGCGGTTCCCACCCCCGTAACGAGCGCTGCACAGAGCGCGGGGAGCCAGATCCGGCGGGTCAGGCAGCCCGCTTCCCGGCGTGCCGGTAGCCGAAGGTCAGAGTATCTCATGGGGTGGATAGTTTACGTTCCTCGGTGTGTATTTAGGTTCTTTGTGGTGTGGGTGTGCGTTTTGTTTCATGCAAAGTCCAGCTCTCGATCCTGCGTCAAGCGCACCCGGCGGTCTTCGGCGGTCTCGTCGAAGGGCGCTTCCGCACTGCCCTCGCGCATGGCAGCCTGAAACGCCGCATCGTCGTACTGGCGGGTACGCACCACGACCGGCATCGGGACGGCATGGCCGAAGATCAGCGCTTGTTGCCGGGTCTCCAGGCCGGCCAGGATCGTGCGAAGGCTGTTCGCCCCCGAAACCCCGGCCAGAACGGCCTCCCGGTCCTTCTCATCGTCGAGCAGGCAGCAGATCTTGGTGCCCACCTGTGAGAGCACCTCATCGTCGATCCCGCTGGGCCGCTGATCCACAATGAGCAGCGTGACATTGTACTTGCGCATCTCGCGGGCAATCGTGCCGAAGATGGTCTGATCGGCCAGGTGCGACGCCAGGAACTTGTGCGCTTCCTCGATGGTGATGACCAGCGGGCGCGGCTTTTGACCGTCGCTGCCCATCGCCTTCTCCGTCATTTCGCGATAGATGGTGTGGAGGCGTCGGGTCAGGATGTTCACGACCAGCATGTACTGGCTGACACGGTCGTGCTGCCCGAACTCCAGCACCACGTTGCGGCCGGATTGCAGGGTCTGCAGGATATGCTGCACCGCGTCGTCGTCGCCGGGCACGGAGGGGAGCAGGAACGCCTTGCAGTCCTCCACCAGCACATTGAGCTTTCGCTGCAGGGCCATCATCGCTCCGGAGTGCGCGTTGTTCTCTCCCACGAACTCCTTGATGGTCTCGCCATCCATCTTGAGGAACGTCTCCAGCCAGGTCTTTTCGCCGAAGCGCTGGACGAGCAGGTAGCAGGTCTCCACAGCGGTGGCGTTCAGGTTCAGCTCCCGCTGCAGCAGCAGAATGTCCTCTACCGTGACCGCGCTGTAGGGGATGTAGACGGGGAAATCCACATGGACGCCGCGTCGCTTGGCCGATTCGGGATCGAGCGTGAAGATCTGGACCCGGTTCCGGAAGTACTGCTTCAGTCCGCGCACGGAGTTGCGACCGACCTGCTCCGTGGTCCCCTGCCAGCCGTACTCGCTGTGCATATCGAAGATCAGGTTGACCGCCTTCTCCGCCTTGATGACCCCGCAGAGGCAGAGGCGCGTGAGAAAGGTCTTGCCCGTGCCGCTCTTGCCGAAGATGGCATTCGAGCGCTCCACCCAGCGGTCGAGGTTGAGGCAGACCGGGGTGTCCATATCCAGCGGTTCGCCCACATGGAAGAATTTCGGATCACGCCGCTCATCGCCGAACACCCTTCCGACATCCTCCCGGCTCGCTTCGGCTACGGGGCTGAAGTGGGCGGGCACCGTCTTCACTGGCAGCAGCGCATTCTCGTCTTCCACGGCGGCATCGTGGGAAGTCATCAGCATCGGGCGCAGTTTGATGGTTCCGAAGGTGCTGGTCCCGGTCAGGACGGCGCGGCTCAGGCGATCCTCGCGAGCCGGGGGGTTCATGAGGACGCCGGGGTGCGCCGCAGAGAGCTGCACATCGCTGAGCATCGCGAAGAACCGATAGCGCTCCCCCTGCACCACCACAAATTTGCCGACGCGCAGGTCTTCCACGCTCTTCCCCTCCGCGAGGCGCATCTCCAGCCCATCGGAGAGAGACCCACGAACGACCACGCCGATCTCCTCCGGCGCGACTTCGGTACTCTCCGCAACGTGGCTATGGCCGTTTTTCCCGTTCTTCTCCTGCACCTTTTCCCCCGCATACGGCGCTCATATCCCGTAAATGATAGTACATTATAGCGTGTACGCGAGTCGGCGTCAATGCCACGGGGATCAATCCTCGTGCTGAAAAGCGAAACTCGCAGGCGCGGGTTTTGAATGCAGTCCACGAACGTGGACTTTGTATTTCAGAACGAGGTTTCAACCTCGGAGAAAAATGGTGAAACCCAATGTTACATATGCTTCGTCTCTCCAGTATGGAACCGACGCCCAATCCCCAATGGCAGCCCTACGCGCCTCCGCCGCCCATGCCTCCGGCGCCAATGCCATCCGGAGCAGAGTTTGCCCACGCCCCGACCTGGGCGCAGGACAGTTATGTCCAGATCCACGAATTGCTGGCGTATCTGCGCAGGCAGACGCCGGTGAAGCACATCGCCGAGGCGCTGCTCAGCGGAAGATACCGCGCCGGAGACCCGGTACACACCCTCATCACGGCTTTGACCCACACCGGCGCACACTATATGCGGGAGCGCACCGTCGCCATCTGGGCGCTGGGGCGCGTGCAACTCACGGATCAGGAGCGGGATTCCGCCGCCGGCATGCTGCAGGAGATCCTGGAAGAGGAGCCTGGGGGCACCTACTGGCAGCGGTTCGGACGCGGCCTCCTCTGCGGCTATGCGGTCGCGATCCCCGTCTCCTTGCTCTGGTCCCTGATCGTGGCCCAGAACGATAGAGAGCCCTGGCTAGCGATCTTCCTGCAGATGATTTTCGTGCTGGGTACCATCGCAAGCGCGGCAGCCGTGCCTCTGAACATGGTTTTCGGGAAGATCCGCACGCGCCAGCATGATGTTGTCCGCCAGGCAGCCGCTGAAACCCTGGGACGGCTTGGCGTCCTTGAGAGCGTGGGGGCACTGGCGCATACTCTCTTCGATCCCAGCGAACTGATCCGGGAAGCCTCGGCGCAATCGCTCCATACGCTACTGCCGAACCTGACCGAGAGCCACTATGGGGTATTGGGGGAGCAGACCATCCGCAATCTGGGCCATGCCCTCACGTATCCGGACACCAATCTGGCCTTCAAGATCCTGGATGCCCTGGCCAAGATCGGCACAAGCCATGCGATCCCCTATGTGGATCGTATCGCCAAAAAGGCGAAGACAACGCGCCTCCAGGACAAGGCATTGGAAGTGCTGCTTCGTCTGGACGAGCGCAAGAAGCGGGGGGACGAGGCCAACGTCTACCTGCGCCCCTCGTCCTCCCTCACCTCTCCGACGGGCCAACTGCTTCGTCCTACCTACCATACCGGGGAGACGGAGCCGCTCCAATTACTGCGCTCGTCCGACACGCCGTCCGAATCCCCGTAACTACCCGAAATCAACGCTCTATTACCTCGGTTTCCGATTCGGGCTCCGGTGTCACCTCGCTCTCAGGCTCCTCTTCGACCTCATGGACGATCCGGCTCTTCAGCGTTACCAGCACGGTATCCGATGGTGTCAGCACTTCCATTTTGTCCGACCCCGGCAGGTCGGCGACACGCAGCACGTCGCCGAAATTCATGTGCGCGATGTCTACTGCCAGGTGTTCCGGCAGGTCTTTCGGCAGGCACCGTATCTCCACGGCCTCCAGTGCTTGCTGGACAAAGGCCGTCCCAAGGCGTACCGTTTCCGGCTGGCCATGCCAAACCAGGGGCACATGGACTTTGATGGGCTCGTTCTGTTCGACTTTTTGAAATGTGACGTGCAGCAGCCGGTTCGTAAGTGGATCCCGCTGCACCCCATGTACGATCACGGTCTGGTTCCGGTTCTCCGGCGCGATCATCAGGCTCAGCAATCCTGCCTCACCATGGTGCTGGATAAAATCGTCCAGCGGCTTCGCCTCCTCCTGAAAGTGGAGCGTCTCTTCGCCCCGATGCTGGATGGAGACGGGAACGAACCCCTCTTTCCGTAAGCGCTTCAACTCGCCCTTGGTATGCGCCTGAATCGGCGTCGCATTCAACTTCGTCTGCATATCGCCCTCCTGTCTTTGGTCTCTGACCACACTCTCTGATGCCTGAATTGCCCCCCGTGTGCCGACCTAGGGAGTTGTCGGCACGCGGGGTGATAAGACTCGGCAAAACCATGAGAGGTTCCCAAAATCGCTTCTCCTTCGCTACATGCCGCAACGGGAGAATGGGTATACTGTTTGGAGAGGGAGGGAGAGAAGCATGGAACCAGGGGAAGCAGGCCAGATTCGAAACCGTCTCAATCGGCGCGCATTTTTAGGTGGAGTGGCTGCCGCAGGGATCAGCGCGCTGAGTGCGTCCCACGTGGAGGCGACGCCAGCCCTGATGCACGGCGTGCCGCAACCGGCAAAGCTCCGTGGCGTCAACCTGGGCGGATGGCTGGTTCTGGAGAAGTGGTTGACCCCTAGCCTGTTCGCCGGTACGGACGCACCCGATGAGGCTACTTTTTGCGAAAGCCTGGGTGCCGGCGCAGCGCCCCGCCTCGAACATCACCGCAAATCGTTCCTCACCTCCGACGACTTTTCATGGATGGCCGATCATGGGCTGAACGCCGTCCGTATCCCCGTTGGCTACTGGGTCTTGAACGGAGACAAACCCTTCCATGCCGCCCCGGAGATGCTGGACTGGGCCTTCGATCAGGCGGCAAAGAACGGCCTCAAGGTGCTCCTCGACCTGCACGGCGCGCCCGGCAGCCAGAACGGCTGGGATCATAGCGGCAGGCAGGGGACACTGGGGTGGCACACCAGTAAGGCGAATATCGCCTATACGATCCAGGTGTTGGAGGGATTGGCCCAGCGTTATGGCAAGCGGGACAACCTGATGGGGATCGAACTGCTCAACGAGCCGCGCTGGGATGTGCCTATCGAGATCCTCAAGGACTTCTATCAGGCAGCCTACAAGCGCGTTCGCCTGCATACCGATAAGGAGCGGGTCGCCGTCGTCATTCACGATGGGTTCCGGCCCATGGACTGGGCGAACTTCATGACCGAGCCGGACTATACCAACGTCCTGCTCGACACCCACCTCTACCAGTGCTACGTAGACGAGGACAAGAAGCGTACTATCGAGGGGCATGTGCACAAAGCCGCTGTCGAACGCCGGGATCAGATCGCCAAAATGCAGCAGCAACTCCCGACGATTGTGGGGGAGTGGTCCTGCGCGCTCGATCCCCAATCTCTCAAGGGGCTTGCCGACAAGCGACTCGATGACGCGAAGCGGGCTTACGGAGACGCCCAATTGACCGGCTACTCCGATGCGCAGGGCTGGTTCTTCTGGACCTACAAGAACGAATCCGCTCCGGAATGGAGCCTCCGGGAGTGCGTTATGCACGGCTGGCTGCCGCAAAAATTTCGTTAAGCTCCGTTAGCCAGGTCCCTGTCCGTCTCGCGAACTCCGGACCAGATCAAGGAACCCCTTCAGCGCGACGGAGAGATATTTGTCGTGACGGTAGACGGCGGTGATAGGCCGATGGGCATTCGGAACATCCGCCAGCGGCAGCGCCACCAGGCGGCATGCCGCGACCTCCGCCTCGACGGAGACCATCGGCAAGAGGGAGATACCGAGCTGCGCCTCGATCATCTTCTTGATGGCCTCGACATTGTCCAGTTCCATGGTGACCCGCTCCTCGACCCCCGCCGCCGACAGCAGCCGATCTATATAGGTCCGAAGGTTGGTCCCCTCCTCCATCAGGATCAAAGGGCTTCCCGTCAACTCCGAGGCCGTCACCCCCTCGCCCTCCTTCTTACGCGCCAGGGGGTGGCCCGGATAGACCACTACCGTGGTCTGATACTCCGTCACGCCCACGCCGACCAGCCCCGGATGCTCGCGAAAGCCGGTCATCAGCCCGACATCCACCGCGTTCTGCAGCACCATCTCCTCGATCTGTGCGGACACGCCCGTATGGACGCTCAGCTCCACCCCCGGATAGACCTCGCGAAACCGGCGCAGCAGCGGAGGCAGAATATAGGTCGCCGTGGTATTGTTCGCACCGACCGCCAGGCGGCCCGCCGCTCCGGTCGCCACATCGGCGACAGCCCGCTCAGCCTCCCTGGCCAGGCGCAGGATCTCCACCGAGTAGCGATAGAGTGCATCCCCCGCCGCCGTCAACTGCACCGTGCGCCCCAGCCGGTCGAACAGCCGCGTTTTCAGTTTCGCCTCCAGGCCGGCCACCTGACGGGTGACGGCGGGCTGGGTCAGAAAGAGGGCTTCTGCGGCGCGGGTGAAGCTGCGCTGCGTCACAACGGCGACAAATGCTTCGAGTTCGTGTAGTTCCATCTGAGCCTCATCGTGGATCTCTGGATATCTGCGCGCTCAACTGACCCGCACGCCACACCGATCACAAAATGCGCTTCCCGGCACCAAGCGGTTGCCGCACTGATAACACTGCGCCCCCTGCAGAGGAGGC
>DATGIG010000186.1:0-11248 GCA_035295825.1 Chthonomonadaceae bacterium | reverse complement strand
ACATAGACGTCCGGCAGGAAGTGCATCTCGATCTTGAGGATGCCGTCGCCTTTGCAGCTCTCGCAGCGCCCGCCCTTGACATTGAACGAGAAGCGGCCCGGCTCGTAGCCGCGCATCCGGGCGTCTTGCGTCTTGCTGAAGAGGTCGCGGATCAGGTCGAAGACCCCCGTATAGGTCGCCGGGTTGGAGCGAGGCGTCCGTCCGATGGGCGACTGGTCGATGTCGATCACCTTGTCCAGCAGCTCCAGGCCACGGATCTCGTCGTGCGCGCCCCATACCGAATGCGAGCCATAGATCCGGTGCATCAGCAGGGGATAGAGCGTCTCCTGGATCAGCGTGGACTTGCCCGACCCCGAAACGCCCGTTACGGCGACGAACAGGCCCAGCGGGATCCGGGCCGTCACATTTTTGAGGTTGTGCTGGCGCGCCCCGATCAGCTCCAGCCAGCGGTCCCCCGGCTCCCGGCGGGCAAGAGGCACCTCGATCTGCCGTTTGCCGCTCAGGAACTGCCCGGTAATGCTGTTTGCGCACGCCTTGACCTGCTCTACCGTGCCCTGCGCCACCACATGCCCGCCATGTTCGCCTGCGCCCGGCCCGATGTCGATGAGCCAGTCCGCGGCCTCCATGGTCTCCTCGTCATGCTCCACCACCAGGATCGTGTTACCCAGTTCTCGCAGGCGCTCCAGCGTGTGGATCAGCTTGGTGTTGTCGCGCTGGTGCAGCCCGATGCTCGGCTCATCTAAAATATAGAGGACGCCCATCAGGCCCGAGCCGATCTGCGTCGCCAGCCGGATACGCTGCGCCTCGCCGCCCGCCAACGTCGCCGCCGCCCGGTTCAGAGTGAGGTAGTTCAGGCCGACATTGAGCAGGAAGCCCAGGCGCGTTCGGATCTCCTTGATGATCTGCCGGGCGATGATCTGCTCCCGCTCCGTCAGATGCAGGTCCACAAAGAAGCCCGCCAGCTTCTCCAGTGAGAGGGCGCACAGGTCGGAGATATTCGCCTTCCCGACGGTTACCGAGAGCGCCTCCGGTTTCAGGCGCTTACCCTGGCAGACCGGACAGGGGCGGGCACTCATGTACTGCTCCATGTCCTCCTTGACATAGGAGCTGGTGTTGTCCTTGTACTTGCGCTCCAACTCCGGAAGGATGCCCTCGTACTCGGTGTCGAAGTAGCGCGTCCGGCCCCACTTATTGCGGTGCTCCACGGTCACGTTGCCCTTGATGCCGTACATCAGCCGGTCGAACTGCTCCTTGGAGAGGTCTTTCAGCGGCGTATTGTAGTCGAAGCCCAGCTTCTTCGCCAGCCCCTTGAACAGAGCCGCCCGGTGGCCCGAATAGACCTCTTTCCCCGTCTTCAGCACAAAGTACCGGAAACCACCCTGGGCGATGCTCTTGTTCCGGTCCGGGGCCAGCAGCATGGGATCGAACTCCGTCTTGGTGCCCAGTCCATGGCATTCGGGACACGCGCCGTAGGGAGAGTTGAACGAGAACAGCCGGGGCTCGATCTCCTCGAAATTGAACTCCCCATCCGCCGTCGAGAAGTTTTCGCTGAAGGAGATCTCCTGGGCGGGCAGGTCGCCCAGCGCCTGTACGGAGATGACCGCCAGACCCTTCGCCCGCTTCAGCGCCTGCTCCAAACCGTCCGCAATCCGCGAGCGGCTGATGTCCGGCTTCATGATGAGGCGGTCGATCACCAGCTCGATGGTGTGCTGCTTATACCGCTCCAACTGGGGCAGCTCTTCATTGAGGTCGATCATCTCCCCGTCGATGCGGGCGCGGACATAACCCTCCTTGAGCATCTCCGCGCGGATCTCCTCCAACTCCTTCCGGTACTCGCCTTTGCGCCCCCGGATGATAGGCGCCATAATCAGGAAGCGGGCGCCCTCCGGCAGGGCTAGAATGCGATCCACCATCTCCTCGATGCTCTGTTTTATCAGCGGCTGGCCGGTGCGGGGATCGTGAGGGATGCCGATCCGGGCGTAGAGCAGACGGAGATAGTCGTAGATCTCGGTCACCGTCCCTACCGTGGAGCGGGGGTTGCGGGAGGTGGACTTCTGGTCGATGGAGACCGCCGGGGAGAGGCCGTCGATCTGGTCCACATCGGGCTTGTCGTGCTGGCCCAGGAACTGGCGCGCATAGGCCGAGAGGCTCTCGACATAGCGCCGCTGCCCCTCCGCATAGAGGGTATCGAAGGCCAAGGAGGACTTGCCCGACCCGCTGAGGCCAGTAATCACAACCAGCTTATCCCGTGGAATGTCGAGGTTGATGTTTTTGAGGTTATTTTGACGCGCCCCGCGAATGCGGATCACATTGCGGTCGGTGCGCTCTTCCTGCTCCAGGCGCGCCTCCAGCGCCTCCAACGCCTTCACTTCCTGCTCCGCAAGCCTGTCCATCGTGTCCACTTTCGTTCGCTCTCCCCCAGTGATTAAGGTAGAGAGGATTCTAGCATAATCGTCCAAATCAAACTAGTAGACACGCACAAGATTGAATTTGACCGGGGGTTGAAAATCCCCGGTCAAATGGGGAGGGATCTACTTTGCAGCGATACCGGTCATACCGCCGCCGAAGCTGCCAACCGTGTTGATGAGCGTCAGGGTGCCGTCATGGTTGATACCCAGCGCGGTGACCGAGCCGGGATTGCCATCCAGCACATAGAGATGACCATGTCCGTCTACGGCCTCGTCGGTCGGATGGCTTCCAGCCGTAAGACGGACCGCGACGCCGGCGTTGGAGGCGATCAGGTTGATCTGTCCACTGGCTGCGATGCTGTAGGCGGAGATGTTATCGCTCGCCGCGTTGGCTGTCCAGGCGAAACGCCCATCCGTGCTGGAGACGAGCCAGCATGCGGCGAGTTGCCCGTTCTCGACCGCCTTGGAGATGGGCAGGATGCCGAACGTGGAGACGAAATAGGAGGAGGCCGAACTGGTGGCGGCTTCGGAGATCAGCAGGTGCCCGGCGGGGTCGAAGTCGAACCCGAACGGGGTGATTCCCTCCGAAGCGGAGAAGATCGCCGCATCGGCTACCCCCTCTGTATCGACCGGGAAGACATCAATCGTGTTGGTAGTCTGCTCCGTCACTACCAGCAGATTGCCATAGGGGCTGAATTTGATCTGTCCCGGTTTGACCAGCGCCTGGCTCAGCCCCTGCGTGGAGTTGGGGATGGGCGTGAGATGGCCTTTTTCGCCGATCTTGAAGCCCGTGATATTGCTGGGTTGCCCGGCGTTTACCACATAGAGCCACTTGCCGAAGACCGTCAAACTGACCGGAGTCGTTCCTCCGGAGGAGATGCGCTGGAGAAGGGTGAGGCCATTCGCATTGACGGCGAATTCGGAGATGTCGTTGCTTCCGGCGTTGATCGTGAAGAGCAGCTTTTTATTCGGGCTGAGGACCACCGCGCCTGCGTTTCCGAGGCTGGCGCCTGTTCCGAGGCCGCCGGTAGAGAACTGGCCGAGTTGCGTGAGAGATCCATCGTCGGCACTCTGGAACATCACCACATTGTTATCGGTCGCAGAGTTGGTCGTCGTGAAGACCGCGCCGGTCTCCGCGTGCGCGCTTCCGGCTCCGCCAAGCAACACCCCGGCAAGCAGGAGGAGCGCCAATGTTCGGTTGCGGCCAGCCGCCGCACGTCCGGTCATACCGCAGTGTATTCTCATATAATCGTCATTCCTTTCTTGGGTCTTCGCTGTGATGGGAGGGGCGAAGCAAAGCAGGCATCCGGGCCCTGAGAGCCTCCTTCGGCCTTGCCGTTCCCAGCCACGTAACTCTCCCGCCTGACCCGAAAGTTCCATCCACTCCGGTGTTGACGGAAAATTCGTTAGGATCCCATGGATGGAACTTCCGGCAGCCCATCGTTTGTTATGGGGGGTATGCTGGCAAGAAGACAAGGACAATCTCGTTCCCTCCTGGGGAGATCGGGCGCGGTATCCGAATTCGGCACTCAAGACCCTCAACGTTCTGTAACGCAAGAGGCGGAGAGGCGGCGCGCAGCCTATATCCAGATCCTGCGCCAATTTGAAGTGCGGTTATTTCGAGCGGCGTGGAGGATCTGCGGAGGGCAGGAGGATCGCGCACAGGACCTGGTTCAGGACACGCTGATACGGGGATATGAGGCCTATCTTCAAGGCCGATTTGAAGAGGGAACGAATGCGTATGCCTGGCTGCGCCGGATCCTTATCAATCTCTTCCTTACCGATTATCAACGACGCAAGCGATGGGAAGCACAGGTGGATCTGGATACGCTGACTGCCGGTGGGGACGCTGGACCGGAGTGCCTACTGGCAGCCGCTTCCGAAGAGCCGGACGCGGCACTGCTTGCCGGCGTTTTAGACGAGCCGTTGGAACGCGCGCTTGCAGCGCTTCCTGCGGAGATGCGGATCTGTGTGGTACTGGTAGATATCGATGGGGCGGAGTATAAGGAGGCTTCGGCGGTCCTGAAAGTCCCTATTGGAACGGTTCGGTCCCGGCTGGCGCGTGCACGCTTGCAGCTTCACGCCCTCTTGTATGACTATGCACACGAACGAAGGAGGATCTGACGGTTGAAACAATCGATGGGGCAAGAAGATCCGCGAATCCGACCCTGCCATCATATGGAGACTCAGGTAAGCGGCATGTGCGACGATACTCTCTCCGGCCCGGCACGCTGGTATACGCGGTTCCACCTACTCACCTGCTCCCGGTGTCGCAAAGCGCTCAAGGCGCTGCGTGCCCTACGGGAAAGGCTGGGACGCCTGGGAGATACCGGGGGAGCCGGTAGGATTTCCACTCTGGCGGCGGATCACCGGTCGGCGCTGGAGAGAGGGATGGAGGAGGTGGAGAGACGGAACCCGTAGGGCGTGGCTTCTAAACCTGCAGGAGCGGAGGGCGCTTCGCCGCGATATTGACAACGGAACGGAGGAGGGATATAATAAGCGAAGCGCATGCGGTTGGAATCGCCCCTACCGCCGTCCCCCGCGCCGGTTCCGAAGACACAAGATTCGCGGAGCCTTGTCGGACGTAGGAGATTTTCTTGAGCGAACATCATATGCCGGGTCCAGAGCCGCCGAGTGACCCGGAGCCGTCCAGTCCTTCGGAGGAGGGCGCTCCCTACCTCTCCATCATTGTACCGGCGTACAATGAGGAGACGCGCCTGGGAGCCACGCTCAAACGGATGCTGGCTTATTTCGACGCGCAGAACTACACCTTCGAAATACTGGTGGCTGACGATGGCAGCACGGACGGCACCCCTGATATTGTGGAGCAGATCGCCGCCTGCCGGCCTCAAGTGCGGCTCCTCTCCTACCAGCCCAACCGGGGGAAAGGCTATGCGGTGCGATATGGCATCCTTCGCGCCTGCGGCGCCCGGCTCCTCTTTTCGGATGCCGACCTGGCCACCCCTATCGAAGAGGTCGAGAAACTGCTCGCGGCTCTCGATTCCGGGTACGACATCGCCATCGGCTCCCGCGACGTAAAAGGCTCCCAACTCATCAAGCGACAGTCCATCCTGCGCGAATTTGGCGGACGCACCTTCAACAAGGTGGTCCAATTGATGGCTGTTCCCGGCATCCACGACACGCAGTGCGGCTTTAAGCTCTTCACGCGTAATGCCGCCAAAAGTATTTTCAGCCGCTGCCAGGTAGATCATTTCGCCTTCGATGTGGAGGTTCTCTATCTCGCCCGAAAGCTCTTCGGGATGCGGATCGCGGAAATCCCGGTGCGTTGGGCGCATCAGGAAGGCTCCAAGGTGGTCTTCTTCCGGGATGCGTTTCGGATGATCAAGACCCTGTTCCGTATCCGCATGACCCGCTATGAGCCGCCTGCCAATACTGCCGAACTGCGCCTGCGATGAACGCTGCAGAATACGAGCGGATGTACCGCCTGGAAGACACATACTGGTGGTTCGTAGCCCGGCATCGGCTGGTGGAGGCGATTATCCGATCCCGCTACCCG
The DNA here is from genome assembly GCA_035295825.1 of Chthonomonadaceae bacterium. Lineage (GTDB taxonomy): Bacteria > Armatimonadota > Chthonomonadetes > Chthonomonadales > Chthonomonadaceae > DATGIG01. The sequence continues at coordinate 5,323 of DATGIG010000186.1, read as the reverse complement.
CGCGCCGGCGCCGAGGAGGCGTCTCTCACCATCCTCGATGTCGGCTGCGGTACGGGAGCGATGTCCGCGCGCCTCACCCGCTATGGGCGCGTCGTGTCCGCTGATTTTTCGCCACTCGCCCTGGAGTTCTCCCAGCGGCGGGGCCTCAAGCACCTCGTCGGCGCGGATGCCATGCGTCTGCCCTTCGCCTCCGATACCTTCGATCTGCTGATCGCCATGGATATGCTGGAGCATCTCCCCGACGATAAAGCCGCCCTCTGTGAGTTCTACCGCGTCCTCAAACCCGGTGGGCGGATCATCACCACCGTGCCTGCCTATGCGCACCTCTGGAGCGAACACGATATCGCCCTGATGCACTTTCGCCGCTACGTGCGTCGGGAACTACGGGAGCGCTTCACGGGGACGGGTTTCCGGTTGGAGAAGCTCTCACACACCATGACGCTGCTCTATCCCATCGTCGCACTACAGCGTCGCCTGAATGCCCGCAAGCCGCCCCACGACCCGCCCATGGCGATCATGCCGATGGTCCCCGCGCCTGTCAATGCCGCCCTGACAGCCCTGCTCGGCGCGGAGAACGCGCTGGCACGTCGCCTCAACTTCCCCTTCGGCCTCTCCATCCTCTGTGTCGCCGTCAAACCCTGACTTCCTCCGTGCATGAGCCCAGTTCAGTATGAAAAACAGGTCCGGGACGAAGAAAGCAATTTTGAAGTAGCGCGTTTCGGAAGATTTCGATCATAATGAGCGGCAATAACTCCTTTTTTGGATTTTCCGAATTGCCCCTATCTCTCCCATAGATAGGGGTCTTTTTTGCGGCACTCCCGATTGTTTCTCCCTTGGGGCTGCCTGGTTCGTTCCAGTTTTGTGCTATACTTCTTCTCAACAGGGCAAAGGGGGCGGTCCACGGAGAGACGGGATACAGCATGAGCGTTTTTGACGGCAAGCGTTTGCCGGTCAGTACATTCAAACTCGACGCGGAGCGGATGCGTCGAGGCTGGTACTCGGACAAGTATTTCTACAACATCGTCGCGGTGTTGTCGGATCTGGCCCTGCAGGGCTACCGCTTCGGCGGCTCTGCGCCCGACCTGAGCGACCTCGGCCTGGACCTGGCGAACATCGCCATCGGCGACATCGAAGTGGAGATGCAGTGGTTTACCCGCCGCAAGCCGTTTTCGGTCGTTGTGGGAGTGGACAAGGCGCTGGCGATGCTCCAGACCTGCACCGGCTATTTCGATGAGGCGGGCGGATGGGAAGACACCTATGACCGCATGGAGGTGCTGGCCGTTCACGACGGCGTGACGGTTCAGTATGAGGGCGACGCGCGCTGTGTGCAGCCAGTGCTGAAGGTTCGGGGGCGCTATCGGGATTTCGCGATCCTGGAGACGCCGACCCTGGGGGCCCTGACACGTGGCAGCCGGATCGCGACGAACGTCTATCTCACACTGGAGGCAGCGCAGGGCAAAAATGTCCTGTTCTTCCCGGCTCGCTTCGATGCACACGAACTGCAGGCGGCGGATGGCTATGCCTACCATATCGCGGTGCAGACGTACAATGCACGCCACAGTCAGAATGCCCTGGCCCTGGTCTCGACCGATGAGCAGGGAGACTGGTGGGGTGGGGCGGGCGGCGGCACGGTCGCGCATGCCGCCATTGCGTGTTTTTTGGGAGACACTGCCGAAACGATGATGGCATTCGCCTCTGTCTTGCCCCCCTCCATTCCGCGTATCGCGCTGGTGGATTTCGAGAACGATTGCGTGGGAACCTCCCTGAAGGTGATGGAGACAATGTTCACACGCTACCGGTCGCTCATGGATGAGGGGAAGCGGGATGAGGCGCAGAAGTATGTGCTGTATGGCGTCCGCCCGGATACAGGCGGGACCATGCGGGATGTCTCCGTGCCCCCACTGGGCGACCCTAAGCTGGACAATGGGGTGAACCCGCGCCTGGTGTTTGCCATGCGCAAGGCGATAGACAATGCCTTCGAGGCGTGGAACCTGCCGCTGCGCTGGATGGATCGCGCGCGCGCCTGGTGCAAGAGCGTCAAGATCACCGTAACGGGCGGCTTCAATCCGGAGCGCATCCGGGCGTTCGAGGCGCAGGGGGTCCCGGCGGATGTCTATGGGGTCGGATCCTCGCTCTTCTCCAATTGCTCCGAGCACGGGACCAATACGGATTACACGGCGGACATCGTGCGGGTGAAGATCGAGGGGGAGTGGTACTCGATGTCGAAGATCGGCAGGCGATCTTGCGATAATCCGGATTTGCAATCGGTAGGCCGGTTGGGATAGTGCCGGTGTAAACGCATTCGTGGTGGAACGGCAAATCAATTCAGGGGGATGGGTGTGAACGTGATCGATCTACATAGGATGCTTGGTAAAGCGCAGGAGACCTTGAAGCGGTTGTTTACGCCGCCGCCGGTGACCCTCCTGCCCCGGTATCGGGCCGCATTGGAGGATCTGACGATCGAAGTCTGGGTCTCATCGCGGAAACTGCCCTTACTGCTTCGTGGGGGAGCGATCATCGTACCGACCGCACCGGATCTGAAGATGGTGTTCGGTGTGGCGAAGATGGCGCGAGATATGGGAGCCGACAACATACAGCGCGAGGCGAATGCGGTTGCGCCCCTGGCGCCCGGCGACGCGTTCGTCGGGACCGGCTCCCGCTACCGCTATAAGTACACCGCATTGGCGGTCATCTTCGATGAATTGAAACGGACCAGCCCGCAACTGATCACGAGTTCGGTAGGCAAGGCCATGCGGATGCTGCGGGATCGCGGGGTGAATTCGGTCATTATTCCGGATATGACGGAGAACTTGCTGACGCAGCCGAACTGGATCACCGCCGAGCAGCGGCGGGAGACGGCGGCGATTACGGCGCGTTTGATGCTGGCCGGTATCCTGGACGCAGGCTCCAACATCAAGAGCGTGCGGATCTGGGTGTGGGATAAGGCGAACGCGGACATCTTCATCGATGAATTGAAGCGGTTTACACAGCGTGAGCGTACCGTAGCCGCGTAATCTTCAGGCGAACAAGGAGCTGGAATGCAGATCCGGGTGGCGCTGTTGCCGCAGTTGGCGGGAGATGTGAGCGGCGCAGTGTGCGTGGTGGTGGATGTCCTGCGCGCCACGACGGTCATCGCGACCCTGTTCGAACGCCATTGCCCTCATGTCTGTGTAGCGGCATCCCATGAGACGGCGCGGACCTATGCCAGGGCGCAGGGATACGTTCTCTGCGGGGAGACCGGAGGCTACCGCGTGCCCGATTTCGATTATGGGAACTCCCCGGTGGAGTTCTCGACGCTGGACTTCGCAGGGCGGCCCGTGGTACTCTCCACCACGAACGGTACCAAGGCAACGGCCGCCGTGGCGGACGCGCGCAGGGTATTCCTGGGGGCTGCGGTGAATCGGAAGGCGGTCGCGGAAGCTGCCTGGACGGAGGCACGGGAAACGGGTTCGGATATCGTGGTAGTCTGCTCCGGGACCGATGACCAGTTCACGCTGGAGGACGCCACGGTCGCCGGGCTGTATGTGGAGGGCATCACCGCTCAGGCTGGTGCGTGGGAGATGCCCGAGGTTGCGGATTCGGCCATTGCATGTAGACGGCTATGGGAGGGAGAGCCGAACCTGCTGCGCGGTTGGATGGAGGGCATTCATGCCCGGACGCTGGCAGATCGGGGTTTCGGAGCGGACGTGGGATACTGTTCGGCGATAGACACGCTGTCGCACGTTCCAACCTTAGTAACGGGAGCAGAGTTAGACATGGTCTCTGCTCCCGTTGTGCTGATACGCTGACTCGCTCCAGCCGGCCCTCCCAAATCAAGGGGGAGGGGAGAGCTGGCAGAGCGCCATCAGAGTGTCAGTTTTTCGCGATTCAAGGCTTTGTAAACCGCATATACCGCCGCCACAAACAGCCCGATCAGCACGAGGCCGAACAGCAAGTGACCCACCATGAAGATCAGTGGAGTGACGATCTTCCAGAGGATCGCGACGATAATTATAGCTCCAATCAGGTAGAGTACGTTTTTCATGGCATTTGCCCTCCAGGTTACGTTCCGATAGGAGCGAACTCCTCTGTCCGCTCTTACTCTCCACTACGAGATTGCCCTCTCTCCGGTTTCGCCCTGTCAACAATTCCACACGCTTCCTCACCCCAATCCCTCTCACGCTAGGGGATGAAGGGGACGGAGAATGAGGGGTTTCGGAAGGAATCTGCCTGCCAGCCGCCGAAATGCCGGGGGAACGAGGCGAGCGGAAAGGGTGTGGATATGGCCTTGAACCTGAAAGATCAGCGAATTTTGATAACCGGGGCGTCCTCAGGGATCGGCGAGGCGACGGCGCGCCTGCTCGCCTCTGCCGGGGCATCGGTTGCGCTGGTCTCAGAGCGCGAGGCGGAGTTGAACGCGGTCGTTCAGGCGATTGGTGACGCGGGCGGCAGGGCGTTGGCATGGGTCGCGGATTTCTCTCAGCCAGAGCAGGTGGAGGGTCTGGTCTGCCGCGTCGAGGAGCAATTTGGCCCGTTGGATGCGCTGGTGAACAATGCGGGCGTGGGGATGCGGATACCTGTGATGGACATGCGGGAGGAGAACCTGCGTTTTCTGTTCGAGGTCAATTTCTTTGCTCTTGCGTCGCTCTGCCAACAGGCATTACGGGCCATGGCCCCGCGCAAACAGGGACGGATCGTGAACGTCTCCTCCGCGACCGCTTACTTCGGATGCGCCAATATGAGCGCCTATTCCGCCGCCAAGGGCGCGGTCCACACCTATACCCAGGCCCTGCGCGGTGAGGCGTTAGAGATGGGAATCCATGTCAGTGAAATCCTGCCGATTTCCGTGCAGACCCCCTTCTTCGACAATGTCAAAGAGGGGAAGTATCGTCCCCGAGGAGTGGTGCTGACGGTAGAGGCGGTGGCGAAGAGCATTGTCCGTTGTTTAGCCGCACGAAATCCGCGCCCTGAAGTACTGCCCTATCTCCCGGTACGCGCCGTCTTTGTATTGAATACACTGCTCCCTGGCATGCTGGATCGCCTGGCGGCAAAACGCTTTATGAGGAGACAATAATGGCGGATCGGCGAGACGGCCAGGTTTCCGAGGCGGCATCTTCCAGGGAGGCAATCGCGTCGGAAGCACCCTCGCGGGACGCGCCCTGGTATCGGGGTGTTCCACGGTATGCCTGGATGGTGTTATTCATCTCCGCCCTCGGCTGGCTCTTCGATACCATGGACCAGAACATCTTTACTCTGGTGCGCCAGCCCGCCGTAACCTCGCTGCTCTATCCCCATGTGGCGCTCTCCAGCCTGCCCCAGGCGGCTCAGGAATTAGCGAATAAGC
>DATGIG010000185.1:0-17107 GCA_035295825.1 Chthonomonadaceae bacterium | reverse complement strand
TGCCGCGCGGCTGAAGGCCTTATTGTTGAACTCACAATAAGGTCGGAATATTATGGTTATGGATCTGCTGTTTTGAAGAGCAGCGCTTTGCGATAGTCTGGCTCCAGGCCGGCTTTGTCCGCAGCGTCTCTGGGAAATGTCGGCGAGCCAGGTGCGATGCCGAAACTGTTCGCTCCCCAGGTGTGCCAGTCCTGCTGGCTTTGATTAAAAAACAGCGGCTCCCCGGAGACCTGATAGACGATGTTGCCCTCTACATGGAAGCCCTTGCTGCCTTCGTCGAGATACAGGCCGTTGTTGGCGGAGCCCTGGGCGCTGGGGCTCCGTTCAACGTCATGAATCAGATTGCCGCGCAGAACCGTTCCCGGTTGGAATCCCAAAGTATAGATGCCTGCTCCGTCACCCATCAGCTTCATGACGTGATGAACGTGGTTGTATTCGATCCGATTGTTCCGGGCGTCGGTCGGCTTGACGCTCCACTCCCAACCGACGGAGATGCCCGTGTAGGGAAAGTCATGCACCAGGTTATGGGCTACCGTAGTTCCATCGGTGATCGAAACCCAGATGCCGACGCACCCCGGATAGACCAGACCGCCATCATGGATGTCATTGTTGGCAACGACATTCCCGCTGCAGCGGGGAGTTTCCTCCGCATAACTGCGCCCGTCACCGACCTTGATCCCGCCGGCGCCGAGGTCCGCCATTCTGTTGCCGACGATCCGGTTGTTCTTGCAGCCCACGCCGATTTCCAGGGCATATTTCCCCAGGTGTTCAAAAATGCAATCCTCGATGGAACAGGAGAGGGTATAGGTGGCCCGAACGGCGCCCGGAATCTTGGAGTCCGCCTGTATATTGGCGAAACCGGTGGCAGGCAAGGACCAATCGCTGTAGGCAAACGTCAGGCCGCGCAGCCGGATGTTCTGCACGAGACCCCGCCCGCCCTTGTCTCCGCTCGGGGGAACTAACGACGACGCAGCGCAATCAGCGCCTGAACCTATAAATGAGCCGCCCGGTTCCCCACTCAGGCAAACCAACTCCTCCAGCGCGGGCGCGACCGCTTCCACCTTGGTCCTGTCCTCGCCAGGGAGGGGCCAGTAGGAGAGTACCCCGGTTTTACGGTCCAGATACCATTTCCCGGGGCCGTCCAGCCCGTCCATCATATTTTCAACCCAGTAGGGTGAGCCCTCGAAGGCGCTATACGGGCTGGGTTTTCCGGAGCAGGCAGCCGTGAGTGCCGCATCATCGACCGATGTAAGCGGCAATCGCGCCTCCGCCCACTTTTGCAGGATCACGACCTCAACATCCCCCTGGTCAGCCCAGGTTTTGTGCAGATCGCCTTTCCGAAAATGAAAGGAACAGGTCTCCCCCTGCACGTCGATATTGCCGTTGACCTGAAAGAAGCCCTGGCTGGGCGTTCGCGCGCGCTGGCGGCGTTGCCCGACGACGAAAAGTTGCCGAAAACCCCCTTTTCCTGCTTTGACGGACGGCACTTCCGCGGTCCAGAGTTTGCCCTTGCCCTGCTTCCAGCCGGTGATCTTGTGACCTCCGCTGAGCACGGGCTTCTCGCCGGGAAAGGCGGCGTAGGTAATGGAGTGTTTGTCCGTGCCGGAATCCTGGGGACCGAAGACTAACGGTTCCCGGAGTTCATAGGTTCCTCCCCGGATCAGGACGGTCACATCGGTCTGGAGTCCCCTGGCGATCTTATTCCTTACCTCATCCTTGGCTCGACCAACCGTGGCGAACGGTTGGTCCCGCGTGCCGGGATTCCGGTCGCTGCCGTTCGTCGCAACGTAATAATCGGCCCTGACCGTAGAATCGTCGGCTACAGCCGACAAGTGGGTAAGAAACAATAACCCCAGCAACCAGGAAATATGTCTCAAACGCATGGTGATCTCCCGTTAACAAGGGGCGTCCGCCGCCCTGAGCAGCCTGGAACCAGGCGACCAGGGCGGCGATCCGCAACGGCCTCTCTAATTGCCTGACGTCCTGCGCGCCCAGTGGCCGTCAGGGCGCCAGTATTCTAACCCTTACCTCCTGTCGGCGTTGGGGTAGGTCTGGTATTGGGACAAGGAGCCACCGGAGATGGAGGACCCGGTTGCCAACGTGATGCCGCGCATTGAGGGGTAGGCCTGGTATTGGGCAAAGGAGCTATCGGTGGAAAGACTAAACCCGCCGCCATCTCCTGGTTTCTGGATTCCCATGAGAGACCGCTCGATTTCGTAAGCAGGTTCATCGGAATCGGGTCCTCCTACAATGATCAGTAGGTAACCCGCTTCCCAACTCCCGCCTTCCTGGATTCCGCCGCCAGGACCGCCTACCACTCCGCCACCGGACGTTCCGGTTGGAGTGCTACCGATACGTGGGTTTATGTCTGGCCCAATGTCGGGGCCAAGGTCCGGTTGCAGGCTACCGCCGCCAGGGCCACCGGGCGATAGACCAGGACCAACTCCCGCTCCGCCGCCTCCGGCCCCACCTGCCGAGATTCCGTCAGGTGAGCCGCCTCCGAACCCGCCTCCACCGGCTCCGCCGGGACCGCCTCCTTCACCTCCGGTATTCCCGGCTCCGCCGAGAGCGCCTCCAGCTGTGGCCCCGCCGGGACCGCCGCCGGCCATGCCTTGTGGGGCTCCGCCACCAAAGCCACCGCCCAGGCTGTTGCCCGCGCTCTGTGTCTCCTCGTCGCCGCTAACGGCGGGTCGAGCGGCATGGGATGCCCTGGAACGGGTTGTCGTCAGGTGGTGTCCCGCTGAGGTCTGCGTCACTCTCTTCCCGGCCGCGAGTTGAATGGCTTCCGCCTGGCGCTTCTCGCCGCCGCCAACGCTGTTGCTGCCCATCATCGCGCCTGTAGTGGTCGCCGATGAGACGCTGGAAGATCCCGCTTCCCCACCGATACCGCCCACGGGAGCGCCGGACATGCCTATTCCGGGGGTGAGTGGATTGGCAGCGGCCTGTCGCCTGTCGGCAAGTTCTGCGGCGATGGATGCCCTGGCAGCGGCCTGTTTCGCATTTCCCTCCGCCGCGACGACGCGAATCGCGACCGTGGAGGCGACCGTGCAGACCACCACGCCGGTAACGGCCCATAACGTTCCTCGTTTCACACGTACCATTCGATTCCTCCTGGGGTGTAATAACCCGGTGATGCGCTCTTCCAGGCTGGTCTCCGGGCCCAGGAGAGCCAGACTGGAAGAGATGTTTGGAGCGGGGAACACGCCCTGCGCAATCGCTAACAGGGTACGCGCGTAGCAGGCCGCCCCATCTTCCTGCGACGCGACATTGTCACAAACCTCTTCGCGCGCCCGTGCCAACTCCCGGCATAGGGCAGATACCAGCGGATGCGGCCAGAACAGCAGCCGGACGACCCGTTCCACCAGGCCGCCGAAGGTGTGGCGAAAGGCGATATGGGCGCACTCATGCAGCAGCACATGGCGCAACTGTGTGGGAGAAAGAGCCTCCGGCAGACCTTCCGGCAGGATCACAAGCGGGCGAAATAGTCCGACGGAAACCGGCGACTCGACGTGCTGCGATGTAAAGACCGGCGGAAGAGAGCAACCCAGAACACGCTCCACCTGCGGGAGCATGGCGTCATGGGCGGCTGCGCTCCAGGGACGGATACGATTTGTGAGACGAAGTGCGGCTCTCAATCCCCGGACAAAGCGAACCGATCCCCAGACAACGCCTGTAACCCATGCAGAGAACACCCCCCACAAAACCCAGAACATCCATGTCTGTAGTTCAGACGCCCCGTGGACATCGGCAGCCGTCCCTGTAGACATCATGAGCGTTGGAGAGACGGGGGATAGGAATACAGGGGACAGGGATAGATGCTCCGGCAGAGGCAGGGTCAGCAGGCTAACTCCCACTCTGTTCTGGAGACAGACAAGCGGCGGGCTGAGCAGGATACCTACCAGTCCCGCAAGACACACGGAGTAGCGGAGGGAGGGATTGTGCCTGAACACGCACCGAGCCGCAATCAGCGCGACCAGGCAAACCACCGTCAGTAGCAGCAACACGTTCAGGGCAAAAGCGGTAAGAGCGGCGGGGTCGGGCAGGATCAGGGACTTCATGGCTTGCCCTCCTCGGCCCGCTCGATCAGGGCGCGGATCCGATCTGCCTCTTCCCTGGAGAGTTTGCGACCGTCCAGAAGCGTCATCACCAGACCTTCCGCAGAACCTCCGAAGATGACGTCCACCAGGCGCTGTACCACACGAGCCCTCGCATCCTCACGCGGGACGGTAGCCCGATAGTAGAAGGCCTTCCCTTCCGAGCGATGAACGAGCCAGCCTTTTTCCACCAGGCGGGTGAGTTGCGTCTGCACGGTATTGCGCGCCAACACGCGATGGGCAGTCAGGGCGGTACAGATCTGTGCGAGGGTGACCTCACCCTGCTCCCAGATCACATTCATAATCTCTGTCTGCGCCTCGGACAGAGGGGGTAACGGTTCGTCCGGTCTCATCGTCAAACCTCCCTTGCAGAAAAACCTACAGATGTAGGTCAATTATAACCTACGGATGTAGGTTTGTCAAGGGGCTGAGAGAGTAATTTTTCATGTGGACAAAACGGAACGATCCTCCTTTTGACCCATTGTCTGGGATGGGATTGGGATTATACGGCAATTGACCATCGCGGACAAATCATGCTACACTCTGTAGACTTGATAAACCTCATTTACCATCAACCTCCTCTCTTCCCGAATTGGGAGAGGAGCCGGGGTGAATGCCTGACTAAGGATGTAAGAGGGAGCATTCCATGCGTTCATGGCTTACCCTTGCGCTGCCGCTCAGCCTGATACTGCTGCTCTGCCTGGCAGCCGCGCCACCCTCCGGCCACCAGGCGGGCCGCACACAGAGCGTTCCTGCCTCCGAGCCGTCGGTCTGGCCGTTCTTTGCTGCGCATTGTGCTGCGTGCCACAATGCGAAGGCGATGGCCGGCAACCTGGACCTGCAGGCTTTACACCGCTCCGATTCCGTGACGCGGCAACGGGAAACCTGGGAGACCATCCTACGGAAGATCCGGACGGGCGAAATGCCCCCAAAAGGATCGCCTCGGCCAGGCGAGGCGCAGGTCAAAGAGACCGTCCTCCGGATCGAGAATGCCTTCGAGCGGGCGGACCGGCTCGCCTCCTCCGATCCGGGCAGGGTGACCGCCCGCCGGTTGAACCGCGCCGAGTACAACAACACGATCCGGGATCTGCTGGGCGTGGACTACCGCCCGGCGGACGATTTCCCCCAGGATGACTCCGGCTACGGGTTCGACAATATCGGCGACGTCCTCTCGCTCTCCCCCTCGCAGATGGAAAAGTATGTGGCGTCCGCCGAGAAGATCGCGCGGGCCGCCGTCTTTGGCCCCGAGGCGCTCCCACCCACGCTCGTGCGTCATGAGGCGTCGGGACGGAGGATCGTCGTTGGCACAGCCGTGCCGGTCCGTTACGACGCCACGGGGTTGAACCTGCCGAATTCGCTCCATGTGATGCACCGCTTTCCGGTGGACGGCGAATACCTCTTCCGTTTCTGCCTGAATGGCCTCCGCCCGCTCGGATCCGAGGCGCTGCACTATGGCCTGTGGATTGATGGCCGACAGGTGCAGGCCCTGGAGTTCGACCCCACAGGAGACGCCGCTTTCAATCCGGATCGGCAGGACTTCTCCGGCAGGACGCTGGAGTGTCGCCTCCGGGTAACGGCGGGGGAACACTGGGTCGCCGCCACGATTGAGCGGATGTATGAGGGGCTGCCGCCCGAATATGGGGGGCCGAACCCGTCGAAGCGGCAGGTATCACTTCCGGAGTTCAAGCCGCCGCCCGGCCTGCCGCCGGAACGGATTGAGGCGATCCGGAAGCTGGTCGAAGCGCGCAGAAAAGTGAAGGCGCCCACCAACGACGCGCGGGTCAGCGCGCTGGAGATCGGCGGCCCCTATGCGCAGGCGAAAGGGCCTTCGGAGGAGAGCCTGCGCAGGATCTTCACCTGCGGGCATCTGCACGGCGGCCACAACCCCGACTGCACCCGGAAGATCGCCTACGATCTGGCACGCAGGGCGTTCCGGCGGCCCGTGACCTCGCAGGAGGTTGACCGATTGGCAAGCCTGGTCTCCCTGGCGCAGAAGCAAGGCGATTCCTACGAGGAGGGGATCTGCCTCGCCCTCCAGGGCATCCTGGTGTCGCCCCATTTCCTGTATCGGATAGAACGAGACCTCCCGGCGGCAAACACGAATACGGCTCACCTCCTCAGCCAGCACGAACTGGCCTCACGCCTGTCGTACTTCCTGTGGAGCAGCATGCCGGACGACGCATTGCGGGACTGTGCGGACCGGCAGACGCTGCGCAATCCCGATGTCCTGGCGGCGCAGGTGCGACGGATGCTCAAAGACCCCCGGTCGCAGGCGCTGGCCGAGAACTTCGGCGGGCAGTGGCTCCATTTCCGGGCGCTCGAGTCGGTCCGGCCGGATCGGGACCGTTTTCCCGACTTCGATGACTACCTGCGCATGTCCATGCGCCAGGAGACGGAGATGTTCTTCGACAGCGTCGTCCGCGACGACCGCAGCATCCTTGACCTGCTCCTGGGAAAGTACACGTTCCTCAACGAACGCCTCGCCAGCTTCTACGGGATCCCCGGCGTGGTAGGACCGGAGTTTCGCAGAGTGGACCTTACCGGTACCGCGCGCGGCGGGGTGCTGACCCAGGCGAGCGTCCTGACCGTCACCTCCTATCCGAATCGGACCTCGCCCGTGCTGCGCGGCAAGTGGATCCTGGAAAACATCCTGAACGCGCCGCCGCCCTCCCCGCCGCCGGGGGTGCCGAACCTCGATGTGTCCGCAGTGGGCTCAGCGACTTCGCTGCGGCAACAGTTGGAACAGCACCGAAAGAACCCGACCTGCGCGGCGTGCCATGCCCGCATGGATCCCCTGGGTTTCGGCCTGGAGAACTTCGATGCCATCGGCGCATGGCGCACCAACGACGGCAAAATCGCGATTGATGCCTCCGGCTCGCTCCCGGATGGGCGGTCTTTCCAGGGTCCGGACGGGCTCAAGGCGATTTTGAAGGCGGATCGCGATGCATTCGCTCAGTGCCTGACGGAGAAGCTGCTCACTTACGCTCTGGGGCGCGGCCTGGAGCGTTATGACCGGGCGACGGTGAAGGAGATCACGCAGCGTACCGCCACAAAGGACTATCGTTTTTCGAATCTGGTGCTGGAGATCGTCACCAGCAGGCCGTTCCAGATGCGGAGAGGAGATCGAAACAGATGACATTTCTGACGCGCAACCACTTATCCCGGCGAACGTTCCTGCGTGGGGTAGGAGCGGCCATCGCGCTGCCGATGCTGGATGCCATGACGCCGGCTCTCGCCTCCGCCGGCCCTGCCCGGAAGCCTCCCGTCCGTCTCGCCTTCGCCTACGTACCCAACGGCATCATTATGAAGGACTGGACGCCCCAGGGGGTCGGCAGGGAGTTCGAACTCCCGCGCATCCTCAAGCCGCTGGCGACCTACCGCGAAGACCTGCTCGTGCTTACCGGGCTTGCCGACCACAATGGGAACGAACTGGGCGATGGCCCCGGCGACCACGCCCGTGCGGGCGCTTCGTTTCTGACGGGCGTCCACTGCAAAAAGACGCGCGGCGCGGATATCCACAACGGGGTCTCGGCGGATCAGATCGCGGCGCAGGCGTTTGCATCGGAGACACGCTTCGCCTCGCTTGAGCTGGGCTGCGAGGACTCGCGCACCGTGGGCGACTGCGATTCGGGCTACAGTTGCGCCTACACGAACAGCATCTCCTGGCGCAGCGCCACCACACCCATGCCACCGGAAATCAACCCGCGCGCCGTCTTCGAGCGGCTGTTCGGGACCGAAGACTTCCACCTGGACCCGGCGACACGCGCTCGGCGAGAGCGGTACAGGAAGAGCATTTTGGATATGGTCCGCGAGGATACCCAGGCGCTCGTCGGCACTCTGGGTCCGGCGGACCGGCGTAAGATGGACGAGTATCTCACATCCGTTCGGGAGATCGAGACCCGCATCCAGAATGCGGAACGCGACAATCACGCCGCAAAGCCCGAAATCGAAAAGCCCGCAGGCATTCCGGTTACCTTCGCCGAGTATGTGGCGCTCATGCTCGATCTGCTGGTGGCGGCCTTTCGGGCGGACCTGACCCGCGTCTCGACGCTGATGATCGGGCGCGAGGGCAGCATGCGGACATACCCAGAGATCAACATCGCCGACAGCCACCATCCGCTGACGCACCATCGCAACAATCCGGACTTCATCGAAAAAGTCACCCAGATCAACACCTTCCACATCGGTCTGTTCGCGCGCTTCCTGGGAAAGCTCAAGTCCATACCCGACGGTGATGGCACGCTGCTCGATCACTCCCTGATCGTTTACGGCAGCGGGATCAGCGACGGCAACCGACACCTCCATGAGAACCTGCCGCTCCTCGTCGCCGGTCGAGGCGATGGCAGCCTCAATCCGGGCCGTCACCTCGTCTATGAGCAAGAGACGCCGGTAGCGAACCTGTACATGACGCTGCTGGATCGGGCGGGCGTCCATCCCGAATCGATTGGCGACAGCACCGGTAAGCTCGTTCAGCTCTCGCAGGTGTAAGAGAAATCCAGAGTTTTGCCCTTGCCGTATCGCAGAGATGCACCGAGAGGGGCGAGTCAGGGTTTGCGCGCGGAGATCAATGCATAGTCCATCAGCGTCGGGATGTCGGTCTGTGTGGGGATCAATCCCGCCTGAGCCATCCAGGCACGGTACTCCGCCCGACTATAGGCGCGCCCCTTGGTTACCCAGAAGAGCTGGGCGGAGTAGTCCGTCACCGCCAGGGGGCCATCCAGGGCGTCGTTGAGAAACGCATCGTGGATCCATAACTCCCCGCCCGGATTCAGAGCGGACGCCAGTCGGCGGGCAAGCGCCTCGCAGGTGTCGGCGGGCCAATCGTGAAAGACGCTGGCAGCTAGGATCAAGTTGGCCTTCGGCAGACGGCCTTCCAGCATGTCACCGGGCTGGAGAGATATCCGGTGGCGCACCCCGGAAACTCCCTCCCGTTCCCCCGCACAGAACTCCTCCAGAAACTCCTCCGCAACCTCCAGCACCTGAGGGCGATCCAGCACGGTAGCCGTAGCGGAAGGATTGACAAGGAGCCACTCGTAGGCGAAGAGGCCGGTTCCTCCCGCCACATCTAGCAGATGGCCGTTCCCCCCTGGCAACCGGCTTGCCACCATAGGCGAGAGATGGCGGGCGCGGCCTGCCAGGGCGAGCGTCAGGAAACGCGCGGCGTCCGGATCGTCCATCGGCGAGGGTGCGTCGCCCTCTTTGACATAGGCAGTACCCCCCTCGGCATTGCGCGGTCCATCGTTGCGCAGCCGCTCCACCATATCCAGCACGCCGGGATCCTCCCCCTCCAGCTCCACATAGCCGATGAGGTTGGTCGGGGAAGCCGTGGTGAGATAGCTCCCCTGCTCCGTGAGGGAAAGGAGACCCTCTGGGGAGACTTCGAGTAACCCCATGGCACAGAGAGCTGGAAATAGCACGTTTGCCGGTCGCTCCTTCAATTGCAACCTGTACTGGAGGTCGGTCCGCGTACAAGGTCCGTGCACAAACTGCTCAAAGACCTTCAGATGCGTCACCGCTGCTACCAGCAGGCGGGAGGTGTACATGGCCCGCAGATGGCGGGTGATCGGAACGAGATCCGGACGGTCAGACACTTTCAGGTCTCCTTTGTTATCGGTGATTCTCAGGCAATGGCATCCAAACATTCCCCCTTGACGACGCTTTTCCTGCCGATTTGACGACGATTTTGACGACGTTGGCCGGTTAGAATGGGGACATCAACACAAGAGGACGCTAAACCGATGCTTGTCATTGTGGAAACGTCCCGCTTCTCAAGGAGCCTGTGCCCGCATGACAATTGCATCCCCCGTCTCTTCGGCCATCCAAGGCCCGCCTGTTTGTACGTGGGATACCATTCCCGATCAAGGGTTCGAGGCAGCAGACGTCTCTCAATTCATTGCCCAACAGCTCGCCGGGGATTGGGATCCCTATGCCAATCTCGGCACCTTCGCGACCATCTCCATGGAACCGGAGGCCGATCACCTGCTGATGCAGACGATCAATAAGAACCTGATCGATCAGTATGCCTATCCCGGTCTGGAAGAGATCCATCAGCAGGTGATCGCCATGTTGAGCGAACTCTTCAACACCGCACCAGAAGGGATTGCGACCGGCATGGCTACGGTGGGGTCTTCGGAGGCCATCATGCTGGGGCTGCTCGCCCACAAATTCGCCTGGCGCGCACGCCGCCAGCGTACCGGTCAGTCGACCGACCGGCCCAACATCGTGATGGGCAGCCATGTGCATGTCTGCTGGCACAAGTTCGCACGCTTCTTCGATGTCGAAGCGCGCATTCTGCCTGCGGTGGACGAACGCTGTATCCTCACGGCGGACCAGGTGGCGGATGCCATCGATGAGAACACTATCGCGGTCGGCGCCGTGTTGGGCAACACGTTCACCGGTCGGCTCGACGAGATCGAATCCATCAATCGGCTGCTGACGCGGGTCAAGCGGGACCGAGGGTGGGATATTCCCATCCATGTGGACGCCGCCAGCGGCGGGTTTGTGCTGCCCTTCACGCATCCGGAACTGCTCTGGGATTTTCGCCTCGATCAGGTGAAAACGATCAATGTCTCCAACCACAAGTTCGGGCTGATCTATCCCGGTATGGGAGCGCTGCTGTTTCGCGATCCTTCGGCTCTGCCGGAGGAGTTGATCTTCGATGTCTCCTATACCGGTGGCTGCCTCGCCAATTTCAGCCTCAATTTTTCGCGTCCCGGCGCGATGGTCGTGCTGCAATACTACAACTTCTTGCGCCACGGGAAAGCAGGCTACCGCGACATCGTCGTCGGAGCGCTGGACAATGCCCGGTATCTGGAGGCGAAACTGCGGGAGACCTGCGCTTTCGACGTGTTGAGCGATACCGAGTACCTCCCCATCGTGGCGCCCTACCTCAATACGCGGAGGGCCGCCGTCAAGAGCGTCACCGAGATCTCACAGCGCTTACGGAAGCGCGGCTGGGTCGTTCCTGCCTATCCCCTGCCGGGTAACGGAGCGGAGCGGCATGTGCTGCGGATGGTGGTCAAGCAGGATTGGACCCCGGCGATGACCGATGCGCTGATTCGGGATATACGCCACATTCTGGCAGGCGCGGACTAAACCCCAAGAAAAGGAGAGACTCATGCTTCCGATACGGCGCAAGTACCAGGCGATACGACGCTTTTTGCTCTGTAATGAGCGACCGATCTGCTTCATCAGTCCGGGCGGTTACAATCTGTTCGGCCTGGAAGATCAGATCGGCAACCTGCGTTATATTCTGCGCCACGATTGCTTTGAAGACAACGACCCTGCCGTTTTCCTTCCCTCCGAGCGTTGGGGCGACGCGGCGATGGAGGTCGTTGAAAACAATAACAACCTGCTGCGTCACCCGGAAGTCGAGGAGTATCTGCAGCGGCTTGGCCCGAATCCCGCCGCGCTATTCCTGATGTTCGATGCCGAGACTGAGGCGCTCTGCAAGCGCCTCGGGGTGGAGATCCTATTTCCGTCCGCTGCGCTGCGCAGCCGTCTGGACGACAAGGTGGAGACCGTGCGCATCGGCAATCGCGCGGGAGTGCCCTCCGTGCCGAACTATCTCGGACCGGTGACCTCCTACCACGACCTCTTGCAGGCCGCCCGGCGCCATCAGTTGGGAGATGATCTGGTGGTGCAGACGTCCTACGGCGACTCAGGCCATACGACCTTCTTTGTGGCGAACGAAGCGGACTGGGACCGTATCGCCGATTCGGTAGGGCGAGCGCGTGCAGTGAAGGTGATGAAGCGCATCCGGTGCCGGTCCTTCACCCAGGAGGCCTGTCTGACGCGCTGGGGGACGGTGGTCGGCCCCTTGACGCATGAGCTGATCGGTCTGCCCGAGTTGACATCCGACCGGGGAGGGTGGTGTGGCAATCAACTGACCGCCGGTACCGTGTCACGAGAACTCGAACTCCGTGCCCGCTCCTATACCAGGAAGCTGGGTGAGCAACTGCGGCAGCTTGGCTACCGGGGCTGTTTCGATGTGGATTACCTGCTCGACCGGGACACCGGCGAACTGTATCTGGGGGAACTGAACCCGCGTATCTCGGGCGCAACGCCTCTCACGAGCCTCTCTTGCCTCGCCTCGGGACAGTTGCCGCTGGTGCTGTTTCATCTGTTGGAATACTGCGATGCCGATCTCGACCTGACGTCTCTGATTGAGGTGCAGGAGCAACTGGCGGTAGACACGCCCTGGTCCTCCCTGATCGTCAAGTACCGAGCGGAGCGCAACGCGCGGGTCTCCGCAGGCGCGCGCGGCGGTATCTGGAAGCGGGACAAGAGCGGAGGCGTCTGTTTCGACCGTCCCGGTTCGCGTTGCCTGGCCCTGACCGGAGCCGACGAGGCGTTGGTTCAGCGCATTGCCCGGCCCGGCCTCCGGATCGGGCCTGGATACGATCTTGCCCGCATTATCGTGCGCGACCGGGTGCTGGACGCGAACGGTCGCCTGAACGCGCGCGCCAGGGCCTGGGTACAGGGTGTGGAAGCGCACATGGATCTCCAACAGGAGGAGGCATGGCCGTAGGCGTTGCAACCTGCTCGGGGGCGCAGGACCGGAATCGCACCCTCTTTCTTACGGTCGGCTGCCTGGTGCTGGTGAACAGCCTGACATCGCCCAGCGGCATCCCGGCCATCCCTCTCCAGTTCTACCTGAAAGACCGCCTGCACCTCTCTCCGGATGCTATCGCTCTGTTCGGGTTGGTCAGCGGGATCCCGCTCTATCTGAGTTTTGTGTTCGGATTTGTGCGGGACCGATGGAGCCCGTTTCGCCTGGGGGACCGAGGCCATTTCCTCTTTTTTGCGCCTCTGGCCGCTGCGGTGTATTTCTGGATACCCTCGGGCGGGATGGGATGGAAGCCGTTACTGGCGGGGATCATGCTCGTCACGGCGCTCTACCGGATGCTGGCTGGCGCACAGACGGGCCTGATCGCTTCGATGGCGCGCCGGGACGGGACCACGGGAGCGTTCAGCGCGCTCTCGACCTCGCTGATCACGCTCTCCGCCGTGGCAGCGCCTCTGCTGGGTGGGTGGCTTACCGCCCGGTTCGGCGCTCCCTCCGTCTATCCGATCACCGCACTGGGTGCGCTGCTGCTCTTTGGGTTAGCCCTGCGAGGATCGCGCTCTGTGTTTCAACAGCCGAAGTCCCCTGCGGAAGGGCCTGCCAGACGGCCCGGCGGAGAATGGGCCGAAATCAAGCGGCTTCTCTGCTATCGTCCTCTCTGGCCTGCATTGCTGATTTGCGCGCTCTGGCAATTCTCTCCGGGGTTTCAGACCCCGCTCTTCTTTCATCTTACCGGGACCATTGGCCTGCGTGCCGAGTCTTATGGGCAGTTCCTTGCCGCCTTCAACCTGGCGCTCATGGCCGTGATGGCGCTCTACGGCCCGCTCTGCCGAAGGATCGATTTTGCCCGAATCCTCCGGTGGGGCACCTGGATCGCGATCCCGCAGATGCTCCTGTTGCTGTGCATTCACTCTCCGCTGCAGGCCATGCTCTGCGCCGTGTTGATGGGCGTTATGGCGGGAACCGCTGCCGCCGCCTATTTCGATCTGCTGGTCCGCTCCTGCCCGCCGGGCCTGGAAGGCACGGGTATGATGCTGGGCAGCGCCGTGAGCTTTCTGGCAGTGCGTGGGGCGGATGTGGTCGGCACCTGGCTGTATCAGCGCGGCTGTTTTAGCTGGTGCGCGCTTGCGACCGTAGCCGTCTGCGCCTGCATCGTCCCAGCGCTTTCCCTGCTCCCACGCTCGACGCTTCAGCCTGTCGAAGACCCATAATGCCTTCGCGACGCATGGCTCCGTGCGTTCCAATCCGGCGCAATCCTGGCGCCTGGAAGGAGAGAGGGCTTCCCATTCGGCCGGGTTCTTCCATCCGAAACCGCTAAGTGTTCCGGAGTGGCGCGTTGAGGGTTGCCGGAAGCGCCCTGTCCGATGGTTTGGTTGATCGGACAGGGCGAGAGGGAGTGGGGAGAGCATGTTACCGAGACCGGTGAGCGCGAACGGAGACGAAGAGCGTACCGGCCAGTCCGATCCCCAGCACCGAGGCAAGCAGAGCCAGGGGATGAGAAGCAGGCCTGGTCTCCGAACTCTGCGGCTGAAGCATCGCCTCCAGTTTTGCCATCCTGTCTTCCAGAGAGTGGATCTTTGTATTTTGAGCCTGGAGTTCGTGGAGCATCATGGGAGTGAGCTGCTGATAGTAGACCGTGAACGGCTTGCCCTCCTTATCGTACTGCACCATCTGAGGATACACCTTCGCCACCTCCTCGGCGATCAGACCGTACTGGATCGGATGCGAGCCATCCTCGACAGCTTGCTTGTAGCGGAAGGAGACCGGACGGAGGTCCATCAGTTTGTCGGTCTCGGCTCCCAGACTGTGAATGTCGAACTTGAAGCGAGCGGAGGAAGTGAGCGTTCCCAATTGCCCGTTGGCATTGATGTAGACCGCCACTCCCTGACTGGCCGTCACTCCATTGATTCCCGCAATAAAAGTCGATCCCTGCGTTCCCACGGTGCCAATGCGAATGACCCCGTTGTCGGAGGCATTGCCATAATTGCCGATGGCGATGTTGTTGCTGCCGGTGGTGATGTTCTGCCCCGCTCCATAGCCCACTCCAATGTTGAGGTTGCCTGCGGTGGCTGCGGTGCTGCCTCCGTTTCCGTTGAGGGCTTTGAGGGCGTTGAGCCCATAGGCGGTGTTCCAGTTGCCGAGGGTGTTGTTGTAGAGGGTTTCGTAGCCGTAGGCAGTGTTGCTGATGCCGGTGGTGTTCTTATACAAGGAGGCGTATCCGCTCGCCATATTGTAGGAACCGGTGGTATTGGCATAGAGGGCATAGGAACTGTTGGCCATGTTGCCGCCGCCCGTCGTGTTGTTGTAGAGGGCATTGAGGCCGAAGGCGGAGTTGCCGAGACCGGTCGTGTTGGAGTAGAGGGTTCCGTAGCCCATGGCCGTGTTCTGTTCGCCCGTTGTGTTGGAGAAGAGAGTGAAGACACCTACGGCGGTATTGTAGTTTCCGTTGTTGTTATAGAGCGCCTGGTAGCCGTCGGCGACATTGTAGTATCCAGTGTTGTTGTTGTAGAGTGCCTGGTATCCGCTGGCGGTATTATCGAATCCGGTGGTGTTGAGATAGAGTGCCGAGGATCCGCTGGCGGTGTTGTTGTTTCCGGAGGTGTTGTTGTAGAGCGCGCCGTAACCGGTCGCAGTATTGTCGTTTCCTGTGGTGTTGTTGTAGAGTGCCAATGATCCGCTGGCCGTGTTGTTGTTTCCGGCGTAGCTATTGTAGAGTGCCTGGTATCCGCTGGCGGTATTGTAGTTTGCGGTTGCATTGGAGTAGAGCGCGTTTTCTCCGCTGGCCGTGTTGTACTGGCCGGTGGCGTTGCTGGCGAGTGCCTGGAATCCAATGCCGGTGTTGTGGCTGCCAGTGGTGTTGCTCTCAAGGGCACTGTTTCCAATGGCAGTGTTATTCACGCCAAGAGTTAGGGAAAAGAACGTGCCAAATCCGAACCCCAGATTGGAGGCGCCCATCGGGGCGGAGTTGGTACTGCTCCCCGAAGCGAAGTAGTACGATTGCGCCTGGGAGGCGATGGGAAACAGCAAGCAAGCGGCAGCCAGCACTGCTCTGCCATAGCGAAGGAGAGAGGTCTTGCGGATGTAGCGAGCCATACGAGTTTCCTTTCATAAGGGAGGGTATCCTTCCATTGCTCAGGAAGGCCGTTTCCGTAAGGGACCATGCGGTGAGAAGACAATAGCTTGTCTTAATTCAACTCTATCCCCTGTGGATACCTCCATTCTAACCGGGCAATGTCGTCAAAACCGTCGTCAAATCGGCAGGAAAAGCGTCGTACAAGCCCTATTACAGGGCAAATCTTTACGAAAAAGGGCTTCTGGGACAGAGGCGCAATAGAACACGCCCCGCTCACGAGGGAACGGGGCGTGTAGAGGAGGACTTTCGAGCCGGTGGGGTTTCTCCAACTCCAGATTGTCATATGAGGGCTTCCCGTGCGCGGTGAAGTATCTGCTCCAGAAGCAGGGCGCGTCCGCCGGCCCACGCCGCCGAGAAGGCCGCTTCTCCGAGTGTCTGACGTGTTTCCGCCACTTCGCGGTCATACCGCTCTCTTGCATTGGGCAACAGGGGTGCGCCGATCTCCTCTCGCAAGGCCTCGGCGGCTCCCCATAGGATTGCGGCCTGCTCCGATCTGCCGCTTCTCATCGCAATACCTGCAAACGCTTCCAGAGAATAGACGATCCCTTGCTTATCTCCTAACTCTTCCTGGAGGGCCAGGCTCTCCCCATAGTAGGCGCGTGCCGCGGCTTCATCACCCAGGTTGGAGGTAACGCTTCCCAGACCGTACAACGCATTGGAGAGAAAGTGCCGATGCCCGATCTCTCGAAAGAGGATCACACACTCTTCATAGTAGGCCCTTGCGGCGGCATAGTCGCCCTGAGAGGAGGCGACGCCCCCCAGATTGTTCAGCGCAGCCCCGATGCCTCTCTTATCTCCTATCTCCCGAGCGATCCCCAACCCCTCTGTGTAATAGGTTTGAGCGGAGGCATAATCGCCCTGAGCATAGGCCACATTCCCCAGCAGGGTCAATACGCCGGCAAGGCCGTGTCGGTCTCCCAGCTCTCTCCGGAGGGCCAGGCTCTCTTCAAAGTAACGCTGTGCCGTGGCATAGTCACCCTGGAAATCGGCGAGGATGCCCCCCGCATTGAGCGCGTTGGCGAGAAACTCCCGATGCCCGATCTCCCGAAAGATAGTCAGGCTCTCTTCACTATAGGCTCGCGCAGAGGCATAGTCTCCCTGCTGACGCGCTTCACTCCCCAGATTGGTCAGCAAGGCCCCTATATTGCTCCGGTCTCCCAGTTCCCTTCGGAGGGCCAGACTCTCCTCATAATTGGCTCGCGCGGCAGCCTTATCGCCCAGGTTGGAAGCCACATTCCCCAGGCCGTGCAGCGCACCGGCAATCCCGCTTTGGTCTCCAATCTCCCGATAGATAGCCAGGCTCTGTTCATGATA
>DATGIG010000184.1:0-3045 GCA_035295825.1 Chthonomonadaceae bacterium | reverse complement strand
GCCACCCGCCGAGTCGCCGATCGCGCCCAGGCGGTCCGGGTCGAGATTATAAGTAGCGGCATGGGCGCGGACCCAGCGGACGGCCCGCTGCACGTCGTCTACCTGGGCGGGGTAGTGGAAGATCGGCGCCAGGCGGTAGTCAATGGCGAAGGCGACGTAGCCCCGGGCGGCCAGCAGGTTGCCCACCGGCGCGTAGAAGCTCTTATCGCCCGCCACCCAGCCGCCGCCATGCACCAGCACCACGCCGGGCCGCTTACCCGTAACGCTTTGCGGCCGGTAGACGTCCAGCAACAGCTTCGTCCCGCCGGCCGTGCCGTAGACGACGTCCTTCTCCACCTGGGGCTGTCCGGCGCGGGCAGAGGCGGTAAGGGGCATCAGGCAAAATGCCATCAGGCAGAACAGTAGAGCAGCGGCGCGTCCGGTAGCGCGATGGAAAAAGTTCATGAGCCTACAACCTCCCGATAAGTACCTGCCCACCATCTACGGTTTCGATAGTGAGTTTGAATCCGTACAGCAGGGACATCCCAACGAGCGAATCGGTTCCGACAGAGTCTATGCGGATAACGGCTTCCCGTGAGGCGCGGACCACTCCGGTTATCATCACGAATGCGCCCAGGGTCTTAGGCCGATACGATGGACCCCCTAATGCCCTCTCCATTATACACCTCGTTGAAAGGGTTTAACCCGTGATCCGGCGTTATACTCCGCACACCTGGAAAGTTGGCTATGTGCTTCACGAGAAGTCGAGATTTCCAGATGCGCGCAGTATATAAGGGCCGGACGATCATTCCCTGCGAATGGACGCTCGTCAAGTACGATTCCCTGGGCAGGCAAGTGTGGGCGCAGCGGGAACGCGCTCCGGAAGACTGGGCGCAGTTCGGAGCGATTGATATGGTCGCGGAAAGCAGGAGCGTGTGGCAAAGCCGCATGGAGGAACCTCTTGAGGATTGAGATAGCCTAAAATTGCTCCACCCGGCTGCGTATTCCTGCAAAAAACAGCCCCGGATCCTTTCGGTCCGGGGCAGGAACCAGAGACAATGGCAAGCATCTACGCTTTCAAGAGTGGGGCTGACCCGAACATGGAACCGCCCGACCTACCCCCGGAAGCGTTCTGCGCCTGGGGTGGTTTGACAAAACCCGGCAGCAGATTTCAGACTTGCCTACATCCCCGGTATTCCCGCAGTGCCATTGCCGAGCGGAGTGCCGACCCCGGTGATCATGTCGAAATCATCCCCGGCGACGTAGCCGTTGTAGCCGGCTTTGATGTCATTGTAGTAGCCGGCGGTATCCAGGTTCGCGTAGAGATGCGTCAGGAACGCGAAGGTGCTGGCATAGCTGTTACCCGAGTCGTTCTGGATGGCCGCCAACACCGCCGCCGCCTCGCTGGTGCCTCCCTCAAAAAACCAGGTGCTTGACCCGTAGAAGCTGGTGTTCCAGACCGCAACGGGCGTGTTCGGATCGGCATTGGCACACAGGTCCGGCATCGAGCGGAAGGTCGGGTCCGTGCCGGCAATGCCGGACTGGTAGGAGGGCTTGGAAAAGACGGCGCTGGGACCTCCGCCCCCCTCTTCCCAGCCCAGGGTGCTCAAAAGCTTGCCGCTGGCGTTGGCGATGGTGGTCGTGCCCCCGCACGAGACCACGTTAGGGGAGGAGCCAGGATAGCTTGCGTAGTTGACGGAAAGCGCGTAGAAGGCGCCGTTATCGCCGGCGGCGGCGAAATTGATGCCGTTTCCTGTGGTGAGAATGCTCTCCGTATTCGCGGTCTCGGCGCCCTCGCCGAGCGCCCAGCCCATCACGACCTCTTTGGCCGCCCCGGAACGAGCATAGGCAACCGCGTTGAACAGATCGCTGACATTGTCGCTGGTGGCCTCCACCAGCACAATGACGGCGTTGGGCGCCATGGCATGCGCCCATTGCGTGTCCAGACATGCCTCCAGGTCCCAGCCCGTGCCGTCGGCCGAGCCGGCGGGCGCGCCGTAGGGATTGTGCACCACCAGCGCGTTTCCCGATCCGTTCTCGGTGGGCAGGCCGTAGTAGGAAGAGAAGTTGTTGAAATCGGAGAGGAGGGTGTCGGTGTCGAAGGCTTCCACGATGACGATGTCGCCGGCTCCCTTCTTGGTGGCAGGGATCTTGTAGAAGCCGCGCATATCCGCAGGGCTAAAGCTGCCCCCATAGCCGGTGCCGATCATGGGCTGGAGGCCCCTGTGCAGCGAGGGGTCCGGTACCTGCCGCGCCTTCAGACAGGTGTGGGCTTTCTTAGGGGAGGTTGTGGAAACCCGGCTGGAGGCGGGTTGGAGGACCTGGTGTGAGCCGGGTGTCTGAGCCAGAGAGGGCCTCAGGCACAGGGCGCTAAGCGCCAGAGAAGCGATGAGAAGAGCAAGAATACGGGACATGGCAGGCATTCTCCTTTTGGATGTCTTTGAGAGCGCAAAAGCGCATCAAGGGATCGTTTGTCTGGATCGTTTGTCTCCAGGGTGGGCTCAGTGCTGGACATAGGCGGCTGGATGGGTCTGCTGGGCGGACGGCAGCGAAGCGGCCAGTTTTGCCAGGACCTGGAGTTGTTGCTTCTGGGCTTGCTTCAAGGACGCTAATTCTGCCCTCTGTTTGTTTAGCGCCGATTTCAGGGTAGCGACTTCAGATTTGCGCTGTGCGTTCTCGATCTTCAGGATGGCGATTTCGCTCTTCTGCGCCAGGGCCTGCCGATGCTGTTTCTGCAATTCGTTCAAGAGCATGGGAGTGAGCAGTTGATAGTAGACACTGAAGGGCTTGCCTGCCCTGTCGTAGCCGACCATCTCCGGATAGACCCTGGCTACCTCTTCGGCAATCAGGCCATACTGCAAGGGGTAGGTTCCATCCTCGGCCGCCTTTTTGTAGCGGAAGGTCACCGGGCGCAACTGCAGGAATTTGTCACTGGCAGCGCCCATGGTATGGATGTCTTTCTTGAAGCGGCGGGAGGAGGGACTGAGACCGAGTTGCCCTTTGGGACCGCAGATGACGGGCAGACCTTTGACAACGACCGAGCCGATGAGGCCGGCGAGGTAGGTA
>DATGIG010000183.1:0-2633 GCA_035295825.1 Chthonomonadaceae bacterium | reverse complement strand
CGCTGCTGGATGCCGTCCAGATCGATCTCCACCGGCCCTGTCGGAGTTTCGAGCGGCTTCGGAGTTTCGCCGTTCGCCTCCTCCTCGCCGTTCGCCTCCCCATTGGTCGGTTCCGGCTTGCGCTCCTCATGGAGCGGGCGGGGAGCGGGAGCAAACGGGTTGGGAGTATCCGCCTTCAGGGTCAGCAGGAAGGGGCGCATCCCCTTCGGGAACCCCAGGTCGAAGTGGAGGTTGTCGTAGATGGGGTTCAGATCCCGCTGGCCGATGAAGTAGAGATATTTGCCTTCTCGGTCGAACGCTGGGCTGGTATCGTGGAGCACCGGGCGGGTAATCACATGCGTCTGGCCCGTCGTCCGATCCCAGAGTTTCAGCGCCGTGGTGTACTGGGTGATGGGGAAGCCATAAGCGACCCAACGCCCATCCGGCGACCACCCGAAACCTGCGATCCCGCGAAAATCGCTGCGGTCGATCACAGTGAGCGTCTTCTCATTCACATCCACAAACAGGATCTCATTCCGATGGTTGGTCAGCACAAGCTGATCCTGGGTGGGCGAGACTTGGATGTCGTTCGGGCGACCGATGTCGAGCCCCTGGAGGCGGATGGGTTCCTTCAGCTCCTGGGTCGCATGGATCTCCAGCGCCTCCTCTCCACCCCGATCCGTCAGCGTCACCACCCGCTTCCCATCATTCAGCCAGCGGGTGAGGCGATAGCGGTGCGGCGAGGTATCGTCCCCTCCCTGCTGGGTGACCGCTCCCTCCCAGTTGCCGAAGGTAAACGACTTGCCACGGGAGGTGATCGCCAGAGAGTATCCCTGCGGGTGGATGGCATAGGAATCCATGTACCGGGCGCTGTCCACAAAGCGGCGCTGCCGATAGACGCGCGGGCTATGGTACTCCACGTTCACGCGGGTGTCTCGCTCGGTGCGGGGATCGTAGACATACAGATCCGCGCCGGCATGATAGACGATGCGCTCGCCGTCGGTCGCGGGGTAGCGGGCAAAGTAGTCGGTCCGCTGGGTGTGGCGGCGGACATCCTCGCCGGTCGGATAGCACGAGTAGATATTGGCGATCCCCTCATGATCGGAGAGGAAGTAGATGCGGTCGCCGATCCACATAGGGCGTCCCGCATTCCCGTCCACTTTGAGCAGGCGGCGGAACTGCCCATTGCCTTCCGCGTCTACCCAGATATCGCCTGCGGTCCCACCCTTGTACCGCTTCCAGCGGGCGGGATCGTTGTTATTGCGCCCGATCACCGTGCGATTGCCCGCCGTGATGGAGATGCTCACCGCCGGACCGACCGGCCAATGCTCCGGCAGGCCCCCCTCCGGAGAGACGCCGTAGACGGTTCCCAGGCGGTCGAAAGGCTGGCCGGAGTCTCCACTGAAGAGGATCCGTTTCCCGTCGGGGGTCCAGCCGATGACCACGCTGTTGCACCCCTGATAGGTGATGCGCTTGATCGGGCCGCCATCTGCCGGCATCGTATACACTTCGTTGTGGCCCTCTTCCCGACCGGTAAAGGCCAGCGTCGCGCCATCCGGCGAGAAGAAAGGCGAACTGATGGTTCCCAGGTTGGAGGTCAAGCGTCGGGGGATGCCCCCATCCGTGGAAACCGTCCAGAGATCGTCTTCGGATGTGAAGACGAGGGTATCCTTGAAAATGGCCGGATACCGGTAGTAACCCTGTACAGACATGGTTCCTCCTGTTTGAATGCAAGATGTCCGGAATATTGCCCGGTATGTGGATAAGATAGCAATGCTGACAAAAAGGACCTAAGTCCAGGTGCGAGCAATGAGTGCATCGGCCCCTGTCCTACACCACACATCGGCAGAGAACAGTGCCCCTGCCCTACAGGAACCGCGCATTCCCCGAAGGGTTATGGCTCGATGTCGTCCGGAATGACGGCGGTGAAGAGGATGCGGCGGCGCCGATCCGGCGCAGGCCGGTTCGAGGAAGCCAGCGCTTCCAGTCCCTTCAAAACGGCGGTAAGGTGCTCGAACTCCGCGTCGGTCAGATAGAGCGCCTCAAAAGAGTAGTTCCCGCCCGATTTCCCGCTCTTCGCTTTCCGCTCAAAATAGGCGCGCCCCTTCCCCATGAGGAGCGCACAGAAGTTGGTAAAGTAGCGCATCTGGTCTTCCAGGCTGACGGCGGCCATATCATCTGCCGAGAGGTCCGCCACCTGCACGGGCAGCGTGAGCAGCTTCTCCACGGTGCCTCGGCTTGTGGTCTCCTCGACCACCTGCAGGATACCGGCCTCCGTCAGGCTGTTGATATGGCGGTACAATGACGCCTGGGACACATCGGACAGCTCCGCTCCGATCTGTTGGGGAGTGAGACGTCGCGCAGAGACGGTCATCAGAATACGGAACCGCACCGGATGCAGGATCAGGTCCGCCTTGGATTGCGCCTTGGCCTCTTCGTCTGTTTTGATAGGGAAATCCTCTTTCTCGACCATAGTCATTCTCATCCGAGAGAAAAAATGGAGATTCCGATTGCGCTTTCAAGCTAACTGCCTCTCGATTCGGCCACATTATATTCTCATTCGCGAGAATTGTCAAGTCAATTTTGAGAATGGTTTCTTAAAAAGGTAGAATTTGTACATGCTCATACCTCCCCATAAATCGCCCTGGTTGGAG
>DATGIG010000182.1:0-16191 GCA_035295825.1 Chthonomonadaceae bacterium | reverse complement strand
TTCATACAGGCCCAGGGCGGTGGCGTAGAGCGAGGCATGGCGGATCGGTTTGTTCAGGGTAAAGCTTTTGCGCAGGTAGGGCAGGGCGCGGCTGCCGTCCGGCAGGAGCAGCGTTTCGTTCTCGCGGGCGACGACGGTCTGCGGCTTGCCTCCCATCTCGTATTCGACGTGCAGTTGTTTGACATGCTGGTAGGCGGGATCGCCGCCCATCGCCTGGTTGCTGACGACGACGTTCAGGCTGCCGCCCTGCATCATTCCGGCGAGCCGTTCGGTGACATCCCGCGAACCCGCGCCGTCGATCGCCTCATAGAGGGCTTTCCGGAGGACGATAGCGCCCTGAGATGTGGAGGATTGGACCACCGGCGGAACGGCGATCCAGCGTGCGCTCCAATCCTCGGGGCGCATCAGCCCCATGCTCCACAGGGCAGTCGCACTCCAGGCGCCCGGTTTGCCGTCCTGGTCCCAGAGGCGGACCTTCCAGTAGCAGCGCATGCGCGACGGGAGCGGTCGGCCCTTATACTCTACGTGAGCGCTCTCCTCGGAGGTTACTTTGCCGGAGTCCCAGAGGTCGCCGTTCTGATGCGCGAGCGCGTCTGGGGAGGAGGCGACCAGCACCTGGTAGGCCGTCTGTCTCTCTCCCCGCCGCGAAGAGGTCAAAATCCAGCTCAGGCGGGGGGCGGATTCGTGGATGCTCAGCGGGTTGGTCAGGTATTCGCAGCGCAGGTGCTCTCCGTGCGTCGCCGCGGCGACGCGCGAGGCGGGGGCGGTGAGCAGGAGGAAGAGCGCAGCCAGCGCCATGCCCCGGTATATCCAGGATTTTTGATTCGTCACGGTGTCAGGTCCTTAGCCATTGATTGCTTTTGATAGGCACCCGCGTTCTCCTTTAGGAGAGGCCGCACGAGGCCGCACTAGGATGCTCTCTGGATTACCTCAAAGACAAGCCCATCCGGGTCTCGGATGAAGAAGCGATTCCGATTGGGTTCCCTCTCGGACACGAAGGTGACTTGATGGGACTGGAGGTGGGCATAGGTTGCATTCAGGTCCTCGACGAGGAGGTCGATGGAGAACTCCGGCGTCGCACAATAGGGGAGAAGGGGGCGTGCTGCATCCGCTACGGCCAGCAGCAGAAAACCGATCTCACCGCAACGGAGGTGATATGCATCCTCTTCCTGTGCCAGAACCTCAAATCCCAGGACGTCCCGATAGAACGCAAGGGAGCGGTGGGTGTCTGTGCAAAGGATATTGATCTCGCCTATTGTACATCGCATTGTCATAATAGAGTGGCCTGCCTACGAATGAATACACAAGGTAACAGAGATCTCTTGGAACTGTAGGTTCGTCTCTTCACTCCATTATGCCACGAATAAGCGGTAGGCGCAACTGTTCCTCCACCTGTCCAACGTAGGGAGACCAGCGTTGCCCGGATGGCCAGGGAACCGGGACGATCAATGCTTGAGCGGCAAAATCGGAAACGGCCAGAGCTTGATGCTGCGATGGTCGGCATCGAACTGCATAAGCCGGTCTCGGAGGATATACGTATTCCCCGGAGATCCGAAGTTGAATACGACACCCGTGCCGCCGTTCAGGCTCAGGGCGTCGGTCACCTGCCATGTGGTCGTGTCCCAGGTTGTCAGGCCCGTACGGAAGTCGGGCGCATCCCCGCGCATGTCCGTATCCAACGCCGTGATGGACCGCCCGTCCGGCGAGAACCAGACCGTGTTGATGCCTCCCAGCGCCCCTTTCAACGCCTGTAGCCTCCGTGCGCTGCGCACATCATAGACATAGAGTACACCGGAGTATATGGCCAGGGCGAAACGCGTGCTATCCGGTGAGAACGCGATCCGCCCGTCCGCAGTCTGGGAATCGATCTGGATCTCAGTCTCCTGCCAGGTCCGGGTGTTCCATAGAAACACCGTAGCGCCCGATACGGTAGCCAGGTAGACGCCATCCGGAGAGAAAGCGAACCGGTTCCTTATCTGTTTATCAAGCGTGTGCAACGGCTTTCCTGTGGCGATGTCGCGCAGTTGCACCGCCCCGTTGTTTGCCCAGGCCAGCACCGAGTTTCCATCCGGTGCAAAAAGGAGTTCCCTGACGTCCGTCGGCTGATCCTTGAGGGTGTAGAGCAGCATTCCTGTCTCGGTGTTCCAGACCGCCCATACCAGGGGATCAGCGGAGACAAGGCGCTTTGCATCCGGCGAAAATGCCAACGCGGTCACACGCTCTATATGCCCCTTCAGCACCGTCTTTTCCTGCAAGGTTGCGGTATCGAAGAGATGAATGTTCCCATCCGGCGCTCCTTGCGCCAGCAGACGCCCATCCGGCGAAAGCGCCAGCGGAGGCGGAAACGGATCGCCATCCCGTTTGAGCAGGAGGGACTGTGCGGGCGGCTGTGATTCCGGGCGTGGGGTAAAGAGGATGGCCTTACGATAGGATTTCACCTGGAGCGCAAACTGCGCGGTTTGCGCGGGCGCTTCCTTGTCACCGGGTTGGGCATTGCCCTCGGTCCAGGAGACCTCTCCGGAGATGCGATAGACAAGCCCATCCTTTCCGATGTAGAATTTACGCACGATGCGCTTCGCCGTAATCGGCATGCCCGTGAACGGAGACTGACCGATCGGCTCGGACGTGCCAGTGCATTCGACTACCTCATAATCGACGCCGTCGATCTGCTCTATGCCGAGGTCACGCAGCGAGGCCGTCGGTTTCCCGGTGCCGGATCGCATCACGGCGTCAGACACTGCCTCGAAGGGGTTGACGAGTTCAAAAGACGTCATCAAGAAAGGCGGCGCGTCCTGGGGGACCGATTGATTGGACCAATTTTCGGTTTCGGAGCCGTTCCTGACCAGACGACAGCACGTTAGTTTGATGACGGGCTTTTTGTCCTTGTACCGGATTTCCAGGGCGCCCTCCCAGACGAGCGGAAGGCGTGCGGAGACTGTGGTCTGGACCCGCTTGAGCAGGTCGTGCGGATCGTCGGCATGCGCAATCGCAGCGAGGCATAGGATCCAGGCAAAAGCCAGAGACAAGCGGATGGGAGACATGAGGATCACCTTTCACGGCGGGAATAGGCACGCGGCAATATACCTATCCTACCTGTTGGGTTTACCGTCGGAAGTCCCTTTCGCGAGATTCCCGTGGTATGAGGCGCTCAAAGGTACCAAGCAGTAGGACGGAATATGAGCCTGCATGTGACATACTTGAGGCATACTTAACGTGAATCATAACGAGGAAGCGTCGCCCATGAAGAAGAGCACGGATCTTATCTTTCGCATCAGCATCATCGTTAAGGGAGTGGATGCCGTTTTCGAGGTAGTGGGTGGACTGCTGCTCACCCAACCCGTAAAGATCGCGCGCTATCTCGCTGTCTTAGCTCAGCACGAGCTTTATCGGCACCATCAGGTACTCTCAGGCCGCCTGGACCATCTTGCCGAGACCATCTCCGTTCACGCCTCATTACCGGAAGCGGCCTACCTGTGTGTCCATGGCCTCGCGAAAGTAATCCTTATCGTGGCGATCTTCCTGAATAAACGGTGGGGCTATGTGGGGTTGATCGGTGTGCTCAGCCTCTTCACCCTGGTCGAACTCACCCGTTCCATTATGGCGCGCGAGATTGTGACCGGACTGCTTGGCCTTTTCGACCTGGTCGTGGTGATCCTCATTGCCAAAGAGTATCAGGCCCGTTTTGGGGCCAAGCCTCAAGAGGAGGAGATGGCGCCGGGTTAAGCGCCACGGCCCGACGCGCGCGGCAGGGTGGGAAAGGCGGCGGTCGGCGCGAATTTCGGGGGTCGGCGCACCTGCGTCGCCTGCTCGAAAGCATAGGCGATTTCGATCAGCGTCGGTTCCGACCAGGGACGGCCAAAAAAGGAGACCCCAACCGGCAGCCCATAGTAGTAGCCCGCAGGGACCGTGATGCTGGGATAGCCGGAGACCGCGGCGGGCGTGGTGCTGCTGCCGCCGCCGGAATCGCCGTTTGCCAGATCGATCATCCAGACCGGCCCCTGGGTGGGCGCGAACAGCGCGTCCAGTTGATGTTCGTTCATCACTGCGTCTATGCCCTGTGCCCGGGAGAGTTTGCCGCATCGTGCCAGCGCCTTTTTGTAGGCGGGCGTGGTCAATGGCCCCAGCTCTTCGGCTTTGAGCATGTGTTCCTGGCCGAAGAAGGGCATCTCCGCCGCCTTTTCCTGGTCATTGAAGGCGATGACCTCTTGCAGCGAATGGACCCGGGCATTCGGCCCCAGGCCAGACAGATAGCGATTGAGGTCGGCTTTGAACTCGTAAAGCAGCACGATCAGTTCGTCGGCATCGAACTTTCCGGCGCTAGGAATATCCGCCGGGTCCACAATCACCGCGCCCGCCTTTTTCAGTACCTCGATGGCCTCCGTCGCTATGTGATCTGTGGGAGCGCTATAGCCGAAGAACTGCTTGCGGGTGATGCCGATACGCTTGCCCTTCAAGCCATGGGGATCGAGAAACGGAGTGTAATCGGCGTGGCTGCGCCGTGTTTTCATCTGCGTTGCTGCATCGGCTGGGTCCGCGCAGACCAGTGCACCCAGCAGGATGGCCGCATCCCGCACCGTGCGCGCCATCGGCCCGGCGGTATCCTGGCTGTGCGCGATAGGAATGACGCCGGTGCGGCTGATGAGGCCGACCGTGGGCTTGATGCCGACCAGCGAGTTGGCCGCGGAGGGGGAGAGGATGGAACCATCCGTCTCGGTGCCCACTGCAAGGGCCGCAAGGTTGGCGGCGATTGCGGCTCCGGAGCCGGAACTGGAACCGGAGGGCGACCGGTCCAGCGCATAGGGGTTTCGAGTCTGCCCGCCGCGCCCGCTCCACCCGCTCACCGAGTGCGTGGAGCGGAAGTTGGCCCATTCGCTCAGATTGGTTTTCCCGAGGAGCACGGCTCCGGCAGCGATCAGGCAGGTAGCCAGCGGTGCATTGTGCGCCGGTCGGGCGCCTACCAGCGCCAGAGAACCGGCGGTGGTCTCCATCCGGTCTGCGGTGCCGATGTTATCCTTGAGCAGCACGGGAATGCCGTGCAGCGGCCCACGCAGTTTACCTGCGGCCCGCTCCGCATCCACTTTTCGGGCGATGTCCAGTGCATCCGGGTTGATTTCCAACACGCTCCGCAGGGAAGGTCCCTGCCAGTCCACCCTCTCAATACGTTGCAGGTAGAGCTCTGCCAGAGACTGCGCCGTATATTTGCCGGACGCCATTCCTGCCTGCAGATCCGCAACGGTGGCCTCATCCAGCTCAAAAGCGGGTACTTCCGCACCTGTGGCTTCCGATTGTGGTAACATCGTCGCTCCCAATCCCGCCCCTCCTGCCAGAAAGGCTCTGCGCGAAAAAATCCGTGTCATGGCTGCTCCCCCTCAAGGCGAGGAGTACGTTCGATCCGATGGTCTCGATTTATGTAGACCCTGAAAGCCGAGGAGTGGCGGCGTCGGCCAGTACGGAGAAGTAGAGCCGATCACCAGCTAGAATATGCGTCAGGCGTCGCGAGACTGACGCGTTCGGCTTAGCTCTTCTTCGGCTTGGGCTTGAGGCTCTGGACGTAGGCGTAGCTAATATCAAAGTAGGGTTTTAGTTCGTCGGTATTAGCCAGAAGGGTGTCGGGAACGGACACGAATTCTTTCTGAACGACCCCGTAAGCCTCGACAAGCTTGGTCTGGTACTTCTCCAGAAACGCCTCGCGTTCGCCTTTAGGCAGCTTGAGCGCCAGGGTGCCTGTGGCATCGAGATAGGTGAACATATGGCCGTTGTGGGAGGTATAGGGAACGGAGGCACCCTTCCGCTCGACTTCAGGGTTTGTCGCTACGAGCGCCTCGTAGAGGGCCAGTTTGTCCGACGGAATATTAGATTTTTTCGATGTGCTCATCCGTTTCTCCTCATTGCCAATTCCAGGATCGGTTTCTGTTCGTAACGCCTGCTGAAAATAGTTGTTACTCATCCCCTATCGCCGGGGTTCCGACGATTTCCCCGAAAGCAGCCAGATGGCAGCGGCTTTTTCCGTCGCAACCACTTCAATCCGGTCGAAAATCTGCTGCATCTCAGCCTTCTGTTCTGGTGTAAGCCCTTCTGTGCGGTTACGCTCCAATAGTTGCGGCAGCCATTCTTGTTCTGCAGTGGTGAGATGAGATGCCACGTAAGTGCGTATCTCTGTTCCAGACTGGTTTTGCTGCTTCCGAATCTGCATATTGAGCCGCTGTAATGCCTCTTGACGCAGTGGCTGCAATGAGAAGCGTAACGCCTCCTCCACAATCTGATCGGGCGATTCTCCGCGTGCTTCGGTTGCCTTTGCCAACAATTCAATAATATCTTGCGGAAGTGGAAAGTAAGCTCCTATGTTGTCGTAGCCGCCATGCTCATTCCCTTTTTCGCATATAATATCGATGTCTGGTCGAGGAGGTAGGACATCTGATAGTTGTGGCTATGATGCCCCGATTCCTCAGGGCTGTCAAGAATGCCTTTTCACGAACTTCCATCTTCTGCATTTGCGCCCAGCCCACTTTCTGCGAGTAGTATTCGGATACCTTGGTGATGAAACATGTGCGTCACCTCTGCCATTTAGTTGTTTGATATTTGTTATATATTATTGTATATATAATTTATTTGTATAGTTTACGAGGTATGCGTGGTTATATCTCAGATCCTTAGCGGGCTCAATGTTTACGGACGACAGTAGCCTCAATTTCAAGAAATGTTCGTTTTGCTCTCAAAGCCTTGACAAGCGGGGAGTAATCTGTTAAGATTGCGAACTAATGCAAATAGGAGCCATCAGTCGAATGTATCTCTCCAATATTACGATGCCCTAAAATATCAAAGTAATATCGCTGCGAAAAGCCTTTAATGTAATCTGTATCTGACCTACTGACGCCGATCTGACCTGAGAATGACAGTTTCTGACCTCCTTGGCATCGGACTGTAAGCGAGACTACGTACTGAAAATCACATTAAGAAATGACAGGTCTGATCACAATTTCATTGTATCAAGGGCCAACGTCAGTGACATACATGGGAATGGATAAATTCAGATATGGTATACAGAGACGAAAGCAAGGGAAATCTAGTGTCTGGCGAGGTGAATAGAAAAGTGCAAGATGTCCACCCAACTGAAGAACCTTCTGACAAATGTCAACATGATGATCAGGCCGTCTCCGCTGAGCAGGAGAAGATGCCCGTGGTTCGTTCGAGCGAAAAACCTGATCGCGTGAAATACGTGCTATACGTCCATTATGCTTTTTCTGAAGAGGCTGATTTCAAGGCATACAATGAGGGAACACCTCCAGAAAATCTGCGGTGTGTCCACCATCTCATGAATCATATTCGTGGCCTGAAAGAGCTATTGACCTCTCCGGGCCATGAAGGTCAGCTCGTTCTGTTCTACGCGCCGGGATATGAAAGGTTTCTCAAGTTTCTCGCCGAAAGGCAAGACATCGAACGCTTGCGTCAAGACATAGACCATATAAACCTGGATCAATATGAAGATCCGAACGGGGTTCGTCAACTACGCTTCGCCAAGGCTGTGGGGGAGTATGTCCAGCGTGAGTTGAGAAAGTGGAATATTGCAGAACGGGTACGTTTTGTCACATCCTTCGACTTGGGAGTGATCCTTGGTCGGGCGAACACCGTTTTTGCAGCGGATTTCCCAGTATACTTCATCGGCAGAGCAGCAGGCGTTCGGTATGATGCGACAAAGTTGGTGGAAGCCATCCTGCGACTTCGGCTATTAGGAAACGGGGTTCCCGTATTTCGCCTGGATCACGATGTAATCTTCCGAGATTCCAACAAGGATATCGGCGATCTAGGCCTATTCAAGGCCGTCGCCACTGCTCTTCATGCCTATAAGTTACGTCTCGATCAAACCACCGTATCCACTTTCGTTTTCTCGGCTTCCTACAATGACATGGCACTCCTTTACCCACCTCCCGATAAGGGCTTCTTCGAGAGGTGGAGCGAAGCATTTGCCACACGTATCTATCCCGCTCTTGTGGCAAACAAAGAGCGTTTACTCCATATCTGTGCCATGCCAGAAAATAGTGACGCGGAAAAGAAGCACAAGAAAGAGGCATGGGATAACTATGTTGAAGTTAATCTAAAGGAGGATTTCGCGTTAAAGTATTATGGCATAAAGAAAGTTGGAACCGAAAAGGTACCCGAACTGAAATCTGACGGTATTAGCGGTCTCGTTCGTATCGGCGCTCATCCTCTCTATGCGGTAATTTCCGGGGCATTGTTGTGCCTGAGTGAGGGTGCTATCCTGGATTTGCCTCCCTTCAGTAACCTCCGGATGAATGTGATGTGGATTGACGATCATCTGAAATTTTCATTGCATCGAGCAATGAATCACTTCACAAGCGGTGAAATGCTGGAACTTCCGGAACCTGGTTTGAGCTATGCTCGGATGAGCAATATCATGGTCACAAAAGCCCGACCGCCCGTCAACAACTTACCCTGGTACATCTTCCAGAATTATCTGCCTACACTGCTTTGGGGCACTATCATGGATGCCTGGATAACCAACGATCCGATATTGCGGTGTCGCTTTGAAACACTTAATTCAGAAGAAAAAGCTCTCTGGCTTCGTGCTAGAGAAACGCAATCGAATGCCCCTTTGCCCAAGGCAATGTTGAAAATACTTCGCGAAGGGGTTTTCACCGGTCAAGATGAGACGGAATTGCAGCGCGCATTACGGACTAGCTCTATAGTGCGGATCAATGAAGTGCGCAAACTCTGGGCAGAGCTGGTGAAGGATGGTCAAGAAACGTTTGCCAGCTACTGGGCTAAAGGCGAAGTCGAAAAAGTATTTGGCAGAGACTACTTTGAGAGAGAATTTGAGAGAGAACGGGATAGGGAAGAAAAACTGGGAAGAACCGTGGTTCAAACAGAACTCTGGAGAGGCATCGCACCTAACCTCCAACCCGACCAGTCAATCCAGAGAATTGAACAGTTGGGAGATATAGGATTCAAAATAAATGAACTCATTTTGGATACGATAGGATATGTCCATTGGACTCTTCAGTGGCCCCGATTTGTGCAAATCGTCCGCTCCATCCGCCAGGGGGACTTTATCGGAGACCTCAATTGGCATCCGGATAAGAAGGCTAGTTGAGGTCGTAGAGACCTTCGTAGACGAACTCGGCGGGGCCAGTCATCTCGATGGGGTCGCCATCGCGCCAGCAGATGTGGAGTTCTCCTCCGCGACTGGCGATGGTAACAGGCTCACCCGGCTGTGCATAGCCATGCAGGACCGCCGCAACCGCCGCGGCACATGCTCCGGTGCCGCATCCCCAGGTCTCGCCCGCGCCCCGCTCCCAGATCCGCATCTCGATGCGC
Source organism: Chthonomonadaceae bacterium (assembly GCA_035295825.1). GTDB lineage: Bacteria > Armatimonadota > Chthonomonadetes > Chthonomonadales > Chthonomonadaceae > DATGIG01. The sequence continues at coordinate 6,858 of DATGIG010000182.1, read as the reverse complement.
TCTGAGTTGATGACATGGCACCACATCAGGCTGGTACGCTCAGGGAAGGCCGGGTGGCGCTCCACCAACGGGCTGATCTCAAAAAAGGGAGCGTCATCCGGCAGCGCGTCCACAAAGGTGACGGCGTGGGTGGAACCGGTGGAGAGCGCGGTGATACGCAGGCAGTGCTCCGCATCCAACTCCAGAGGATAGTCGAAGACACGCTCCAGGGGAACGCGCATGGGGATGGAGGGCGGATCGAAGCGCGGCAGTCCCATGCCGACGGTCACGGCGACAATATCGCCCGCTGCATTACGGCGGATCTGTGCGGGGCGAACGCCCGCGAGGGTCATGACGCTCAGAGTATCGCGCGTTATCAGGCCCTTCGCGACCGCATACCGCGCCACACAGCGCAGACCATTGCCGCAGACATCGGGCGTGCCATCGGGATTGAACATCCGCATCATCACATCGGCTTGGGAGGAGGTGTCCAGAACCAGCAGGCCGTCCGCACCGATGCCCCGCCGCCGGTCGCACATCTCCACCGCCAGCGCCGACCAGTCCAGGTGGCCGTACTTCCGACCATCGATGACCACGAAGTCGTTGCCCACGCCCTGCATTTTCGTAAAAAACAGTTGATCCACCATCGGACTCACTCCACCAAAGCAGAGGGAATTAGCCTTTGAGGGCTTCGGCGCCGCCGACGATCTCGGAGATCTCCCGCGTGATGCCCGCCTGGCGTGCCCGGTTTAGTTGCAGAGTCAGGGTGGTGATCATCTTACCGGCGTTGTCGGTGGCGGAGCTCATGGCGGTCATGCGCGCGCCGTGTTCGCTGGCGGTGGATTCCAGCAGGGCATGGTAGACCTGCCCCTCTACATAGCGCGGCAGCAGGCTTTTGAGCAGCCCATCGGCGGCAGGCTCGAAGATATAGTCATCCTGCTCTGCTGCGGTCGTCGCCTCCACTTCTGGGGTCTGGATGGGCAGCAGTTGGATATCGGTCGGTCGCTGTGTCATCGCCGTGTAGAAACGCGTATAGAGCAGGATGAGTTGGTCTATCTCCTCTGCCTCGAAGGCTGTGCGGAACGCCTTGGTGATGTCGCGGGCATCGGAGAAAGTCGCGCCGGTATTGGGGAGGTGGAACTCCTCGACCACGTTAAAGCCGCGTCGCCGGAAGAACTGCACGCCTTTGCGCCCCACGATATAGAGGCGGATGCGGTTTTTGTCGTAGCCGCGCAGCAGTTCGACCGCGCGCCGCAGGATCGCCGAGTTGTAGGAGCCTGCCAGACCGCGATCCGCTGTAATGATAAGGAAGCCGATGTTGCGCGGGGCGGTGACGCGGAGCAGGGGGTGCTGCACCTGATCACCGACGGCCTGCGCCAGGCTGGTCATCATCTCGCGCATCGTCTCCGCATAGGGGCGGGCCGCCGTCACGCGGTCCTGGGCACGTTTCAGGCGGGCGGCGGCGACCATCTTCATCGCCTTGGTGATCTGCTGGATATTCTTGGCGACCTTGATTCGAGATCGCACCTGTCGAATGGTTGCCATTCTTCTCTCTCTTCTTTTGGGGCGTTAAATCGGTCCTTATGCCGCTAAGGCATGTACTTGTGTCCACTGCTCCACACGCTGCTGCAAATCTTGGAGGGTAACTTTCTGGACCTCGCCTGCTCCGAAGCGTTGCCAGTAGTTGACAATGGTCAGTCCTGCAACTTCGTCATCTTCCGTCCGCAATAGGGTAAAGCCCTCCGTGGTTTCTTCACCATAGACGGTCTGGTTACGGGTCGAATTCCGTCGAATATAGAGGACATCATTACTTAAGTCGAAGTGAAAAAACAGAGTATCATCAACCACCCCCTCAATAGTATCTATACAGATTGCGGCCATTCTAAATCCCCTCCTGTCTGTCGCTTCGCAAGATGAGCCGTCAAGACAATTTGCTTGTGCAGATGAACCTTCACGACTACAAGAAGTCCTGGATTGGGTCCTACCCCATAGTAGATACGCACGTCAGGATCTTGTCTACTCGTCCATATACTGCGGGGCGAAGTAATCGCCTGCTCCACAAAGTCTCGACCTCCATCCATATCGGGATGGTTTACCAGAATATGCCTGTCCCAGGTCGCGTCTGTTAATACGAAGGAGCGCCCGAGCGGATCGGTAAGGGTTTTACTGGCCACCCTATTATCCCTTGCGGACGGCGGCGAGCAGGGCGTCCACCAGGGCGTTGTCGGCTCCGGTGGGATCGTTGGGATAGCGGGCTGCGATGTCGCGGGCAAACTGTCGGAACTCCTCCACCTGTACGGCGCGCTTGCCGTCTTTCTGGGAGAGGTAGGACGCGCCGACGATGGCGGAACAGTCCGCGCCGAACTCCGCCGTCATGATGGAGGGGAGGTTGTTGCGCAGGCACTGGACCATGTTCTGGATCTCGCCGTAGAACGAGGAGGGCCAGTGCTGCCAGTTGGAGCCGCTGACGCGGAAGCGCCGCGTCTCGCGGCCTTTGATGTCTTTGACGATGGCGAAGCGCTTCCCGTCCTCGTCCAGCATCTCGATCCGGCCCGTCGAGCCGATGTAGACGGTATCGGGCGAATCCTGCTCGCTCCAGGAGCCTTCGACGTGCGCGGTGGACCAGGCGTTCGTCTTCGGGTCCTCGAAGCGGATCAGGATATGGGCGTCATCATCCACCATCACCTGTTGGAAGCGGCCCTCGATAATACGCTGCGGCATCCGGATGCTCATGCCGTAGGGGTGCGCTGCCTTGACCAGGGTAGGGACCTTCTCCAGCCCGGCGATGAACCAGGCCGCGCCGATGGCGTGGATCCCGTTGTCGAGTAGGGAGCCGCCGCCGCCGAAGTCGGAGTTCCAGAATTTCGGATTGCCCTCCGGCCCACCGTGCGCCTGCGTCAGGAACATCATCACCAGTTCGCCGATGGCCCCGGAATCCACCAGCTTTTTGACCGTGTAGTAGTCCGGGTCGAACAGCCAGTTCTCATTGTGCTGGTAGACCTTGCCGGACCGCTTGACCGCCTCGATCACCCGCTGCGATTCCAGCCAGCTCCGGGAGAGCGGCTTCTCGCACATGACGTTGATGCCCGCGTCCAGGGCCTGGATCGCCAGGGGCGCGTGGAGCACCGGCTGCGTGCAGATGTCCACCAGGTCGGGCTTGACCGTGGCGATGACTTCGCTGATGTCGTTGCAGATCTGGACGGATTCGAGATCCTGCTCCAATCGCTCCACGGTTTCGAGGTCTTCGCGCTCCCGCGCCGTCTTCACCTTGGCTTCGATCAGGCTTTGGTAGCGCTTATACACCAGGTCTTGCGCGGTCTTGTCCGGATCGCAGAACGCCACCAATTGCGCGTGCGGCAGATCGGGATAGGCGGGCAGATGCGCCCCACGAAAGATGTTGCCGGTTCCAATGGCGGCAACACGCACACGCGGCGTCGCTTCCATACGCGATGTCTCTCCTTTGTTGCGGACGATCACCTGTAGGTTGCCCTCGCTCCTCGGCTCTGCGCTGGGCGCAGCAGGTTGCGGGGCCGGCGTCGTCTCCTGTGTGGGCGGCATATTCGAGGCGGGAGCGGCATTTTCCGTCGGCGGATCCGTCTCGACCGCTGCTGTCGGGGCAGGCTGGACGGGTGCTGTCTGCGCCGCGATGGGAGTGTCGTCCAGTTCCAGATAGGTCTTCGGCGGCGTCTCCGTAGCCGGAGGGAGCGCCTGTGCCGGTGTGGCCAATCCCAGGCGAGATTCCAGGGCGGTCAGCATCGTATCGGCGCTCTGCTCATAGGACGGCGGAGCGGATTGAGGCGTATAGAGCGGGCCGCCGGGGCGTCCCGACAGTGCCGCCGAGACCTCCTCGCGCGCCGACGCCTCCCGCTGCAGGTCGCGCACCTTGGCGGAGGCACGGTCCAGCATCTCATCCGCCTCCGAGCCGAACCCGCCGGAGGCGCTGGATTCCACGGCCGCCCCGGTCAGGCGAGCAAACTGCGCCTGCAGGTTGTTGGCCTGCTGCAGCAGGCGGGCCTCCTCCTCCGGCAACCGGATCTTGGCGGATTCCGCCTCGGCCTGGGCCTGAGTCAGCATCTCCTGCAGCCGCTTGAGTTCCGCCTCGCGCCGGGTGCGCTCCTCGCGCAGCTCCTTCGCCAGGTTCGGATTGTCGTGCTTCTCGGCGAAGTCCGCCTTGGCCTGCAGGTCGGCCAGATAGCGCTCCTGCTTGGCGACCTCATCCTGCAGCAGATTGCGCTTCTTCACCGCCGTCACGACGCTCTCTCGCAGCGCAACCATCGCTTCGCGGATCTGCCGCACGCCTTCGCTCAACTGCATCCGAGGGTCTCGGAACGTATCCGGTCCGCCCATCGCCTTGCTCCAGGATGTATTTTACGGTTTGAATTGGCCCTTGAAGGCCGTGATCGCCTTGACCAGCGCGGCCTCGGTGTCCTTGTCCAGCGCCTTGGTGCGGCGGATCTTCTCCATGACGTCCGGATAGTTCTCCGCCATGAAGGGGTGGAACTGCTGCTCGAATTTCTGGACATCGCTCACGGCCAGGTCGTCCAGGTAGCCGTTGTTGCCGGTGTAGATGATGGTGACCATCTGTTCGACGGGCATCGGCTGGAACTGCGGCTGCTTCAGGATCTCGATCAGGCGCGAGCCGCGCTCCAACTGGTCGCGGGTGGCCTTGTCGAGGTCGGAGGCGAACTGCGAGAACGCCTGCACCTCGCGATACTGCGCCAGGTCGAGCTTCATGCGTCCGGCGACCTTGGCGTCCTTCATGGCGCTCACCTGCGCCGAGCGGCCGACACGGGAGACCGAGATGCCGACGTTGATGGCGGGGCGCACGCCGGAGAAGAAGAGGTCCGGCTCCAGGAAGATCTGCCCATCCGTGATTGAGATGACGTTGGTCGGGATATAGGCTGAGACGTCGGAGGCCAGCGTCTCGATGATCGGGAGTGCGGTCAGGCTGCCGCCGGTGCCGGGCAACTTGCGGATTTCGAGATTTTCGGCATTGGGCAGCGCTTCCATATCTTTCTTCGCGTGGTCGCGCCCCTCGCCGCCCTCATAGACCTTGCCGTTTACGCCCTCCATCACGCTGCCATCCGCATCCTTGTCCACCAGGATATAGTCTTCGCGGATCTTGGCGGCCCGCTCCAGTAGGCGGCTGTGGAGGTAGAAGACGTCGCCGGGATAGGCTTCGCGCCCCGGCGGGCGGCGGAGCAGCAGAGAGACCTGGCGGTAGGCCACGGCGTGCTTGGAGAGATCATCGTAGATGATGAGCGCGTGCTGGCCCTTATCGCGGAAGTACTCGCCGATGGTGCAGCCGGTGTAGGGAGCGATGTACTGCATGGGGGCGGGGTCGGAGGCCGTCGCGGCGACGATGATGGTGTAGTCCATCGCGCCCGCCTCCTCCAGATAGCGCTGCACGTTCCCGACCGTGGTAGCCTTCTGCCCGACAGCGACGTAGATGCAGATGACGTCGCCACCCTTCTGATTGATGATGGTGTCGAGAGCGATAGCCGTCTTGCCGATACCGCGGTCGCCGATGATCAGCTCGCGCTGGCCGCGTCCGATGGGCACCAGGGCGTCCACCGCCTTGAGGCCGGTCTGGAGCGGCTCCTTGACGGGCTGGCGGTCTACGACGCCGGGGGCTCTGGCCTCGATGTAGGCGGTCTTGTCCGTGACGATAGGCCCTCTGCCGTCCAGCGGATCGCCGGTGGCGCTGACGATGCGGCCCAGGAGCGCCTCACCGACCGGAACCTCGATGATCTTGCCGGTGCGCTTGACGGTCGTGCCCTCGCTGATCTCTTCCACCGGCCCCAGCACGACCGCGCCGACGTTGTCCTCTTCCAGGTTCAGAGCGATCGCGCGAATGGAAGCGCCATTGGAGTCGGTAATGGGATTGCCTTTCGCATCCAGGAACTCCAGCAGTTCCGATACCATGCAATCCTGCAGGCCATAGATGCGGGCGATCCCATCGCCGACCTGCAATACCGTTCCTACACCGATCTCTTTGATTTCGCGCGTATACGACTGAAGCTCCTGCTCCAGAATGGAGGTGATTTCTTCCGGTCTAATCGCCATTGTGTTCTGCCTTCCAGATGAGTAGCGTCTCTCTTACTTGAGTTGGTAACTGCTAAGTGTGCCTTCAATGTCCTGCCCGTTGACGTTCGCTTTCTGCTGAACCAGGCCGACATGCGGCGCAAACCAGTAGTCATTGATAAGCTGCTGCTGTTTCTCCCCAACCGTGACCGTCTGATCCATATGCACATGCATCGCTTTGAAGACGCCCGCATCGGTTTTCAGGGTCTCCGGGCCGCTGACCGTCTGCTTCGAGAGGATGGTGGGGGCTTTGCCCTTGGTCGAGTCCGTCCCCTTCCAGTCCCACTTCTTCCCATTGGTCAGGGGGAAGAGGACCACCGGGATGGGCGGCGTGATCTTGCCCGCTGCGTTCTTGCCGGAGGCGATGCGCACGATGGCTTTCGCGTCGGCCTGGTAGATCTCCGTCTGGAAGGTCTTCCCATCCGCTTTATACTCCAGTTGCGCCTCGGTCTTATCGCCGATTTTGGTGACCTTGGTGACGGTAATGACCAGCTCTACATGCTTTTCCGGGGTCTCCGTGAGCGACTGCTCGGCCCTGGTGATCTTGGTGGGCAGCGTCCAGGTATTGCCCTCTTTGAACGGCCAGTAGTCGGACGCTCCGGTCGGCTCCTCCTGCGCATTCGCGGTGACGAAGAGCAGCCCCAGCGTCAAACCGGCGAAAACGGCGCGTAAAATCGTTCCTGCGCTTCTCATTCGCCCCTCGCTTTCCGGGATCAGGCCTCCTGCAGCAACTGTTCGCGCAGGCGGTCCAGGGTCCCACGCACACTGCCATCGATGAGGGTATCGCGCATCCGC
>DATGIG010000181.1:0-2464 GCA_035295825.1 Chthonomonadaceae bacterium | reverse complement strand
GCATAGATGCCCCAGTGGATGAACATGCCGAATTTGGCCTCCCGCCACCATTGGGTGCGCGCGGCGAACTGCGCCTCCGTCTCCCCGGTCTCCGGGTTGACCGCAAACGTCTGGGCGCGCGCCAGGGAGACAGAAACGAGCAGCAGGGCGGAAAGCAGGAGCGTGTGGCGAAGCCGCATGGAAGAACCCCTTTACGGTCGAGATAGCCTACATTTGCCCGTTCCACCCGCTTATTCCTGCCTGCCGAACGGCAAGGGTTACGGGCAGGTGATAATGACACCCTGCCCTGTCACCCCGTACGTCAGGTCGTAACTGCCCAGGATTTGATTGGTCGTGGGATCGAACACGGTCAAATGCATGGTCCCGTTCTGAGCAAGGCCGATATACTCTTGCGTCGGTTCGTTGAACACAACGACCTGATGGGCTGGCGTTAACGGTCGGACTTTGCATTTCTTAGAGTATGCGGCGCGCAGGGGATGAATTCGGATTGGCGGGCAGGAATCGCCAGACAGGGGGGCGAAGAGTTGGGATGGGAAGCGGACATTCCGGCGAAGCGAGAGCCTCCTTATTCAGGCGCATCGAGGGCAGACATGATTCCAGGGTTTGAGGTGAGCCAGCACCAAGACCGTCTGGTACTGACGCCAACGCGCGGCGCAAAAACAGGCAACGTCGCAGCCTTGATACTGCTGACGCTTCTATGCGTATTCTGCTTCCGCGCTATCTTTCTGCCAGTCTGGCAGACGTATCAAATGCGGCAGGCGCATTCTTTGCGCGGCGGTCCGGACCTGATAATTTTCAGCCTTTTGGGCCTGTTGGCCCTCTTGCTCGCCCTCTTCCTCTTTGGGAGCCTGATGAGCGTCGCGCGCAGCAGCCAGCCGCTGATATTCGATAGTCACACCGGCTGCTTCGAGCACGGCAAACAAGTGATTTGCGCCCTCGGCCGCATTGCCTGTGTTCAGGTGACCTCAGAATATGTCTCCCGAGCCGGCTATCGCTATCCTGTCTATCTTTGCTTTATCGGCACCGACAAAGATCCCTATCGGCTGGCCACCTTCTCCAACCAGGAACAGGCGGAAGCCTTCGCGCAGCCGATCTCTATTTTTGTCGGGAGGCAGACACTGCTGTCAGGCGGTACCGTTTCTGACTCCCTTTGAGGGTATCTGGGGACGAAATAATCCCCGTTTCGGGCCGCAGGTAAGCAGGCAATTCATCGGAAGGGAGGGACCGGTGGCTCTCACGCAGGAACAGATCGAATTCTTCTTCCAAAACGGGTACCTGGCGTATGGCCGGATTCTGGAAGACAGCCAGATCGAGCGGCTCCGGCAGGAGTACGATCGGGAATTCGCGCAGGCGCGGCAGGAAGGCAGCTACCGGAACCTGAGCGTCCCCGATGATTCCGATAACGAGGCAAAGGGGCAGGCGCCGGAGCAGATGCTGCAGATCATGCAGATGTGCGACCGCAATATCCACTTCCGCCAGCAGCTCTATAATGCCCGCATTCTCGACATCGTGGAAGACTTGATCGGCCCCAATATCATGCTCTTCCACGATCAAGCCCTCTACAAGCCCGCGCATACCGGCGGCACAGTCTTCTGGCATCAAGACAACGCCTACTGGAAGTGCTCTCCCGCCAACCTGGTCTCCTGCTGGCTCACCCTGGACGACGTGGATAAAGACAACGGCGCCATGCAGGTCCTTCCCGGCAGCCACCTGCGCAGCCTTCCGCCCGATCCGGCCGACACCAAAGGCCCTCTCCTGGATGTGGGCCGGGGCCTGGATACCTCGCAAGCCGTGGTGGTGGCGCTGCCCGCCGGCGGGTGCATGTTTCACCACTGCCAGACCCTGCACTACACCGGCCCCAATCTCACCTCCCGGCAGCGGCGCGCCATCGTCGTGCATTATATGATCCCTGGCACACGCAGCGCGGACGGGCAGGTCCTGCGGATAGATTTCTCGCGCCCTCTCCTGCGCATGAATATGCAATGATGGAATCCGGGGAGCCGCCGGGGCGAGATGTGCGAGAATGAAGCCATGAGAAATAAAGATCATGCGGAAATGGTCTACGTTCCCGCCGGATTGTTTCTGGCGGGGAATGTCTCGGACGGGGACTACAAGGTCGGCGGCCCGAAGCGCACGATTTACCTGGACGCCTTCTGGATCTACAAAACGCCGGTGACCGTTGCCCAGTTTCGCGCCTTCTGCCAGGCGACCGGTTATGAGGAACCGCCCCTGCCGGAAGTGCGGTGGCGCGAGGACTGGCAGTGGCAGGACGATCATCCCCGAACCGACGTAACGTGGTACGACGCCGAAGCCTACTGCCGGTGGGCGGGCGCGTCCCTGCCGACCGAAGCGGAATGGGAGAAAGCGGCCCGAGGCACGGAGGGAAGAATCTTTCCCTGGGGCAACGAATGGGACCCCGGCATGTGCGCCCATTCCGTGGACGAGTATGACCTGGACGGGCCGG
>DATGIG010000180.1:0-5851 GCA_035295825.1 Chthonomonadaceae bacterium | reverse complement strand
CTTCCGGCGGGTCTCAGCGCAAAACTTACAATACTGTCCGACGGCCACCGGTATTTTGTAGATCCAGTAGGCATCGAGGGTCACAGTGCGGCGCGGGTGACCAACCCGGCCTGGGAACGCCCTGCCCGACCATGAAGACCATCATCCACCTCGCCAATGTGATGCACGACTGCGACTACTGGCAGACCGGGCGCACCGTCGAGAAGATGGGGCTGGCCGGGTTGAGCCTGAAACAGACCCAGCGACGGGTGCTGGAGGGCGAAGGGCCGAAACCCGGAGATGCCGTGCCGCATGCCGGGGAGGAGAAGAGCCATGAGAGCCTCTTTGCGCGGAGATGAAGTCTTCGGCTTCCTCCGCCCCTCCGTGGACGCCCACACGCTGGGGATCAGTTCGGTGGAGCAACTTCTGGCCGACTGCGGCTATGCGTCGGTCCATTCTGAAAGCCATCGAGGCTGCGATCCCCGCCCCTTATACCGCCGAGGGGTTGTATCAGATCTATGCCGCCGGGTTCTTACCGACGCCCTACCTGTTGGAGTGCCGCGCGGAGTTCCCGCAGGCGGTGCAGTGGCGCACACGGCCCTGGCGAGGCGGGGTCGCCGTCGTAGATGAGACCGGGCTTCCGATCCCGCCCTCACGGCGTGCACAAAGCACACTGGAGCGCTGGAAGGAGCGCCCGGTCCCGATAACCTAAGCGCGGAAGCGTCGGCTACTTATCCTTATCCAGCCCCTGATGCGCCTTCAGGAAATCCTGAATCCCCTTGAGGGTTTCGGGCTTGCCCATAGTATCGAGGTGGTTGCCCTTGTCCACGACCAGAAGGGTCATGAAGCATTTTTCGCCTTGCTGATCCTTCATGCAGACCTGCAGTTCCGTCAGGTTCTTCTTGAGCGGGTCGTTGCTGCCGACGAAGCCGAAGATCGGAATGGTCTCCGCCTTGAGCTTGGCGTTCAACTCCTCCTTGGTGAAGTTGGGCACATCGGCAGCCCCGCCGCGCATAACCGCTGCCAGCGCCTTGATGTCGTCGTCCGTGCGCTTCCCGATGAGGGTCTGGTTAAAGAACTTAAGCTGATCGGGCGTGGGCGGAGCCATCTCCGGAGGCCAGAGCGCTCGGATGAGCGGCTCAAAGCTCTTGTCTTTTTCGAGGGAGTCCGCCAGCGCCTTCGCCAGTTCCGCAGATCCCGGCTGCGGAATGCCGCCGCCCGCGCCCAGGGTCACGGTCAGGATGCGGTCGGGGTGCGCGAACAGGAGATTATAAGTAATGAACGCCCCCATCGAGTAACCGATGATGTGGGCCTTTTTGATATGGAGGTGGTCCAGCAGGCGAATGACGTCCTCGCCCATCTCCTTGCCGTACATCTTCGGGTCTGTGGGCTTATCGCTCTTGCCATGCCCCCGGCAGTCCAGCGCGATCACCTCGAAGTCCGCCGACAGCGGCTTGATGATATTGCCCCAGCCGCCTTCGATGCTGGAGGTGAAGCCGTGGATCAGCACGACCGGTTCGCCCTTGCCCTCCACGATATAGCGGATCTTGACGCCGTTGGAGTCAAAAAACTGATCCTCCGCGCGGGCGAGGCCCAGCGCGCAGACCAGCAACAGCACGGTAAACAGAGCACGCGACAGTGTTTTCATGTGATCTTTTGTGTTCCTTCCTTGAACCCGAATCGCGTTTATACCACGGAAGACAGTATACGGAAAACGGCCCATTCCGTCAATAGACCCCCTCCGGACAGGGCCAGAGAAAATACCGGAAAGAAAATTTTCTGGAAACGCCCTATCGTTTGGATTCGTCCCGGACTCTAATAGTCAGGAGCGAACGAAATGGCAAAACGCCAATACCACTATCCTAAAACCCCGGATGAAGAGCTTGTGCTGGCAACGCTGCTGGGCAATCTGGATGCCTTCGACGAACTGGTGCGTCGGTTCCGGGGAGCCGTGGTGCTGGTTGCGGCCCAGACGCTCGGCTCCCGGGCCGCCGCCGAGGATGTGGCGCAGGAGGCGTTTCTGCTGGCGTTCAAGGCGCTGCCCCAGCTTCAGAACCCGTCCCGGTTCGCGAGCTGGCTCTGTGCGATTACGCGCCATCGGGCCCGGCGCGTGGGAGCGAAGGAGGGGCGCAGCGAGACCTATGAGCCTTCCAAGCTGGACCAACTCATCCTGACGCACAGCCGGGAACTCAGTGTCAATCCCGCGGAGGAGTTCGACCACAAGCTTGAACGCGCCCGTATCCCGGAAGCGATGGAGTTGCTGCCTACCGAATACCGGATCGCGCTGCAACTGCGCTACTACGAGGACTGGTCTATCGCCCGGATCGCCGACTTTCTGGCGCTCCCTATCACCACCGTCAAATGGCGGCTGCATCATGGGCGTACGCTGATGCGCCGTTATCTTACAGACAATAAGGAGACGTTCCATGAGCAAGAACGATACGGATATTCGCCGCTACCGGCGACTGTTGCGTGAGACCAAGCGCCTGGCGGAACAGGCCAGCATGACCGGCAGTCTCGACAAGGGAGGGCGCTTTGCGGTCCGGCAGTACAATGCCATTCGCGACCATCTCCAGGACAACGGCACGATCCCGGAGGACCTCTTCCCCTCGCTGGATGAGGATGATGCAACTTTTGATGAGATCGGGGTAGCCTGCGCGCTGTTGGACGGCTTCCTGGGAGAGGACGACGAACAGGAGGACCCTCGTGAGGCGCGCCGCTCCCGCCATCGCCCCCGCTTCTCGATGGGCTTCTCGTTCGGTGACGAGTTGAAGGAGCTGGGGGAGACGATCCGCGAGCATCTGCCGGAGATGATCCAGATCAAGGTGGCGAAGGAAGTGGCGCGCGAACTGCGTAAGGAGTTCGGTGAGCAGTTTCGCGAGGCGAAAGAAGAGGAGCGGGCCGACGCGATGGAGCGGCTGCACGCGCTGGCCGAACACCTGCGCCAGAACGATCTGACCGAGGAGCAGCGCACGGAGCTTGCGGATCTGCTGGCGCAACTCAAACAGGAGCCGCCGATGCCACCGGAACCGCCGATGCCGCCGCATGCTCCCCATCCGCCGCACCCACCGCATGCACCGCATCCCCCGATGCCGCCGAATCCACCGACGGAGCCGATGCTCTAATCAGGCGCTTGTTCTTACCGATTTCCATTTCATTTGGGGCCGGTCGTATCCGGCCCCACTTTTTTGTTCCCCCTCTCCTTGAGCGGGGCTGGGCTGAGGCGCCCTATTTCGGCTTCGGAGGAGCGGTCTCCGTCAGGATGGGCTGCAATGCGGCGGCGATCCCCGCCTCGCCGTTGCCCAGATCTACGGCCTTATAGAGCCACCAGTCCTCCCGGTGCGTGATCGCCTCACCGGGTTCCACCTTGACCAGCGGGCCGAGCGATTCCATCTCCAGGAAGTTGGCGTCCGTGTAGGTCTCGTTGTTGCAGCCGAAATCCGGGTAGGTCTTGCTCCCATCGTAGCCGAACCGCTTCAGAAACAGCGTCGTGTTGTGCCAGTAGGCCGCCCACCCCTGCCGGTTCTGGAACCCGATCTTCTGGGCCTCTTTCGCCGCCGGGTCCTGGCGCAGCGTCACATACTTCTGCCCGAACATCCAGCGCGGGTCCGTCAGGTTGGTATAACTCCACAGCACCATCGAGCGTACCGGCAGCAGCGAATCCTCGTGCGACTGGTACGGCTCCTGAGGGAAGATGCCGATCCCGCCTTTGTTCATGGCGGAGAGCGCCCAGGGCGCCATCTCCACCGCAAAAAGCCCCTTATTGGTCAACTTATGCATCACCGTGACATGTGAAGACTTGGGGTCGAGCGTGATCCACATCTCTTTCTGGATTCCGGTCGCCTTCTCCACCGGTTGGATCAGCTTGATGATCTCGCCGTCGCGCACGACCTGCACCGGGTCGTTGTCCGGGGCATAGGTGCGCGGAATGGACTCGGGCGCGTGCCAGAGCCGATGTCCGCCGCGAATATACCACTGGCCCAGGTCGTTCTTAGCGCCCAGATCGGGCAGGGTCGCGAACACATTGTCATCCGCCCCGCTCCCGTCCAGCGCATAGCGCATGATACGCGGGCCGTAATCGGTCGCCAGGATCAGTTCCACGATGCCGTTGCTCACCCGAATATTGTTGGGCGAACCGGCATACACGACCTTCTCTTCGACCTTGACGGCGTTCTGCGCGCGGGCTGCCGAAGCGAAACACGCCAGCAACAATCCGACCAGACAAAACACGGCCTTACGACGATGTAGCAGCATACCATCCTCCACATATTTTTCAGGGTTCGAGTTTGCGCAGTAGGGCGGCGAGGCGCTCCGGGTCATCCCGCAGCAGGATCGCCAGTTGTTTGCCCATGCGGACCAGATAGGCAAAATCGCGATTGCGGTGCTCATAAGCCTGGCGCAGACAGGCGGCGATCAGCTCGTCCGCGCTCACGTCGCCGGTCACCGCCAGCAGCGTGCGGAGCAGGTCCGGAGCTTCGGTCAGGGCGCAGGTTTCGGCGGGAGAGCACACTTCCACCATGGCATGGAGCCGTGGCGGGCGGGCGGGCAGATAGAGCCGCAGGCGTCCGTCGCGGACAAAGCCGATATGTAGGGCGGCGAATTCGGTCGCCAGGAGGTCGAATATCTGCGGCTGCTCCTCCCTGAGTTGCGTCTCATCCAGGCCGTAGGCGGCAGCGCGGCGTCCCGGCTCCAGGCTTCCGGTCGTCGCCGAAAACACCAGGGCATAGAGCGTCTCTTCCGGAACGGCGGTCAGTGCGGCAGGGGATGTGGGCACAGGATCGGCGAAGGGATCGTCCAGGACTTCGACGGGAGCAGGGGAGGCCGACGGCGCGCTGCTTCCCGGCGGAAGCACGCGCACAAAAGCGCCCAACGCGGGCGGATCGTGCAGGCGCTCCGCCGGGCACTGCGCGATAAACCGCGTCGTATTGGCGGCCAGGACCTCCCCGATACAGGTGTGAGAGGACGGACTAGTTCTCATCCTGAATCAATATGCGGTAGTTGATCCGGAGCGGATGCGTGAAGAGCAGAAGCGGACGGTACTCGGCTTCGGCCTTTCTTCCCGGTATTTCCGGCTCATGATAGGAGATCTGGGCAGCGCTCGGATTGTTGGGCATCGGTCGGAGTTCACCCACTCTCAGCGGCGCAGAACCGATGAATGTGATGTAGATGTCAATGTCAAACGCGTGTCCAAAATCTGTCTGCGTCTCTCGCCAGGTCTCCATCGCCAGGCGATCCATATTCCAGGGCTCCATACGCGCCGGACACATCAGTTGGATCCGGTCTCCCGCCAGGAAACGGAGGCCGACCGCCATCGGGGGGTTGTGCTGACGGAAGCGCTGTTTGAACAGCGTGGTGAATCGCTCCTTCCGCGCCTTCTCACTGGGAATGGAATCCAGCTCCTGATGCACATCGGCGGGCGTAGGGCGCCAGCTATAGAAATCTTTGCTGAGTCCCTCTACCTCCAGGGAGTGGTCTACCGCCATGTTGTAGGCTGTCGTAGAACCGAAGCCCGTCAAAGCGACCAGCGGAATGATGCTCAGTGCGATCCAACGTCTTTTATCCATTCGGCTCTCTCCTTCCGTGTCCTGCACAGGACACCAGAACACACTGCCGAGGGTGCAGACAACGCGCGATCCCGGCTGCCCATCGGGCGCGCCCACCTGCACATGAGCCATTTATTGGGCGCGCGCCCGGCAGATTCCTCCTGGTATAGGGCGCACAGCGGCGCGATTTAGAAAAAAGGTTTTTCCCCCGATTGGTCTGGCAGCCCGATTTGTGCAATCGTGTGCCATAGAGGGAGCAGCGGCGTCTGGCTGACGCCGGAGAATTGGCGTCTCCGGCAACCCCAACTTTTGTATTGCCTGCTCACACT
>DATGIG010000179.1:0-3643 GCA_035295825.1 Chthonomonadaceae bacterium | reverse complement strand
CTCCATGTATGCCCATGCCGCCGAGACCGAACATAAGTACGAGGGCGAGGGCGCGTATGCGTGGGGCATGTCCATCGACAACAATGTCTGCATCGGCTGCAACGCCTGCGTGATCGGCTGCCAGGCGGAGAACAATATCCCGGTCGTCGGCAAAGACCAGGTCTCTCGTGGGCGCGAAATGCAGTGGATCCGCATCGACCGCTACTACCGGGGCGACCCGAGCAATCCCTCGATCACCCTGTTCGAGCCGGTGCCCTGCATGCACTGTGAGAACGCGCCTTGCGAGCCGGTCTGCCCGGTCGCTGCGACGGTCCACAGCCATGAGGGGCTGAACCAGATGGTCTACAACCGGTGCGTCGGGACGCGCTACTGCTCCAACAACTGCCCCTACAAGGTGCGCCGGTTCAACTTTTACAAGTATGCCGCCGGTCAGCCCAGCAAGCCGGGGACGCTATACGACCTGCCGGTGCTGAAGCTGAGCGCCAACCCCGAAGTGACCATCCGCGGACGCGGCGTCATGGAGAAGTGCTCCTACTGCGTGCAGCGTATCAATATCGCGCGTCAGGCGGCGAAGGTGGAGGGGCGCACACTCGTGGATGGCGATGTGGTGACGGCGTGCCAGCAGGCCTGCCCGACCAACGCCATCTCCTTCGGCGATATTAACGACAAGAACAGCGAAGTCTCCAAGCGCAAGGCGGAGCCGCACGACTTTTCGCTGCTCGCCGATCTTGGCACCCGCCCACGTACCACCTATCTAGGAAAATTGACCAATCCCAACCCCGCGCTCGTGACGACCGAAAA
This sequence comes from Chthonomonadaceae bacterium, assembly GCA_035295825.1. Classification (GTDB taxonomy): domain Bacteria; phylum Armatimonadota; class Chthonomonadetes; order Chthonomonadales; family Chthonomonadaceae; genus DATGIG01. The sequence goes on along the minus strand of DATGIG010000179.1, from coordinate 2,842 downwards.
AAAGGCGGAGGGAGAGTAGAATGGCCGATGTGGATAGCCCGCTTTCTGAAAGCGAGCCGTTGAATGACGTACTGATTACCGGAAAGCCGACCTACCGTTCGCTGCAGGAGCGGATCAACTATCTGGTGATGGCGCAGCGCAATCACCCGCTGGGATGGTTCATCGCCTTCGCCGTCGGCTTCCTGCTGCTGAACGTGATGCTGATGACCATCACGTACCTGCTGTATAAGGGCGTCGGCATCTGGGGGATCAACATCCCCTGTGGTTGGGGCTTCGACATCATCAACTTCGTCTGGTGGATCGGTATCGGCCATGCGGGAACCCTGATCTCCGCCATCCTGTTGCTGCTGCGGCAGCAGTGGCGCAACTCGATCAACCGGTTCTCCGAGGCGATGACGCTCTTCGCGGTCGCCTGCGCCGGCCTGTATCCCCTGCTGCACACGGGACGCCCCTGGAATGCCTACTGGCTGATGCCTATCGGCCCGAATATACTGGGTATGTGGCCGCAGTTCCGCAGCCCGCTGGTCTGGGACGTCTTTGCGGTCTCTACCTACGCGACGGTCTCCGCCCTGTTCTGGTTCTTCGGGCTGATCCCTGACTTTGCTACGCTGCGAGACCGCGCAGAGAAGGGGCCAGTGAAGATGATCTTCGCCATGCTGGCCATGGGCTGGAGCGGGTCCGCCCGCCACTGGCAGAGGTATGAGGCGGCGTATCTCATTCTGGCCGGTTTGTCCGCCCCGCTGGTCCTTTCGGTCCACACCATCGTCTCCTTCGACTTCGCCGTGGGAATCGTACCGGGGTGGCACACCACGATCTTCCCGCCCTATTTCGTCGCGGGCGCCGTCTACGCCGGGTTTGCCATGGTGTTGACGCTGGCTATACCCATCCGCGCCTGGTACAAGCTTAAAGACATGATCACCATGCGCCACATCGACTGGATGGCGAAGGTCATGTTGACAACGGGCCTGATCGTGTTCTTCGGCTATATCATGGAGGTCACTTACGGCTTATATAGCGGAGACAAGTACGAGATCGCACTGGTGCTGAACCGCTTCAAGGGGCCGTACGCCTTCTTCTACTGGCTTCTCATTTTCTGCAACGGCGTCGCGCCGCAGATCCTCTGGTGGAACAAGGCGCGGCAGAACCTGGTGCTGGTGTTCATTGTCTGCCAGATCGTCAGCCTGGGCATGTGGCTGGAGCGCTATATCATCATCCCGGTCAGCCTGCACCGCGACTATCTGCCCTCATCCTGGGGCTACTATACGCCCACGATATGGGACTTCGGCATGTTCTTCGGAACGATCGGATTCTTTATCTTCCTGATGTTCCTGTTCATCCGGTTCGTGCCGATCATCAACGTCTTCGAGATGAAGGAGCTGTTGCACCGTATCCTCCATGAGAGCCATGGCGCCCATGACAACGCTGAGCATGGCAAGGAAGCCCACACCTCTGCAGAGCCGGCGACCGGTGCGTAGCGCGGGTCATGCGGAGGAAAGGATTGACGCATATGAGCGAAATCGGTACCACAGGAGATAGGACGCCGCCCCCCTCCACGCTCTACGGGCTGATCGCCGAGTTCGAGGACCCGGATAAGCTGGTAGCGGCAGCGGAGAAGGTGCGTGAGGAGGGCTATCGCAAGATCGATGCCTACACGCCTTTCCCCGTGCATGGACTGGCGGAGGCGCTGGCCTTCCATGACTGGCGTGTGCCGTGGCTGATCTTTATTTGCGGATGCTTGGGCGGAATTACCGGATTCAGCCTGGAGGCGTCCACGGCGACGCCGTTCGTGCAGATGTTGCCGCGTTTTGCGCGCATGCTGCCGACGATGAACGAGATATCCTATCCTCTCAATGTGGGTGGGCGTCCGTTCCTCTCCTGGCCAACGTTTATCCCGCCCGCCTATGAGTTGACCATTCTGTTCGCCGCTTTCGGGGCGTTTTTCGGGATGCTGGCGCTCAGCGGGCTGCCCAAGCCCTATAATTCGATATTCAACGCGAAGCGTTTTGAGTTGGCGACGCAGGATCGTTTCTTCCTCTGCATCGAGGCATTAGATCCAAAGTTCAATTACGAAAACACCTGGGAGTTCCTGCAAAACCTGGGGGCCGATAGCGTCTCGGAGGTCGAGCGCTGAGGACTATGGAAGTGAAGCACACACATCGAAAACCGGGCGCTCTGCGGCAAACGGCCCTCTTACTCGGCAGTGTTACGGTCGGGCTGATCGTGCTGACCGGCTGCCATACCGACATGTGGGTCCAGCCCAAGCCGAAGCCGCAGGCGGAGAGCGACTTCTTTGCGGACGGCGTGTCGTCGCGTCCGCCGGTGCCGCATGCCGTCGCTCGCGGGGATCTGCGTACGGATGACGCCTATTGGCGGGGCGCGACGGGGCGCGAGGTGGTCGCCGGACAGCCCGCCGGGCTGAAGTACATCAATGAGATCCCCGATGCCGTCTACAACGCGCCGGAGTTCAAGAGCGACAGCAAAGAGACATCGTTGGTGAAAATCCTGAAACGGGGCCAGGATCGGTTCAATATCTTCTGCTCGCCCTGTCATAGTCGCGTCGGCGATGGGGAGGGTATGATCGCGAAGCGGGGCCTGAATGCGGCGATGGGCAAGCGCCCGCCGGGTAACTACCATACCGATAGGCTGCGCAAAATGCCGCTCGGCTACTTCTACGATGTGATGACCAACGGCTATGGAACCATGACGCCGCGCGCCTTCCAGGTAGAGCACAACGACCGATGGGCGATTGCCGCCTATATCCGAGTGCTCCAACTGAGCCAGAACGCGCAGCCTGCGGATCTGACGCCGGACGATCAAAACAAATTGAACAAGGCACTATCCA
>DATGIG010000178.1:0-7957 GCA_035295825.1 Chthonomonadaceae bacterium | reverse complement strand
TACTCGAAACTGTTAAAAGGATCTGGAAGTTTTCATGATCTTGCCAACTTATTTTTGTCTCAGCACAATCCACCACCCTAATCGTTGGATAATGGATGCAGATCGTGCTTGCTCGCCAATCGGTTACTCTACCCGATCCAGATAGTACGGCGGGGAGGCTGCCGCTTTGTGGCACGGTGTGCATAGAAGCAGGAAAATGGATCTCCAGCGAGGAATCTGCCAAAAACCTGTGAGGAGATCCAGATGCGTTTTCTAATTGCCTGCTTACTACTACTCGCCTTATGCCTACCGGCTCATGCTGATCCAGATACACCCGAACGACCGCCCATCCTGAAAGGGGTGCATCGTATCGTCTGCCTGGGCGATAGCATCACGCAGGGCGGCGAGGGTCCCGGCGGCTATGCCTGGCTCTTTCGCCACTATCTCAACGCCCTCTACCCGCAGCAGAACATCGAGGTCCTCAATGCGGGGATCTCCGGGCATAAATCTACCGACATGCTGGCGCGTTTCCAGCGCGATGTGCTGGACAAAAAGCCCGATATGGTGACTATCAGCGTGGGCGTCAACGATGTCTGGCACGGCTTCTACGACAACCACCCGCTGGGAGATGGGCCGCGCGGCGTCCCGCCGGATGCCTACCGCAAGAACGTGGAGGAGATGATCACGATGGCGGAGCAGGCGAACGTCAAGGTGGTCGTCCTCTCCACGACGGTCATTCACGAAGAGCTGGACAATCGCGAAAACGCCAAGATTGCGGGCTATAATGCGGCGCTGCGCGATCTGGCCCACAAGCACAAAGCGCTTTTTGTGGACTATCAGAAGCCCTTCCAGGCCCTCATCAATACCTATCGCAAACAGACAGGAGCGAGAGACAACCTGCTTACCGTCGATGGCGTACACATGAATGCCCTGGGAAACAAGGTCATGGCCTACACACTGCTCTCCGGGCTGGGCATCACGCCGGAAGCCCGCGCTGAAGTGAAGGGCGCTGTGGAGCAGGCCCTGACCACGGGGAAATAACGCCCATGCGACGCCTGCTCACCCCGGCCGAAGTGGAGATGGTGGCGACCAGCGGGGATCCGTACACGATCCCGAAGCTGCTTCACGCCCTGCAAAATCCGGACCCGCATATCTGCGACACCGCCTTCGAGGCCCTGCGGCGTTTCGGGGAGGCGGCGTTCCAGGCGATGGTGGGCGCCCTGCTTTCCGGGAACGTGAAACAGAGGGCGGCGATGGCAGCCTATCTGGGCGATTGGAACGATGAGCGCGCCGTCTGGCCTTTGCTGTCGGCACTCGATAGGGCGGAGCGGGAGCGGGGCGTTCCCATTCCTGTCGGCTTCCTCGGCTGCCTCATGCCGATCCCTGCCCTGATCCTCTATGTCCTGATCAAAGTCGGCGTCCTTCCGGTCTTTCAGGATGGCAGGCGCGTGGTGCGGCACGCCGCCTGGTCGCTGGGAAAACTGGGCGATGTGCGTACGGTCGGGAAACTGGCGCAACTGGTCATGACGAGCCAGGGGGCGGAATGGAGTGGCGACGCGCGCACTGCTCTGGCGCAAGTGCTGCCGAAAGTGCGCGGCCTGACGCCGGATCAGGCGTATGTGCTGGGACCAAATGCCGTCGTCGCCATGGCGCACCTGCTCTCTCTTCCCGACACCGGCCTGCGCAAGGAACTGCTGGGGGCGCTGGCGGCCGTGGGCGATGGCCGTGCAGCGCCCGCCGTCCATCGCCTGCTCCAGACCCTACCGCCCTCCTCGGAGCTGCGCCAGCACGCGGAGACGACGCTGGCGATCCTGGCGGAGCGTGCGGCGCGCGAAGAGGCGCGGATGACCCTGCTGCGCGGCTCTGAAGCCGGAGCGCCGCCCGACCAGTTGCTGCGCGCTGCCTATGGACAAACGAACTCCGCCGAGGCTCCGCAGCAACTATTGCGCGCCGCCTCGCCCACGGAGCTTGAATAGCTCCCTCCCCCAGAACTAGGGGAGGGTGAGAGCGGGGGCGGGTCGTTTAGACGCTCTTACCGCCCTTCCGGAGACAATCCTATGATGAGTACACGCGCCAAGGTCACCGGCCTTCTCCTACTCCTCCTACTCCTGCTCCTACCCGTGGCGGGATGGAAGCTCTATCGCCACGTCGACACCAAAGATAAAGCCGTCACCAACGCCCAGAAATTGTGCAGTGCCGTGGAATCCTCCCATACCGAGGAGGTTCGACGCTTGTTGGACGCAGGGGTGGATGTGAACGCGGCGACCTCTTACGGAGAGACGGCGCTCACCACCGCCGCAGCGTCCAACCAGGTGGAGATCGCCCGCCTCCTGCTCTCCCGGGGGGCGCAGGTCAATGCCAAGATCGCCGGAGGCCAGACAGCGCTTTACCAGGCGATCAGTCAGGCGCACCCGGACATGGTCAAGCTCCTGCTGGACAAGGGGGCGGAACTCACCTATCGGGATCAGGCCGGCCATTCCGCCCTCGCGATCGCATTGAACTCAGGAGCAGACAAAGATGTGGTGGAGACCCTACGCCTGTGCCTGGAAAAGGGCGCGGAGGTGCAGGGACTGCAGGACAATGTCGGCCAGCCTATCGCCGTGTGGGCGGCTTCTCGGGGCGATGCGTCCTTCATGTCCCTGCTAATCCAGCACGGCGCGGATCTCAATGCGACCGGCCCGAACGGCGAAAACGCCCTGCTCATGGCGCTGGAAAAGGGGCGAGCCGATCTTGCCGGCGTGCTCCTGCCCAAAACGACCCATGTCAATGTCAAGGACTCCGGGGGCGATACCCCCCTCCATTGGACCATTGCACGCAAAAACCCGGAGATGGTGCGCGCGCTGCTCGAAAAGGGAGCGGATGCCAATGCCCAGAACGCCAATGGCGATACGCCGCTCATCGGAGCCGTAAAGGTGGGCGACCTCGCCCTGGTGAACCTGCTGCTGGCAAAGGGCGCAAAGCCGGAACTGCAGGACAAGGGCCAGCGGTCCGCCCTGGTGTGGGCTACCGCCGACCAGCGGGACGACATCCTCCAGGCGCTCAAGAAAGCGGGCGCAAAGCCCTAATCTGCTCCCCCTCCCCTACTCTCCAGAGAAGGGTGCGGTATAATGTACGGTATGTACTGTCGGCAAATGCAGCAGACAGGTCGCAATACGCCGTCCGATCAGGGTGGAACCGCTCCCATGGAAACCAAAAAACCGGAATTTACTCCGCTGATACAGGCGGCGGCTATCGGAGATACACGCGCCGTTCAATTTCTCCTGGATACCGCCGCCGAACTCGAAGCGAAAGATCACCTGGGCCGTACCGCGCTGATCCACGCCGTCAAGAACCAGCATCCGAATGTGGTCGCGCTACTGGTGGACGCGGGGGCGAACATCGAAGCCGAGGACGATACCGGCGCCACGCCGCTGCGTTATGCCGCCCGGCTGAAGAACGAGGAGATTTTAGGGATCCTTCAGGGCTATTATGGCCCGGAGGAGGAGGAGCCCCCCGCCGAGCCACCGAACCCGGCTCAGCAGCGCGCCCGGCAGCAGAAGCGACGGCTTCTCTGGACGCTGACCACGCTCCTCGTCCTGTTCGCCTCCTGGCGTCTCTATGTCTATGTGCAACGTACGAGCGCCTGCGCACAGTTGATGGAGGCGACTTACAACGATGACCTTCCCGGCATGACCGCCATGCTCACGGGAGGGATGGACCCGAATGTCGCCAACCGCCGCAATATCACCCCGCTGATCTTCGCCGCCGATGGCGGCCACACCGAAGTCGTCGCCCTCCTGCTGAAATACCATGCCGATCCCAATTGGAAAGACGCCGATGGCGCCACCGCCCTGCTGCACGCGGGGATCAGCCGCCCGGCCATCGTCGAGGCGCTGCTCCAATACGGAGCCGATCCCAATCGCGCCGACAGCCACGGCAAGACGCTGCTCTCCTATGCCTGTGAATCCGAGGGGAACGCACGCCTGATCCACCTGCTGCTCCAGCACGGCGCCAACCCCAACGTCAAAAGCGACAGCGGCTCTCCGCTGGTCTCCCTCATCGAGCAGGGCGCAGCGGGAGATACCGACGTCGTGGAGGAGATGCTAAACAAGGGGGCGAACCCGGATGTCCGCGATGCCGCCGGCACGCCCGCGCTGCTCTGGGCGGCGGAGCGGGGCAACACGGCCCTTGCGAAACTGCTGCTGGAGAAAGGGGCCAACCCCAACGTCAAGGATGCCATGGAGCGGACCCCCCTGCAACTGGCGGCGCAGGAGGAGCAGCCGGAGCTGGTGCGCCTGCTCCTGGAGAAGGGCGCGCAGGTCAATGCCGCGGATAAAAACGGCGCTACGACGGTGATGTATGCCCTTGCGGGCCTCACTCAGACGGACCGTGACCGCCAGGAGGCGTGCGCGGATATTCTGCGCCTCGTGATCTCTCACGGCGGCAACCTGAACGCCAGAGACAACCTCTCCCGCACCGCGCTGCAATTCGCCCTCGAAAAGAAGCTGGCTGAGATGGCCTCCCTGCTCCGGCAGGAGGGGGCGAAGGAGTAGGCGCACCGCGATGGCCGAGCAACCCACAGACCCGCCGAAGCCTCCCCCACCCCCGGATACCCCGCCTCTGGACGCGTTCCTATCACCACCCTACGAAGGAGCGGCGCGCCAATCCGATGAGGAGATGGAGGTGGAGACGCCCCCGCTGATTGCAGCGGCGGAGAGCGGGGATACGGCGACCGTTCAGCGACTGCTGGAGCAGGGTGCAGCTATCGATGGGCGCGATGTGCTGGGGCATACCGCCCTGATCCAGGCGGTTCGGAATAACTACGCGGAGGTGGTCGCGCTCCTGGTAGCGTCCGGCGCGGACGTGAGCGCGAAAGACGACCTGGGCGGCACCGCGACCCGCTATGCCCTGCGCACAGGCAACCCCGAGATCCTGCGCATCCTCAAGCATGCCGGCGCGCCGGAGTATGTGGCGCCCTTGCCGGTCCGCCGCGAGCAGTCCCTGCGCACCCGTCTCCGCCGGGCGAGCCTCTGGCTGATCCCTGTCGGGGCGCTGCTCATCTATCTGCTCTGGCTCGGCGTCGGCGCGCTGCAGCGCCGCCATATGGGCGACGCGCTCTTCGACGCCATCCAGCGCGGCGATGAGAATCAGGCGGCCACGCTGCTGGAGAATGGCGTCAGCCCCAACCAGCGCAACGCGGAGGGGGTGACGGCGCTGATGCGCGCCGCCTACGATGGGCGCGCCGGAATCGTGAACGTGCTGCTGCAGCACCATGCCGACCCGAACACTCCGGACAAGGAGGGCGCGACCGCGCTCCGCTGGGCCTGGACCAACCACCGCGACCTCGGCATCATCAAGGCGCTGCTGGACGCGGGCGCAAATCCCAATGTGAAGGACCGCCTGGGACGCACGCTCCTGGCCTATACCAGCGAAACGGATGGCAGCCGCCAACTGATCCTGCTGCTGCTGGACCATGGGGCCGATCCCAACGTCACCGGCGACTACGCATCCCCACTCATCAGCGCCATCCAATCCGGCAACGATGGCGACGTCAAACTGGTGAAGGCGATGCTGGATAAGGGGGCCAATGCCCGAGTCAAGGATTCCAGAGGCATCACCGCGCTCATGTGGGCCGCCGACCAGGGCAATGCCGAGATCGTGAAGCTGCTAATCGCCGCTCATTCCGACCTGAACGTACGTGACGAAGGGGGACGCACCGCACTGCTGGTCGCCACCCAGGACAACCAGGTCGGCATCGCCAAAATCCTCATCAACGCGGGCGCAAACCCCAACATTCCGGATAAGGCCCGCCGCACCCCGCTCCAAATGGCCCAACAGTTCAATAATCAAGAACTCATCTCCCTCCTGCGCCAACACGGCGCAAAAGAGTGAGTACCGCCTACCAAGATCGCCCATCCCCAAGAACAGAGGAAGGGGGACTACTGAGCGACGCGTTCCCCTCGGGACAGTTATAGATGGAGAGCAAGTTGACCGTAGAAAGAGAACCAATATGAAGCCTATTGGCCCACTACTTGCGGCAGGCATTGCGCTTAGTCTTGTCGTCCTCATCATCGGGAGCGGGGTTCATCGCACTCTGGCTCAGAGACAACCTCCACTAAAATTGCCCTCCTCGCCAACACGTTCACTCCAGGGGCATGATGTCATTGCCTATGTCGCTTACTCTCCCGATGGGAAGATGTTGGCGACAGCGAGTTATGACAAAACAGCGAAGATATGGAATCCGGCGACAGGACAGGTCCTCTTTACGCTTACTGGGCATACCGATGGGCTGTATTCTTTAGCGTTCTCTCCGGACAGCAAGCTGCTGGCTACCTCTGGATCAGATGGGACCACGAGACTCTGGGATACCACCAATGGGCACTGTCAATCTGTCATTCAGGCGGGAAAGATTTATGTACATGCCGTCGCTTTTTCCCCGGATGGTTCTCTGCTCGCCACAGGAGGTATGGATTCTATCAAGATATGGGATGTCGCGACGAGGAAACTAAAGCAAACGCTCCTGGTACCTCACGCAATTCTCTCGTTGGTTTTTTCTCCTGATGGCAAGCTGTTAGCCAGTTGCGGCTTCGAAAATACAGTGATCTTATGGAACACCAGCACCTGGCATTCTGATCGCACTATCTCGCCATCCGATACTGACGGCATTTACGCCCTGGCTTATTCTCCGGATGGAAAGCTGTTGGCTGGGGGAGATAACGATACGACCGCCAAGGTTTGGAATCCAACGACCGGAAAGCAGATATACGTTCTTAAAGGGCATTGGGGCGGCGTACTCGCTGTGGCCTTTTCTCCAGACAGCAAGACACTGGCGACCGGCGGGGACTTCAGCATCAAGTTCTGGGATATGGCTACCGGTCAGAACATTGGAACCATCAAACCGAAAGACCGTGATCCAAAACATGATGATCCCGGTATTGGAACGATGGTCTATTCGCTCGCTTTCTCTCCGGATGGTTCCACACTGGCAGTAGGAGCTTATGATGGGATCGTAGACCTGTGGGCTATTCCAAAGCGCTGATTTTAGCGAAGTGCATTTCAACCCTTTGTTCTGCCTTTTGAGGAATGTTGAGATCATTCCATTAGAGGCGCCGGGTTGAAACCCGTCGCGCCTATCTGAATTCAGCGAGGCTCAAAAGTTGGGAGTACCCCAAAGGCAGCGCCCCCTTACCCCCCAATTCTGGGGGAACGTCCTGTCGGTAGACCGATTTGTATAGTGTAAAACCTTCCAATGCATGCACTCTCCCCCAAAAATGGGGAATGGGGGGCGAAAACCTGGCATCTCGCAAGCCTTCCAATGCAAGCAGATTTTCTCAGGGATGGGGTTGGGTAAGTTTTGAGTAGACTGTAAGTTCAGGGAGGTTCAAAAGATGGCGTAACCGCTGGGGCCGAGGAGGGCGTCGAGGAGCTTGAGGATGCCGCCCATGAGCAGATCTCCCAGGATCAGGCCGAGAGCGACGCCCCGCAGGAGCTGATAACCCCGATGACCGCCCAGTCGTAGCGTCAACGCCTTCAGAAACCAACCCAATACGATGGAGAAGAGCATCTTATTGGCGTAGCCGAGTTGAAGCGTGCCGGTAAGGGCGTAGCCGAGCGGGTGGAGAGGCCAGCCCAGAAACCGCATCCGCAGCACAAACAGCGCCCAGGTGAGCAGCGCGCCGACCAGCAGCGCGAAGCCCGACTGCGGCGTCGGGCGCAGGACGCCGGTCAGGCGGGTCGTTGCCTGCCCGATGGCGCTCGTCGGGACCACATTGGCGCTCATCATCATGCCGTCGCTGTTGAAGGTGAGCGAGGACGCGCCGTGATGGTAGAAGAGGGGCAGCGCAGTCGCGCATCCTACGACGAGCGCCAGGCAGACCGCACCCAGCAGCAATCCATAGAAGGCGAGTGGCGAGACGGAGGCGGCATCGCGCAGCTTGCCCGCCTCGAACACGGCGGGCGCGAACATCTGGCGGGTGTCGCGCAGGTGCTGGACATGGAG